>CBDUCX010000098.1:0-15686 GCA_965365755.1 uncultured Pleurocapsa sp.
TTAAAACTTATTTATTTTAATTAGCAAGCTGATGTTTCTAAAATTCCCCAAAAATAACAAATTATTAAAATTGTCAGGGTATCTTGATGTATTGCTCACTCTTTTGGCGATCTCTCTGCGAAATAACGGGACTCTGGCTCGTTAAGCAATTTTTTCTTAAGCAATTTTCTATTTTTCAAACTGAATTTTCTAGATTTAATAAAGAGTAAGCCTTGTCCAAAAAACTATAACGAGCAACGTTGAGGGCGAAATTAGAGAATTTATTGATTGATTTAGCGCACACAATATTTCAAGGAGTAACAATGGCAACCGTAAGAGTAGCGATTAACGGTTTCGGACGCATTGGCAGATTAGTATTTCGTGCAGGACTAGATAATCCTCAAATAGAATTTGTCTGCATCAATGATTTAGTTCCCGCAGAAGCGATCGCCTATCTACTAAAATACGATTCTACCCATGGTCGTTTTAGGGGTAGTGTGGAGGCACAGGATAACGGCATTGTGGTCAATGGCAAGCACATACCCTGTATCTCAGTCAGAAATCCTGAAGAGTTACCCTGGGGAGAGTATGAGGTAGATTATGTCGTTGAAGCCACAGGACTATTTACTACCCATGAAGGAGCATCAAAGCACTTGACCGCAGGTGCAAAAAGAGTCGTGATCTCGGCACCGACTAAAGATCCCGATCAGGTTAAAACTCTATTGATGGGAGTTAATCACGATAGCTTTGATCCCCGAACTGATGCGATCGTTTCTAACGCAAGTTGTACCACTAACTGTCTGGCACCCATTGCTAAAGTGATCAACGATAACTTCGGTTTGAAAGAAGGCTTGATGACTACTATTCATGCCACCACCGCCACTCAAGCGACAGTAGACGGATTTAATAAAAAAGACCTGCGTTCAGGACGTAGTGCGGGTCAGAATATTATCCCTGCTTCCACAGGCGCAGCCAAGGCAGTGGCTTTAGTGTTACCCGAACTAGCAGGAAAGCTAACAGGCATGGCGATGCGGGTACCCACTCCTGATGTCTCAGTGGTAGATCTGACATTTCGTACCGAACAAGCCACTAGCTACGCAGAAATTTGTCAGGCGATGGAAACAGCCTCCTTGGGATCAATGGAGGGAGTCTTAGGCTACACTAATGAACCAGTTGTTTCTACCGACTTTACTGGAGATTCCCATTCTAGTATTTTTGATGCTAGTGCAGGTATGGAATTAAACAACAACTTCTTTAAGGTTGTAGCGTGGTATGACAACGAATGGGGCTATTCCAATCGGGCGATCGACCTAATTTTAGCTATGGCAGCTAAAGAAACCGAGATGCTAGTTACTGCCTAGAGCAGTATTGGGGATGGAGGAGTAGTGAGCTAGGAGAGTTTTATGCTAATTTTCTGTTTCCTATTCCCATTCCCCAATCAGCCGAATTAACCTTATTGTCACGAAAAAAGATATATTAATTTTCGCCTACAT
Organism: uncultured Pleurocapsa sp.; assembly: GCA_965365755.1. Classification (GTDB taxonomy): domain Bacteria; phylum Cyanobacteriota; class Cyanobacteriia; order Cyanobacteriales; family Xenococcaceae; genus Waterburya. The sequence continues at coordinate 1,473 of CBDUCX010000098.1, forward strand.
CTCGACAGAAATATATTTATTCAGAAAGGAGAGTTGATGCTTAACCAATCAGAAGCTGTTATTGAAGCGATCGCTGCTAGAGAAATTTTAGACTCTCGTGGTCGTCCTACTATTGAAGCGGAAGTCCGTTTAGAGACTGGAGTTGTCGGATTAGCCCAGGTACCTAGTGGTGCATCCACAGGTAGTTTTGAAGCCCATGAGTTAAGGGACGGTGATAATAGCCGCTATGGGGGCAAAGGAGTCCTCACCGCAGTCCGTAATGTCAAAGAAAAAATTACCCCTGAATTGTTAGAGGTAGATGCTTTAGAACAAGCAACGGTGGATCAGATTATGATTGAGCGGGATGGCTCCCCCAATAAAAAGAATCTGGGTGCCAATGCGATTTTGGCAGTTTCTCTGGCTACGGCTAAAGCGGCAGCAACAGAAGTAGAATTACCTCTTTACCGTTATCTGGGAGGCCCCTTATCTAATGTGCTACCAGTGCCGATGATGAACGTGATCAACGGTGGTTCCCATGCAGACAATAACGTTGACTTTCAAGAGTTTATGATTATGCCTGTGGGGGCAGATTCCTTTAAAGAAGCCTTACGTTGGGGTGCCGAAGTATTTGCTACTTTGAGTAAAGTTCTGGGAGAAAAAGGTTTACTATCGGGAGTCGGGGACGAAGGAGGCTATGCTCCAAACTTGGGTTCTAACCAAGAAGCTCTAGATCTATTGATTACCGCGATCGAAAAATCTGGCTACAAGCCAGGATCGGAAATTGCCTTAGCGATGGATGTGGCCGCTAGTGAATTTTATGCCGATGGAAAATATACCTATGACGGTGAGGCTCATTCCCCAGAAGAGTTTATTAGCTACATCGGGGAGTTAGTCGAAAAATATCCCATCATTTCCATTGAAGATGCCTTACACGAAGATGATTGGGATAGCTGGAAAATGTTGACAGACAAAATAGGTGACAGGATTCAACTGGTGGGAGATGACCTGTTTGTTACCAATAAAACTAGACTACAAAAAGGGATCGATTTAGGTGTAGGCAATGCCATCTTGATCAAACTAAATCAGATTGGTACTCTTACTGAAACTCTAGAAACCATCGAACTAGCAACCCGTAGCGGCTATCGTTCCGTAATTAGTCATCGTTCTGGTGAAACCGAGGATACGACTATTGCTGATCTAGCTGTTGCCACTCGTGCAGGGCAGATTAAAACTGGTTCCCTGTGCCGTAGCGAAAGGGTGGCAAAATATAATCGCTTATTGAGAATCGAAGAAGAATTAGGCGATCGCGCTGTGTATGCTGGCAAAATTGGTTTAGGGCCAAAAGGCTAAATTAAAAGATTAAATTAAGAGCCTCGTTTCTAAACCAAAGATTAAGGCTTGGGTCTTGACAACCCTAGTTAGCCGAATCTAGTAGTACCCTATAAACAGTCAGTCCAAATTCGACATGGCAATATAGAAGTCGGTTATAGGAAAATTGGATTTAAGCGGCGTTGCCCCATCGCAATTTTTATTATGAGATTGCCTGTCTAGACCGTAAGCAACTATCTATTTAAACATCATCTTTAGGGAAATATGGACATAAAAACTTCTCAAAAGCTTGGTCAAAACGTTACTACCGGTAATTTGGCTAATCGCACGATTCACGTAGAAGACGACCGCACAGGCATGAGTGTCGAGACTCTCAAACGTGCCTTTGCCGATAACCTGTTTTATATTCAGGGCAAAGATGAATCTAACGCTACTCTCCATGATTATTATCAGGCGTTAGCCTATACTGTACGAGATCGTCTACTACACCGCTTCATTAAAACTGGACGCACCTACTATGAAGATAACGTTAAAGTAGTCTCCTATCTCTCCGCCGAGTTTTTGATGGGTCGTCATTTAGAGAACAACCTCATATCCTTGGGCATCTATGAGAAGATGCGTCAAGTAGTCGGTGAATTTGACTTAAATATCGAAGATTTAGTGGAAGAAGAACCCGATCCCGGCTTAGGTAACGGAGGTTTAGGCAGACTTGCTGCCTGTTTCCTGGATTCTCTGGCTAACTTGGAAATGCCTGCTATCGGTTATGGTATTCGTTATGAATTTGGCATCTTTCATCAGGCGTTGCGAGACGGTTGGCAAGCTGAAATTCCGGATAATTGGCTGTTATTCAAAAATCCTTGGGAAATTGCCCGCCCCGAAGATTCCGTCGAGATTAAGTTGGGTGGACATACTGAAAGCTACCGTGACGAACAAGGAAATGATCGCGTGAGTTGGATTTGCGATCGCAAGGTGAAAGCTGTTCCTTACGACACCCCTGTGCCTGGATATCGTACCAATACGGTAAACTCACTACGACTATGGAAAGCGGAAGCCAGTGAACAGTTTAACTTTGAGGCATTTAACGCGGGTAATTACGACCGCGCAGTTGCCGAAAAAATGAGTTCCGAAACTATTTCTAAGGTACTCTACCCCAACGACAACACTCCCCAGGGTAAAGAACTGCGTCTGGCACAGCAATACTTCTTTGTCTCTGCTTCTTTACATGATCTGGTGCGGATACACCTCAATGTTCATCCTAATCTTTGCAACTTCCACGAGCGAGCAGCGATTCAACTCAACGATACCCACCCCGCAGTGGCGGTAGCCGAATTGATGCGCCTTTTGGTGGATGAGCATGGTATGGATTGGGATCAGGCTTGGAACATTACCCAAAAAACTCTGGCATATACAAACCACACACTGCTACCAGAAGCTTTAGAAAGATGGTCGGTTACTTTATTTAGCCGTATGTTGCCCAGACATATTGAAATCATCTATGAAATCAATCATCGTTTCTTGGAAGATATTCGTATTTGGTTCCCTGATGATGAAGATCTGGCTTCAGAACTTTCGATCATCGAAGAGGGAGCGGAGAAAAAAGTTCGGATGGCCAACTTAGCCTGTGTCGGAAGTCATGCCATCAATGGTGTCGCTGCTCTACACACCAAACTACTACAAAAGTATACTCTTCAGGGTTTTGCTAAACTATGGCCCGAAAAGTTCTTCAATAAGACCAACGGTGTTACTCCTCGTCGCTGGATCTTGTTAAGTAACCCTAGACTGGCGAAGCTAGTAACTGAAAAAATCCAAAGTGACTCTTGGTTGAAAAACCTGGATGAAATGCAAGTTTTGGAAAAGTTTGTTGATGATCCTGAGTTCTGTCAACAGTGGCGAGAAATCAAGCGCCAGAACAAAATTACTTTGGCGATGCAAATCCAAAAAACCACCAACATTGAAGTGAATGTTAATTCCATCTTTGATGTCTTGGTTAAAAGGATTCACGAATACAAGCGTCAACATTTGATGGTGCTACACATCATCACTCTCTATAACCGTATTAAGCACAATCCTAATATTGATCTGGTTCCCCGTACCTTTATCTTTGGCGGAAAAGCTGCTCCTGGCTACTTTATGGCAAAACTAATCATTAAATTTGCCAATGCGGTGGGAGAAGTAGTCAACAAAGATCCTGACGTTAGAGGACGTTTGAAAGTGGTTTTCTTGCCTAATTTTAATGTGTCCTTGGGTCAAAAAATTTACCCGGCTGCGGACTTATCGGAACAAGTTTCCACCGCAGGGAAAGAAGCTTCTGGTACAGGAAATATGAAGTTTGCCATGAATGGAGCATTGACCATTGGTACTCTTGATGGGGCAAATATTGAAATCCGCGAAGAAGCTGGGGCGGAAAACTTTTTCCTCTTTGGTCTAACTGCCGAGGAAGTTTATCAAATGAAGGCAGATGGGTACGATCCCATGTCTTATTACGATAGTAATCCAGAGCTAAAAGCAGTAATTGATCGTGTTGCCCATGGAGACTTTAGCCATGGAGATACCAAGCTATTCAAGCCTATCGTTGATTCTTTGCTTTACGATGATCCCTATATGCTGTTGGCAGATTATCAGGCATATATTGACTGTCAAGATAAAGTTTCCCAGACTTATCAGGATCAAGACCAGTGGACAAAAATGTCGATCTTAAACTCAGCCAGAATGGGTAAATTTTCGAGCGATCGCACTATCAAGGAATACTGTGAGCAAATCTGGGATATTCAACCAGTGCAAATCAACTTAGATGCTTACAGTCAATAAACTGAGAAAATCAAATCTCTCTAGACTGTTAAGTAAATGACTTATAAGATGTCCTTCATCGGGCATCTTTTTTAATGTCTACATATCTTCTAATAAGTTGAGTAGCAATGCAGAGAGATGGCTTGATTGCGACAAAAGCTAATTCGTAAGATGTAGCTGCACCATTCTATTTAGATACTAAATCTCTTGTAAGATTTTTTCTAGCTTATTTTTCAGATCAGATAAATAAGTATTCACTACTTCCCAAGCGAGATTGAGGTCAATTCCACCTAAATAATCATGAACTAAAATATTTCTAAATCCTGAAATATTACGCCAATCAATATCTGAATTTTTTTGTTTCAAATCATTAGAAAGACGCTGAGTAGATTCAGCTAAAGTTTGCAATCTCCTTAAAATAGCATCTTGTACCATTAGACTATTTAAGAACTCTTCTTTTCCACCTTTACAGTAGGTTTCAATTAGGTTAATACACTCCAAAATATATTCTATATAAACCCGATCTTCTTTCATAGTTCAACTGCTTCAATTAAGATTCGTTCACGAATTAAACTATGTAGTCCTTGTTCAGTCACAATATCAACTTTACAGCCTAATAAATCTTCTAAATCAGCTAATAATCCTCCAGGAAACCAAGGGCTAATTTTTGTGAGATCGTAATCAACCAGAAAATCAATGTCGCTGCTTGGGGTTTCTTCTCCTCTGGCTACACTCCCGAACACTCGCACATTATATGCGCCATGTTTTTTGGCAATCTCTATGATTTTATTGCGCTTATTTTGGAGTAGTTCTTGTAATTTCATTTCTATCATATCGTTTCTGCAAAAGTTACAGCTTGAAAAGGTTCACCTTCATGATGAGGACTAATTTCAATTGTTACTTTCTGATTTAATCGTCTTAGAAAGTCCAAAAGTTTATCGGTAGTAAAACGGCTAAAGTGACCATTCATCAGGTGTGATACATCTGGCTGTTTAATATGCAGTAACTTGGCAGCATCTTTTTGTTTTAGATTGCGATCTTTGAGTATAGTCGCTACGTGGAATCCAATTTGTGCGCGAATCAGGAGTTCATCTGCATTTTCTAGTTCTAGATCTGCAAAAATATTCCCTGAACTTTCTTCAAATTCGATATGCTTTACGTCAGTCATTTTTAGTGATCTCCTTGGCTTCAGCAGCTAATTTTTGTCTAATTGAAATAATGTTACTTTTGGAAAGTAATTGTAAAATTTTTCCAAAATATATTATAAGTAAGACCCAACCTAATACTGCAATTGCCAGTAATAAAATGTATAAAATAATTGGCTCTACCACATCATTGAATAGATATGAATGTGCTTGAATAACTAGTTTTAATATTGCAAAAATAATCAAAGAAAAAGATGAAATCATACTCAAAAGTATAAGTCTATTTGCGATATGTACTTTATAAAAGTCAAATTTTCAAAATTTATCATTAGTAAATAATTTATATTGATCAAAAATAATCCAATCATCGACTATATAAAATAGACAATAACTTACTACTGTAAAGAAAAACTTGATTATCTCACTAAATTTTGAAATTATTTTGTCAATAGATTCATTTAGTTCAGGTGGCGAAAAAACTTGACCATCTTGAGTGACGATAAACCTATATTTTTCAACCCACATTTTAATAGCCTCTTCTTGTCCAAGATCACGGTTTAAATTATAAGATTGTACTTTTCTGAAATTTTCAATAATATAATCAATATTGCTACTATCAACTGAGTGACCAAAATGAATCAAGATATTTTGGCGAAAGTTTTCAATAAGTTGCAAGTTATCAAAAGGAGAAAATAAAGTGTAAATCCATAAAAACAGTACTACTCCTAAATAAAAAGAGTAGTTTAAAGATATATATTTATTCATTAAATCTGATGATGAACTATTATATAAATGTTTAAATAAAAACCAGCATAAGAACACTGATGTAAATCGCAATACTATCAATCCTGTAGCGAACTCACTTGAAATAAAGCTAAAAAAAGTATCATATTTGATAGCTTCAGCCATAAAATTTGAAATTATCTGATAAATTATCAAAGGGGCTGAGAATACATAGATATAACCGAATTTTGAAGGTTGCCATTTTGCTTTTCTGAGCACAACAATTAATATTACAACTGTTAAAAAATATATAAGACAAAATACTCTTAAATCTTGTAGCCACGAAGACAATTCACTAATCATTGAAAGAATTTTACTATTAATAGAATTGTTGAACATGATATTTATACATTAAAAAAAAATTTAGATGCTAAATAGTTAAATGTTTAGCTTTATTTCCGCGAATGATTACCTATTTATTAGTAATAGTGATAATACTATTAATTTGGTTATCATCATCATTTTTCAGACTTTACTCTAAAGTTTCGTTTGCAAATCCCAGATTTCAACCAAAATAATCGTCTTGCATAATTTGCTCTAAATCTAAAAAATCATCTATTGGTATTTCAAAAAGTAACCTCATTGCTTTGGCTGCATCTTGATAGATATCACAGTATTCACTTGCCAGATAGTTTTTAAGACTAGGATTTTTCTTGAGAATGCGGTTAATTCTACTGCGAAAATTACTTACTTCTGCCATCCAGCCATTACGGCAGCGAGCTACTTCAGATTGCCAGTATCTAAGCTTCAAGATATGTTCTATTAATCTCTGCATATAACTATCTAAAGCTCTTTTCTGACTCGCTCCCATGTCATCTATTTCATCGAGCAAACTTTCCCAGTCCATATCGTCAAAATCTCGATTTTGGATTTTTGTTTTCATCTCCTCAACCCAGAGATTAAAATCGCTGTCGTGTAATTGTTTTAAACTATTGTCCATGGGCAAAATTTGCTACTGATAAAAAGATCATTCTGGTGATTCAGACTACAAAACTAACTATTTCAAATGCCAAATAGTCAGGGTGCGATCCTCGTTACCACTAATAATTATCTGTTTATTTGCACTAGCGGCAATGCTATTAATTCTGTGTTCGCTATCAGTTTCCAGACTTTGTTCTAAGGTTTGGGTTTGCAGATCCCAGATTTTTATAGTGCGATCGCGACTCCCACTAATGATATGTCCGTCGTTACTTAAAACTAGACTATCAACCTTGTCTTCGTGACCGCGTAAGGTATATTTGAGTTTGCCAGAAGTAGTATCCCAAACCTTAATTTTTTTATCGCCACTACCACTGACAATAGTTTTTCCATCGGCGCTAATTGCCACTGTTCTTACTTCTTCTTTATGGCTTTTCAGGGTGTGCTTGAGTTCCCAAGTACGCCATCTCCAGACTTTAACTTCCTTGTCTTGTCCGCCACTAACGATAGTTTCACCATCCGCACTAACCGCAACGCTTTTGACTTCTTCTTCATGACCTTCTAGGGTGCGAACTAGCTTACCCGTAGCACGATCCCAGACTTTAATTTGGCGATCGCCTCCACCGCTAACAATGATATTTCCGTAGAGATTTAGGGCAATACTATTAACTTCCTCTTCATGACCTTTCAGGGTGCGCTCTAACTGTCCTGTTCTTCTGTTCCAAATTTTGATCTGACGGTCATTGCCACTACTGACAATGGTGTTACCATCGGCACTGATAGCAACAGTTTTAATTGTTTCTTGATGACCTGATAAAGTCTGTTCTAAACTGCCTGTCTGTCCATTCCAAACCTTGATTTGGCGATCTTCGCCAGCAGTCACAATTGTTCTGCCGTTAGGAGTGATGGCAACAGTTCTAATTTCTGATCGGTGTTGCGCAATATTGTATGCCAGGGAGTAATTGGAATTACCAGATACGGTAGGAAGATAAGCTATTTCATCTTGATCATCGCCTTCATTACTTTCATAATCGTCTTCTTCTTCCTCTTCCTCTTTCTCGTCGTCGTCTTCATCATCTTCTTCTTCTTCCCTATCGTTGTCGTCGTATTCCTCTTCTTCTTCAGCTATTTCTACTTCGGGAATATCTTCGGCTTGATCTTCGATCTCCTCTTCAGGAATTTCTGATTCTTCAAATTGATCATCAGGTAAATAGTTAATCGATAACGAGATAAATAAATTAATGGGAATTCCTCTGCTTATATCTCGTCCACTGGTGAGATCCCGTTCTGCTTCGCCGTTGATCCCAACTAAATAACCTTGTTCATTAAGAACTGCCCCACCACTACTACCAGGAAGAGTTTGATTAGTGTACACCAGAGCATAACCCAATTTCTCCTGGGGATTTTTTAAAACGTCTTGCCGAATACTTCTAATTTTACCGTCCACAATATCTAAGTCTGCCTGAATAGCAGGATAGCCAGCCACATAGACTAACTGTAATGGAGCAATTTCTTCAGAATCCCCTAATTCCGCCGTTTTATAACTATTGCTGCTTTGAAACTGAACCACCATCAAATCTAAACCAGAGATTTCCTCCTGAGAAGTAATTGCATGTTTCTGTCCATCAGAAGTGAAAATTTCGTAATTCCCCTGATCTTGCATTACGTGGTGATTAGTCAATACAGAATAAACATCATCTTGGCGACTAAACAGTACCCCTGAGCCGTTACTAGCGGTATTAGGATTAACAATCCTCACCGTAATACCTTTAGCTACATTACGAATCTCTTTCTGATCTAATGCATCTGCCAATGTTTGATCTACTATCGGGGGAGCGATCGCCACTAGCAAACTGATTATGCAGCCCATCAGCAGTTTTTGAGGAAAATTCATTATCAATATTTAAATATTAAATAAATTAAATCAAGGCAAATTAAGGCTCAGTTTGAGTAGTCCAGTCTAAAAACAATTCCATATTGACGTAAGTTTCCCCATTGACTTGAGAAACCACTGTGTCTGAATTACTATTGCCCGCACTACTAAACTTTAAAGGATCTCCTGCTGCCCATACACGACGATCCAGAATTTTTACTAAGGCATCATTGGCATTTGTCCCTGGTTTAAAAGTTACTAACAGCCCATCGGGTAAGCAGGAACCACCTTTGTAAGCTGCAACACAAAGAACAGGTAAATTACTCATCGTGTCCGCCTTGATATATTTCAAAGTACCGTTATTATCAAATTTTCTAAATCTTTGAGAAACAATCTCACATCTTTGTTGAGGAGTAAAAGGAGGGGGAAAAGAACGGTCGATCCATCTAATCAGGGGAATAGAACCTCTTTCTGTATTCACCATTGTAGACATCTGATGCGTATCACAAGAGAAGCGATCCTGAGCCTGACTAGATTCTACACTGATAGCGATCGCCGCGATCGCGATTCCCAATGCAGCTAGGACTTGCTTTAATAACTTTGGTTTCATAGTGCTAAGTGCTATTCTCTAGGACGATTCCGAACTGATAAATATTTTTTTGATAAAAAGCGATTATTAAATATAAGCAAATATACTTATTGATAGAATCTATTTTCTACCTTAAGTTAGGGGCTATCAGTAAATATACGTTTTTTATAATTCTAAAATGCAATCTTAGTAGAAACTTGAATCAGCATAATTTTTACAATCTTTTTACAAAATCTTCGGATAAACTCGATATCTAAAGCCCTACTAACTCCGAACTCCGTTCGCGCAGCGTGCCCGTAGGGCATACTCCGAACTCCGAACTCCGAATTCCGAACTCCCTATAGATATCATGAACCCTCAAATTTCAACTATCGATTTATACAAGTTGGCTTCTGGTGATGTTTTATCGTTACAGGTATATAAATTTATCGGCGATCGCCCTGGTAAGAAAGCTTATATTCAGGCGAACCTCCACGGCGCGGAAATTGTCGGTAATGGAGTAATTCAGCAGCTAATTGAATATTTAATGACTCTAGATAAGTCTCAGCTACAGGGAGAGATATGGTTAGTCCCTGTGTGTAATCCCTTGGGGGTAAACCAGCGATCGCATCTGTTCTCTACGGGAAGATTTGATAGTTACAACGGTAAAAACTGGAATCGTATTTTTTGGGATTATGAAAAAGAGGTTGTGGATTTAACTGAGTTTGCCAAGTCTCAAATTAATAATTCTCCTGAAGCCATTCGCAGTAATTATTTAGCGAGAATTAAGCAAGCATGGACTAAAGAGCATGAACGGATTAATCGCCCCAGTAGCGCCCCCCTCAGTCATCAATATCGCTATCAATTACAGTCTTTGTGTTTAGATGCCGATTACGTAATTGATATTCATAGCTCCAGTAATCAAGCGATCGACTATACTTTTGGTTTTAAGGAAAGAATTGCCAGTATTAAATATTTATTATTAGACTATGGCATTTTGATGGATGAGTATGACGGCGATGCCTTTGATGAGGCATTTTTAAAGCCGTGGCTGGCATTAGAAAAAGAGCTGACTAATTTGGGCAAAGAAATCAAGTTCGACATCGAATCTTGGACATTAGAATTAGGTACAGGGATGGCAATGAATCCTAACTCCGTAGCTACAGGATTTGCAGGAATCAAAAACTACCTAGCTCATAAACAGATATTATCTCTGTCCGAAGAAGTTGCTAGCACCGAAGTTACCCTAGTCTCAAAACATAAAATAAATAGCTACCATGCCCCCACAGGTGGTATGGTACAGTCCAGGTTACCGTTGAAAACTAAAGTCAACCCAGGAGATCAAATCTATCAACTTCTGAGCTTTAATAAACAAGGAAGTAAACCAGAAGTAGTCAGCGTTTGCGCCGAAACTCAAGGAATAGTTTTTGATGTCTCCACCAATCAATGCGTCAATCAAGGGGAATACGTCATGGATATTCTTGATTGTTAATTTAACTCTCTTTTTTGTCTTACTCAGACTTTTTCAGTAAGCTCTACCTACTACCTACGAGCAGTCAAATAAACTTGTCCTAATCTAACTTTGTACGGCTATATATTATTGGGGATTCATCATAGATACTGTTTCCACATCCATCTCCGGAAGATCAAACAGCACAGAAGTCATATAATTTTCTGCCCATTCCTCCCCAAACGCTTTTTCTAAGACACGACGGGTTTTATCATTTTGTTGCTGTTTAGTGCAGTAATATCTTTGCCCTGCTAAATATAACTTTTGCTGCTGGGGGGAAACTAAATCGGACTTTGCCGCTTGCTTACAGTGAATACGCAAATAATTAGAGGCTAGGTCTAAAAAATCTTGCTCTTCTTCTGCATTGTGAGGACGAACAAATGAGCAAAAATCGGAAAAAATATCAGCCCAAGGAGGTAATTCTCTGACTTCAGTGAAGTTTACTGGAGGTAAAGCTGAAAGAGACTTAACATATTCAACAGATAGAGTTTTTTCAGGACTAATAGGAGACAAATCGGCGATCGCAGCACTGACTCCCCCTCTTCCTGCCACAATATCACAGCCAAATACTGGCAAAGGATATTCGGCACGAGGAAACATCACGCAGTGTAGAATATCCAGATTTTTACCAATCTTGGCCAATTCTAAATGCATCTTACGAAACTGAGGAGTTTGATAGCAACGATTTTCAATCCGCAACCTTTCTCCTTCTAGCTTACCTTCAACGTAACCTAATCCATCCGGCAAAGTATAAGCCGATAATGATAAATATTTTTGCCAGGAGTTGATAATTCTTTCTGCAAGTCGATGAATTAAAGGATGTTGTTCTTGGCGCAGTGAGGGTTGGGAAGTTTCTAACATTACGGTTATTAAAACGCTTAATCTAGGCAGTTAAATCATAGTAGCCACAGATGCCTATGAATTTAACGATATACTGAGACTGATTTTATAGATATATATAGCTATTAATCGTAATAGATTTTAGTGCAGGAGATTTAATTATGTTTGGTTTAGGTATACCTGAAGTCGCTGTAATCGCCTTAGTAGCAGTACTTATTTTTGGTCCCAAAAAGATTCCTGAAATTGGCAGCGCACTGGGTAAAACGATTAAAGGGTTTAAAGAAGAAATGGATAATCCTCAGTTAGATGAAGGTCAAGAACAAGACCAAGAATCAACCTGATCAATTGCTGATCAATTGTTAATAATCCGCTTAAACCAAGCTTCAAAGCGATCGCCTAAAGCCGTCAGGGAATATTCGGCTTCTGCTTGTTGACGACAGGCTGCGCGGTCAATTTGGTCAATTTGCTTGATTGCGGCGACTAATGCTGCAATGCTATCTGGTTCAACGAGAAAGCCTGTTGTACCGTCCTGCACGATTTCCCCAGGGCCTCCTCGACGATAGGCAATCACTGGCACCCCACAGGCTAAAGCTTCGATCGCCACATTGCCAAAGGCTTCAATCCAGCGGGGAGTCATTAACAAACCACGACATTTACCCAACTCCTGCTGTAGTTTTTGAGTCTCTAAGAATCCTAAGTATTCTATTGGTGCATCGGGGAAATCGTGGCAAATTTTTGCCCAATAAGCTTGATCTTGTATTTTGCCCCAGATCTTTAAAGGTGTACCTGTAAGATTAACTGCCGCTACCGCATCTTCTAAGGCTTTTTCGGGGGCAATTCTCCCTAGCCAGGCAAAACTAGTTCCAGGTTGATTATTGAACTGGTAGAGAGACAAATCAACCGCACTGCTTAAAATTTCACAAGCTTGACTAAAGGGAAAAGTATCAGCCTGAGATTGGGTATAAACTCCAAAAGTACCAGGATACTGTTTAATGATCTGATGCATCATGCGATCGCTAGCATCGGTCATCGAACCCATACTGATAAAATGGGCAATCTTGGTCTTGAAAAAAGGAGTTAGATAGAAAGGTAGCCAGTCAAAAGCAAAGTTGACAATTAAATCATATTTATCTTGTACTTGTCGCGCATATTCCCACATATTCGCCAGCACTGAATCATCTGGGATACAGGTTGGGACATCACGACTTTGAGTTTGTACTGGAACTTGTAAATTGCCTGGGATTGTCGTCACAGAAATATTCGTTAACCAGGAATTTGGGGGGGCAACCACCTCTAGGCTATGGCCACGGCGCAGCAACTCTTGAGCCAGGTTTTGCACCGTTAACTCTACACCGCCACCTTGTCCTGAACCCAAAGCACCGACAGAAGTAGATAAAAACAGAATTTTTAGCATGATTAATCAATAATACATTTGCGTGAGTTACTTATTAACTATTGAGATTCAGTTTATGTAAAGCTTGTTTTGCTCGATGTCTTACTTCTGGATCTTGATCTAACTGCATTTGGGTTAGCTGCTGAGTGATGGGAGCAACGAATTTATAATAACTAGTTAAATCAAGAATTGCCTTGATTCTAACCTGAGGATTTTCGTCATTAAGCAAAGTAAACAACTGGTCATTGACGGGCTGAAAACTGCGATGGGTAATTTGAGTAATTGCTTTAATAATCAAGCTTTTATCCACCGAACTGCCTCGGGGCATAATTGCCATTAAGGGTTTAATACATCTAGAATCTCCGATCTTGGCTAATTCCCACATGGCTTGGCGTCTGGTATTGCGATCGCTCTGCTGCAAATCTTGCATCAGTTGCAAAACTTCGTCAGCATAGTCAGCATTCGAGTTGGGTTTTATTAAATTACTATTTACGGACATGTCTGTCGCCACTAAATCTGGCTCCTCTTTGACCAGAGTTACAGTTGATTGAGTTGATTGAGGGAAGTCTTCCACAGAATAGATTTGAGCAGGAGTAATTTCCCCTTCTACTTGCTTCAGGGACTCTAATTTGCTTCTAGCCACAATAAAATCCTGGTCTTGTTGCTCTTCAACAGTAGGTAATTCCGCCATAACTTCTTGATTCGGCAACGGTTTTCTAAATAAAAGCCACAGTAACAATAAGGAAAGAGCAGATGTTACTGCCATAGCAACCAAAGACAAAGAACGATCAATCTTAGGAGATGGCTCTGGACTGCTAGAATTATTGGATAAATCTTGCTGTGGTTCAGACTGATTCACAAATCTGCTTTGAGCAGTGTGATGAAAATTCTCTAAGCTATAGTCCCCAGTAATCTTGTCTTCTTGACCTTTGGAAGTGTTATTTAATGAAGCTATGGATATATCTGGGACAAAGCTAGCTTCTGACACATTTGATCTTGTTGCCCAGCTAGTGCTAACAGCTAAATTAGATAGTATAGAACAAATAATAATAAAACTGAAACGCTCACAAACCATAAGATATAGTTGAC
>CBDUCX010000099.1:0-15594 GCA_965365755.1 uncultured Pleurocapsa sp.
TATTTGTCAGAAATCCTTAGTAGTACAATTTAACTATTTTTATCTGAATCAATGTTAAATGCTAAATGGCAGATTTTATCAACATCGCCAGCCCCTTCAGAGTTTGTTGAGGGAGTGCAGCAGATTACGGGGCGAGACTCTAAGTATTGTGCTCAACTACTATGGCAGAGAGGAATTCGAGATTTAGAGCAACTACCAGGGTTTTTCGCTCCAGCTTTGTATCAGCCCGCTAGTCCTCAGGCTTTTGGTCAAGAAATAGAATGGGCGATCGCTCGTTTACAACAGGCACGAGAGCAGTTAGAGAAAGTCACGATCTGGGGCGATTTTGATGCGGACGGGATTACTTCCACCAGCGTTTTATGGGATGGGTTAGGGCAGTTTTTCCCCCAGCATCTACAGCTAAACTACTATATTCCGAATCGTCTGACCGAATCTCATGGTTTAAACAACCCTGGAATCTTCAAATTGGCGGAAACAGGTACAAAACTTATTGTTACCTGCGATACGGGTAGTACTAACTTAGAAGAGATTAAATATGCTCAGGAGTTGGGCATTGACATTATCGTTACCGATCACCATACCCTGCCAGAATCTCGTCCTGATGTTACGGCAATTATTAACCCTCGTTATTTAGCCACCGACCATCCTTTATATAATCTTTCTGGTGTGGCAGTGGCCTATAAACTAGTTGAAGCATTGTACGAAGCCTTACCCGATGTTCCCCATCAGCCAGTAGAAAATCTGTTAGATTTAGTTGCCATTGGATTGATTGCCGACTTAGTAGAATTAAAGGGAGACTGTCGCTATCTAGCTCAAGTAGGGATTCAGCAGTTACAAAAGCAAGTCATTCCCGCTACTATGACTCGTCCTGGAGTAGCTAAATTATTAGATTTATGTCGTCGTAACGGCGATCGCCCGACAGATATTTCTTTTGGTTTAGGGCCTAGGATTAATGCTGTTAGCCGTATTCATGGCGATGCCAGTTTTTGTGTGGAGTTACTTACCAGTCGGGATGCTCAACGCTGTAGTCAATTAGCCGAAGAAGCGGAATTGGCCAATACTCGTCGTAAATCGTTACAAAAAGATACAATCAAGCAGGTTACGAAAAAACTTCAGCAATTAGATTTATCTACTACCTCGGTAATTGTCCTCGAAGATCCCCAATGGCAAGGAGGCGTATTGGGTTTAGCGGCGGGGCAAATTGCCCAAGAATATGGTCGCCCTACGGTGTTATTAAGCAGTGGTGGGAGTAATAATACAGAAGAAATAATGGCGCGGGGTTCTGCCAGATCTAGTAATGGGATCGATTTATATCAGCTAGTCAAATCCCAATCAGATTTACTGCATCGTTTTGGGGGACATCCTTTTGCTGCGGGGTTAAGTTTGCCCTTATCAAATCTAAATTTATTTAGAGAGGGGATTAACCAACAGCTACGACAACAGACTAATGTAGCAGAATTAATCCCCCAGGTAGATATTGACTTGGAAGTTACCGTGGCAGATTTGGGTCAAGACTTGTTTAACGAGTTAAGACAACTGGAACCCTATGGCATGGGTAATCCCATTCCCCAGTTACTGATTAAAAACTGCTGGTTTAAAAATGCCTGGAATAAAAATATTCAAGATAATCGCGGTAACAAGATTCAATATATTAAGACCACCTTTAACATTTGGGATGATTCAACTAATAAAGGCTTTCCTGGCTTGTGGTGGGGACATTACAAAGACGAAATTCCCGTAACGGACAAATGTGATGCGATCGCCGAACTAGATTTTAATACTTACAGTAAGCGCTATGAAATTAGATTAGTGGCATTGCGTCTAGCTTCAGAAAATTCATGGTCAAATTCAGTTCTCCCTCAGACACATCAGCTAATAGATTGTCGATTTGCTCGTGATCAATTAGATAATTTAGAAGTTTCTTTAGAACAAGCTAGCTTATTGCAACAATGCCCCGAAAATTGGAGTGATATCCATCGAGAATATAGACAAGCCCGTCAAAGCGATCGCTCCCTTGTCTTAGTCTATGCACCTATAGATTTCCCTACTCCACAAGAACTATGGCACCAACTAATTGGGATTGCTAAATATCTAAGTCGTACCCAAAAAGGAATTACTAGAACACAAATACAAACTAAATTAAATTTGGGCAAAACTAGTTTAGATTGCGGATTAAAAGCTTTAACTTTGTCAGGATTTAATTATCAATTAACTGGTAATTTATATTACTTTGAGTATCAAGAAAAAAAATTACATGCAGAATTACAGTCAGCTATTAATTCTTTTTTCTTAGCTGTTAAGGAAGAAAGATTTCAACAACAGTATTTTTACCGAGTACCTCTAGAGACAATTTATCAACAATTACACTTGAATCAAGCTTAAGAATAGAATTAGTCATAGTTGGTTTCGAGGAACTTTATTCGAGTTCATTACACTTAAAATTAACTAAATATCAATTGATAGATTTAAGAAACAGAGCCTTTTGCCATTTGAGCAAACATTACTTGCTGTCGTAAATAAAGTAGATGTAATTTACTTACTTGATTTTTTAATTCATCCAGATCTTGAATATTATGAATGGCATCGCAAAAATAACGATGAACCAACTGTTTTTCTAAGGGTAATTTTTCCATAATTTGATCTCTTGATTTGAGTGATTAAGTGATGTTTTATTAAGTATGTCTCACATAAGAAATTTATGCACAATGTTTGCTGAACTGAATCAACCGCAAATCATTAACTCAGGTATTAATACAAGTTGCGATCGCTTGATTTGACAAAACTTTTGAACGGTAGACTAACTTTGGCTTTAATAGTTATTAGGTGACATCAAGATTGACTGATGGAATATTACCTTTAGGAAGGCGATTTTAAGCACAAGAGGTTAAACTTGACGTTTCAATTGAGTTTAGTTGCTATTGATATAGCAATACGTATTAACGTGCTTGACACTCAAGTTTTTTATTTGTTACTTGCTACTTGCTACTTGCTACTTGTTACTTGTTACTTATTACTATGTCTCTTAAAAACTCAAGTGACTCGCCAAAGAAATCAAAAACTAATTCTAATGTGAAGTCTAGTATTGTCCACAAGCCTTTTGCCACAGGGACAATTAATATTTTTAATCCTTATAGGAGCAAATCTAATAAATCCCATCAACCGAATAAATCCCATAGTCAATTAAGCGAACCCAAGCTATTTTTAAATGCTCAGTTAGAAAATCCAGATGAATTAGAATCCGAAATTGAGCCAGCAGAATTTGAAGATCGAGAGCAGAATTGGTTAGACAATTTATTAAATCCTTGGAGCATTAGTGCGATCGCTATGATCTTTTTAACTAATCTGATCTCAGGGGCAGTTATTTGGCGTAATTATCGTTTGACAAGCAAGACTAAAGCTGTAGAACCTGTAACTTCTTTGGGTAGTGCTAATCTAGCCACTGAAGAATTTGTGCCCCTTAATCTTAGTACCTTGAGCAGGCTCGATACTGCTGAGGATATAGTAGCAGAGGAATCCCCCGTAATTGAGCCGATTAGTCCTGCTTTAGCGCCGATTAATCACGCCGTAGCTTTATCATCAGCTAATTCGCCATACTATTATATTTTGGCAGAATATACGGGCGATCGCTCTCTGGCTTTAGCGCGACAAAAAGTTAAGCAAGTCTCGTTAGTAAATTTGACTCAAGGAGTGTTTATTTACCTAGGGGCTTTTGAGGATTCCGAACAAGCAGAGGATTTCGTGTCTCAGTTAAAACAAGAAAATTTTGCTGCTCGGATTTATCCTTTTGACTAATTTTGTTCGGAGCAACTTATTAGTAAAATTACAGTTTCTTATCTTTGCATCAAGATAGGTTTTATCAGGAAATCAACAGTACACTAGGAGAATATGTCACACTAGAGACGTAAAGAGCAATATTACTCTCTTAGTAAACAATTTGTGGCGGACTTAGTATCCTGGAGTCTGCCAAACCTAAATACTTTTTTGTAAACGATTAAAGGATATACAAGTCATGGGATTATTCGATCGCGTTAGCAGAGTTTTTCGAGCCAATATCAACGATCTAGTTAGTAAAGCTGAAGATCCAGAGAAAGTCTTGGAACAGGCTGTAATTGATATGCAGGAAGATTTAGTGCAGATGCGTCAAGCTGTTGCTAGATCCATCGCTACTCAGAAACGTACTGAACAGCAATATAATAAAAATCAATCTGAAGCTAATACTTGGCAGCAAAGAGCACAATTAGCCCTATCCAAAGGCGATGAAAACTTAGCGCGTGAAGCATTGGTACGCAAGAAATCATTTGCCGATACTGCTACTAGTTTAAAAACACAACTAGATCAGCAAACCAACCAGGTTGCTACTCTCAAACGAAACTTAATTGCTCTAGAAAGCAAGATCTCTGAGGCAAAAACCAAAAAAGATATGCTCAAGGCGCGAGCCAATGCCGCTAAAGCTAACAAGCAGTTGCAGGAATCCATGAACAACATTGGTACTAGTGGTGCCATGGGTGCCTTTGAACGCATGGAAGAAAAGGTCATGCAGATCGAAGCAGAATCGGAAACTGTGGCAGAATTAGGCGGTACTGGTATCGAGCAACAGTTTGCAGCCTTGGAGGCTGGTAGTGGCGTTGATGATGAACTGGCAGCAATGAAAGCACAGCTATCTGGTACCAGCGCCGAAACTCCCAAACTAGAATCAGCAGGAAGTTCCGCTCCCAAAGATGCCGTCATTGATGCTGAATTAGAAGAATTGCGTTCTCAACTTGACAAGTAATTTGACAAGTAATTTCTTATCCTCAGAAAAATATTTATTTAGCAGGTGACAATCACCTGCTTTTTTAATTTTACCTATACCGAGTCACTTCAATGATCAGTTACCTCAAAGGTACAAAAGTAGAAATTACTAAAACAGCTCAAAATCGTCTGTTTTTAATTTTGGATGTCAATGATATTGGATACGAAATGCAGATCTCAACTCGCTTTGCCCGTAAGCTAGAGGAGGCAGCAGATGAGCCTATTCAAGTTTTTACCCATCTTCAGATTCAGGAAGACAAGCAAATCCTCTATGGTTTTCCTTCCTCTGCCGAAAGGGATTTATTCCGCCAGTTAACTGCCGTTAGCGGTATCGGTATGCAGTTAGGCATCGCCCTGATCGATACTCTAGGTATCTCGGATTTAGTGGGAGCAATCGTCACCAGTAATATTCCGCTGCTGACTAAAACTCCTGGTGTGGGTAAAAAAACCGCCGAAAGAATTGCTTTGGAGTTAAAAACTAAGTTAGCACAATGGCATAAAATATCAGGCATGGAAGTCCAGCAACCAAAAGCCGTGTTTGCTCCTCAACCTGAGATTAAAGAAGATCTGGAAATGACTTTGCTGGCTTTAGGTTATACCAACGAGGAAATAGAGCAAGTGTTAACTGCTCTTAGTCAGGATAATCACTTGCTTAAAAATCCTAATGTGGAAGAATGGATTAGAAGCGCGATTTCCTGGCTGAGTGGCGAATAAATAATTCTCTAAATTAGACCTCTTCCATGAATAGTAGATTTTACATCTTTGTAAAGTAGTTCATGATAATTGGTGCCAGGAGTCTATGATTGATTATCATGAAAACAGAGTCCCTAAATCGTTCATCTTTTCTGCGGTTATTGAAGAAAAGACGGAAGTAGGGAATAATTCAAACATCCTGAAGGAACGCACCTCATAATGGCATAGTAACGGAGGTGAAGCCGATGAAATTAACTTATCGGGGAGTGCAATATAAAGAAGAAAATCAAGATTTTTCAACATTAGTAGTACCAGAAGCAAACAAAGAAATCATTTATCGAGGAAATTCTCCTCAAGCGAGTATCAATCCTAAATTTCCTTGGTTTAGATATATTAAACAACTATTTCACACATCTGAATCAAGACCAGTTTTCGATCCAATTACATTTTGGTATGAACATAGGAGAGAATTTATTGAAGATTGTTGGTTTTCAGGAGATGCCAAAAAACTTGATCGCGCTTGGGATTTGACTTTACAAATCGAAAAAACAAAAGCACTACAATCTAAGCAGAAAACTAAACTGAAATATCGTGGTGTTACTTACTATCGTTAAGATTTGATGGTTTAGCCTTCGGGGTATTTAAGTTTTAGCTTGCTCTGATGCTGTTACAAGCTGGCAACAGTAGTATTTATAGCTTTATTGTTTAAATCAGCAGCTTTTAAGGGTTGATTGCTGAATTCAGGATATTGAGCATCAATTTGATGAGCTTTTTTGGCTATAGCATCAAAACGACGATTAATATTTTCTACTTCTTGATAAATATCTTGAGGATCGACGAGATGAGTTTGACGCTGTTTTTTACCCATTTCCTTGAGCACTAAACCAATAGGAACATTAATCTCATCTTGAAGTTGGAGATAACGAGCAAATACTGGTGCAAAAGCACCAATGACCGAGCCAATTCCACTTCGGGGTTGATACCAGCCAATATAAGCAAGTCCTTTATAATCCTCCAGAAAAGAGTCACCATAGCATTGGACTACTGAATCTTTAACTCGTTGCAGTTCCTTCGGCAAAAATGGATAAGCAACATAGTAGCCAGTAGCACACACAATTAAGTCAAATTCATCTCGACTGCCATCAACAAATTCTACTGAATTGCCATTCAGACGACTCACTCCTGGCTTATAAATAATGCGACCATGTTTAATATAATAAGGAACTTCATTATTTATAGTAGGATGTTTATCAAAAATCCGATGCTTCGGTTTGGGCAAGCCATAGGTTTCATGCTTACCAAAAGTTAACCGAATTAAGATGTAAGCCATCAGACGTTGATACCAAGCTGGACTTCTACCTTTTTTACTCAGATCTGCAATGGGAATACCCATAAAAGTTTTCGGCAGAAACCAGACTGAATCTCGCATACTTAGGGTGCATTTTTTGCCGACACGAGCAGCTTCCGAGGCAAGATCACAGGCGGAGTTTCCTGCACCAATAACTAAAACTTTTTTACCTTCTAATTGTTTGGGTTGTTTGTAATCTTTGGAATGAATAATTTCCCCCGCAAATTCTCCTGCAAATTCAGGAAATCGTTTACACCAGTGATGACCGTTACACATCACCACGCCCTTATAAAGACGTTGTTCGCCATCAGCAAAGCTAACTGACCAGAGATTATCTTCTACTGGTCGTACCTGAATTACTTTACGGTTAAGCTCAATACATTGGCGCAAATTAAAATGTTCGGCAAAAGCATGAATATAATCCCGCATATTTTCCCTACTAGGAAAGTCAGGATAACTCTCTGGCATGGGAAAACAACTAAATTCCGTCACCTTGCGGGAAGAGATTATATGAGCAGTTTCATAAACTCCGTGATGCCAATTACCACCAATATCATTACTCGCGTCCACCTGGTCATATTCGATACCAGCTTCTTGGAGAGCTTGAGCTATACCTAGACCCACAAAACCAGCCCCGATAATTAATTGCTTGTGGATGGTTGCAGATATATTGTGATTGTTTTCAGAGTTGCTCATGCAAATTATTTTTTAACCTGATGTTATTTACTAATTAATCCGTTTTTAAATTCAAAAAATGGTCAAACAATTTGGGAAAATATTGCTTGAGGAGGTAGATACTATATGCCATTTTATCGGGAAATACGTGCAGTTTGTTATTGGCAATAGCTTTGATAGTTTTTGCCATTACTTTTGCAGGATCTGTTGCCAGATGTTCGGGAAAACCAGATCCATCTTGAGCCAAGGTGCCAAAACGTTCTGATTGAAGAATCGGAGTCCGACTAAAAAAGGGATAAACTGCTGTTACCTTTACATTATAGGGTTTAACTTCATTAAACAGTCCTTCGCTAAAACCGCGCAAACCAAACTTACTACAGCAATAGTGAGCCATTCCTGCTGGGGCAATCCAACCAGCAAGAGAAGAGATATTAACGATGTGTCCTTTATGTCGTTTAATCATCTGCGGGACAAACAGAGAACTTAAGCGCATCGGTGCCATCAAATTAACCTGCATTAACCCTTCCCATTTATCGGCAGGAACTTCATCCATCCGACCAAATAAGCCTATTCCTGCATTGTTAATCAAAATATCTATGGGTGGTGCGTTTAATGCTTTTATTTGACTCCAAAGAGCCTCACAACCTTCACGACGGGCAAGATCGCTAGCAATACAAGCAATTATTTTCCCTGTCTTGACTTTGCTGGTGATTTCAGCAGCATGACTGTCTAAACTAGCTTGATTAAGATCGCTTAAAATTAGCTGACTACCAGCTTGTAATAACTGACTTGTAAGTTCTTGACCAAAACCTCCAGTTGCTCCCGTTAAAACTATTACAGCATTGTTCAATTTGGTCATATTTTAGATTCCGAACTCCGAATTCCGAATTCCGAACTCACGATTTTTAGGATTTCATTTTTTACCTTAATCTATTTTGCTCTCGTTTCTGCGTAAAATTGCCAAGTCGTGTGTCAAATACGTTGATACCTATTGCTATATCGCCTCAACGACTAATTTCAATTCCTCTATCTTTTAATTGCTGCATAAAAAATTCTTCTAAAGAAGGTCTTGCCAAATGAATGCTCACTAATTGAGCTTCCGCATCATCAAGATGAGTGACAAATCGATTAGGTTCAACTTTTAATTGACCGTGCCAATAATTATTTTCTTGAGTTAAATTAGTCATCCAAGGAGCTAAAGTTTCTGGTTTGGCATTGGCAATAATCGCCTGATAAGTATCACTAGTACCTAACAACTCATCCAGAGAACCCTGACAAATCAATTCTCCTAAAGCGAGAAAAGCGATGCGATCGCAAATTTGCTCAATATCAGACAAGATATGAGAATTGAAAAAAATCGTTTTGCCCTGCTGTTTCAGAGACAAGACAATTTCTCGCATCCGATAGCGCCCCATGGGATCTAGTCCAGACATCGGCTCATCTAAAAATACAATTTCAGGATCATTAATCAAAGCCTGAGCCATGGCAACCCGCTGTAACATACCCTTAGAGTATTGTTTGAGCTTTTTCTGGCGCGCGGTAGATTGAGCTAATCCGACCAAATCTAATAATTCCCTAATACGCCTACGTGCGATAGTTGGCGGAAGATGAAAAAGTCCAGCAATAAATTCTAAAAACTCCCAAGCAGTTAAGAAATCATAGAGGTAAGCATTTTCAGGCAGATAGCCAATCTTTTGCTTGACACTGCGATCGCCTATTGGCCTACCCAAAATTACCGCTTTTCCCGTAGTTGGACGAGTAATACCGAGTAAAGTTTTCAGTAAGGTCGTTTTTCCTGCGCCATTGGGCCCCAATAAGCCAAAAGTTTCCCCTCGATAAATACTCAGAGAACAAGATTTTAGCGATTCAATTTTTTGATTCATCCAAAAGCCAGTTCGGTAAGTTTTACCCAAATTCCAGGTTTGCAACACCGTTGTAGAATCATCGGCAGTTAAGGGGAGTGATAAATCAGCAGAATGCATAGATAACAGTCACCTAGAAAATATCGTTTTATCGTTTTCCTATATAGTTCCCTTTAAGTTGACTTTTATGATCACTTAGTAAATATTTTTTCTTTCCCTTAATTCATCAAAAAAACCTAGAATATCTGCGTAGATTCACTTATCTTGAAGATAGTTAATACCATTCAAGATTAACTAAAAAATCAACTAAATTTTTGCCAGCTTTGTCAAAACTTAGCAACCTCGTAGAAAAGATTACTTTTTTAATATTCTGGAAAACTCAGTGAAACAGCCTATTCTTCTATCGACACCTCACATCGGCGAGCAGGAATTACAATTTGTCAAAGAAGCTTTTGACACTAATTGGATTGCACCTGTTGGTCCCAACATTGATGCTTTTGAGCAAGAATTTTCTCAGGTAGTTGGTGCCAAATATGCTGCGGCCGTTTCTTCTGGTACTGCGGCACTGCATTTAGCTTTGAAGTTAATCGGAGTCGAAATTGGAGACGAAGTATTCTGTTCTACTTTTACCTTTATTGCTAGTGCCAGCCCGATTACTTACTTGGGAGCTACTCCTGTATTTGTTGATAGCGATCGCATTTCTTGGAACATGGACCCCAACTTGCTAGAAACGGCTCTCGCTCAACGGGATAAGTTAGGGAAACTACCTAAAGCAGTCATATTAGTCCATCTTTATGGACAGAGTGCAGATATTGAACCCATCGCGCAAATTTGCGATCGCTATGACATCCCTTTAATCGAAGATGCCGCCGAAGCTTTGGGAGCCACCTACAAAAGCACTTCTCCTGGAACTTGGGGACAAGCAGGAATTTTTTCTTTCAATGGTAATAAAATTATCACTACCTCTGGTGGCGGAATGCTAGTTTCTGACAATGAAGATTT
Source organism: uncultured Pleurocapsa sp. (assembly GCA_965365755.1). GTDB lineage: Bacteria > Cyanobacteriota > Cyanobacteriia > Cyanobacteriales > Xenococcaceae > Waterburya. Next base: position 10,372 of record CBDUCX010000099.1, read on the forward strand.
AATTAGTAAAGCTAAATTCCTCGCTACTCAGGCTAGAGATCCTCAACCCCATTACGAACATACGGAAATTGGATTCAACTATCGGCTAAGTAACGTCTGTGCTGGCATAGGTAGAGGACAACTATCGGTGCTACAAGATAGAGTTGCGGCTCGCCGTCGTAATTTCGACATTTATCAACAGGCTTTAGGTGATCTACCTGGAGTTGAATTTATGCCAGAGGCAGATTTCGGGACCAGCACTCGTTGGTTAAGTTGTCTGACGTTTGAACCTAATGTTGCAAACATTAATCGAGAACAGATTCGTCTCCAGCTTTTAGAACAACAAATAGAAACTCGACCCCTGTGGAAACCAATGCACCTACAGCCAGTATTTGCTAATTGTGAATGTATCAACAATGGTGTGGCTGAAGATTTATTCCAAAAAGGTCTTTGTTTGCCTTCTGGCTCTAATCTAACGGATAACGACTTGGAACGGGTGATCTCCGAAATCAAAAAACTATATACAAAATAAAAATAGTTTATCAATTATTTAATTTTCTTCCCTGATCTTAGGCAAAACTTTTTTTTTTGTTTTTGACGATTCGGCTATGATAAATTAAGTAGATTTACTTAATGTATGGTTTATTGAATTATTTTTAAAACCTATTACTAAATATAAAAACTGATTATGAACTCCCCACAAACTTCTTTTGACGCTGATCAATACTGGCAAATAATCAAGAGGCGTTGGTTTCCAGGAGCAGTAGTTTTGCTCTCAGTACTCACTCTAGGTGTTGTGGCTACTTCTTTAAAAGAGAGCCTGTATGAAGCAGAAGCGAAGTTAAAATTCAAAGGGAATACCGTTAGTTCTTCCCTAACGGAAGTGGGTGAAGCATTGGGGGGTCTTTCAGCGATCGCAGATAAAGGAAATCCCATTGATACTGAAGCCGAGGTGTTGCGCTCAGTTCCTTTGATCCAAAAGACGATTAATGATCCCGAACTCCAGCTCAAAAATGATGACGGAGATAAGTTATCGGTTTCTGCGTTTCTCAACCGGCTTAGTGTTGGTTCGGTAACAGCAACCGATATCTTGAAAGTGTCCTACACTGACAAAGATCCTGAAACAGCGGCAAAAGTAGTTAATACCCTGGTCAAAAACTATTTAGACAATAACTTAGTCGCTAACAAAGCCGAAGCAGTTTCTGCAAGGGAATTTCTAGAAAAACAATTGCCCGCAGTAGAAGAATCGCTGCGGAAAACTGAAGCCGAAATACGCAAAATTAAAGAAAAGAACGAATTTGTAGCACCAGATGATGACACCAGAAGCTTAATCAAAGGACTACAAGAACTACAGGCAGAAATAGCCAAGGCTAGAGGAGAAATGGCAAATACCGAATCCCAAGCCAGCTATATTAGAAACAAGCTAGGTTTGACAGCAGAGCAGGCGGTAGCATTAACGACGGTTAGCCAGTCTCCCGAAGTTAGAGAGACTATATCAAAATTACAAGGTTTGGGTTCAAAACTAGCGCTCGCTCAAGCCAAATTTACCCCCAACAGTCCCAACGTAATTGAGTTAAAAGAGCAAATAGCCTCTTTAGAAACCTTGCTGGCTAAGCAAAGCGAGTCCATTGGTGGAGAAAAGACCAGAGAGCTGATCGCAAGTATTAAGACTGAAGAAATTCAACAAAAGCTCACCAATGAATTAATTGAACTGGAAGCAGATAATTTTGGTTTAAGAAAGCAAATTGCTAGTCTTACTGCAATAGAACAGAGTCGTCGGGATAAAATTAAGAAGTTACCTCAACTGGAAGAAAAACTGCGACAGTTGACCAGAGAATTGCAATCTTTTGAATCTACTTATAATATTTTGTGGCAACAACTACAAACAGTTAGAATTGCTGAAAGTCAAGATCCTGGGAATGTTAGGGTGATTTCTAATGCAGTTGTTCCTTATCAACCTGTTTCTTCTCGTGCCGTTGGATACCTGGCATCCGCCTCCCTAGCTCTCTTGGCAGCAGCGGGGGCAATTTATTTTCTAGAAGTTAACGACAAATCAATTAAAACTATCGAAGAAGCCAAGCAGTTATACGGTTATAAATGCCTGGGAGCAATTCCAGGAGTTGACAAGATCAAGATCTTAAACGTACCTGTGGCTAATCAGGATCCCTATACGCCCAAAATCGTTGTCAGGGATTATCCTGCATTGCCTTTGAGCGAGTCCTATCGGATGTTGCAATCCAACATTAAATTTGCCAATTCTGACCAATTAGTCAAGAGCATTGTCATCACTAGCTCTGTCGTTCGGGAGGGTAAATCGACAGTGGCTGCTAATCTAGCAGCATCTATGGCTCAGACGGGAAATAGAGTTCTCTTGGTAGATGCTAATTTACACCATCCAATGCAGCATCGTATTTGGAATGTAAGTAACGACAATGGTTTAAGTAATTTGATTACAGAGCAGTTGGCTCCTGAAATGGCAATGAATAAAGTCTTACCCAAGCTAGACTTACTTACTTCTGGTACTATGACTCTCACACCAGCTACCCTACTTGATTCTCCAAGAATGAGAATGTTAATGGACTATTGGTCTGAGGATTATGACTTTGTCATTTTTGATACACCATCTTTAGACTTGACCGCCGATGCACCAATTATGGGTCGTATGGCTGATGGCGTGTTGCTAGTAGTCAAACCAGGTTCTGTAGAGCGTACTCAGGCATCTAATACTACAGCAATGTTAGATCAGTCAGGGCTAAATATGCTAGGTATTGTTTTCAATGGTGTTGCTCCTCAGTTTGTCGATTCCCGCCCTGATTACTATCCTGCTTTAGAGGAGGAAGTGGGTGTTGATACTCTGAGCAAATTACCTGGAACTTCTGACCAAGATGCTCTGTGGGATACAATATCTACTTTGGCAAGTGAATCTAAGAAAGATAGGTTAGCTCATAATTTAGGCGAGTCTGGACTAATGCAAGCTTCTTTGGATAATTTAGAAGCAATGGTAGTTCATTTACAGCAAGATTTATCTGACTTAACCAGGTTGGTAAAAGAGCAAGAAGACGAACTGTTAATACAACATCAAAAGGTAAAGCAACTCCAGCACCAAGCTAATATTGCTGCGGGAAATGAAGTTGTCTATATGAAAACTCAAATAAACCAGGAACAAGAAAGGAAAAGAATGCTGGATGCAACTTTAGTGGGACAGAGACGCAATCTAGAGAAACGTCGTGAAATGCTCGCTCAATACCAGCAGGTGCTAGAAGATAGAAAAAACACTATTACCCGAATCTAGGGACTTTGGTACTTTGAGATGAAAACTATATTGCTCTGGATAATTAGAGGTTATCGTTATTTTATTTCTCCTTTATTTCCTCCTACTTGTCGCTTTCAACCTACTTGTTCTCAATATGCTTTGGATGCGATCGCTACCTATGGTTCGATTAAAGGCAGTTGGCTAGCTATAAATCGTATCTTACGTTGCCATCCCTTTCATCCTGGGGGTTACGATCCTGTTCCCGATTCTGATGTTAATAGCGACTGTATTGACAAGTGAAAATTTACTGATCAGCGAGAAGATTGATTCAAGATCATGAAACTATTAAATTAGGCGAAGTCGAGATTGAAGCGATCGAAACTCTGGGACACACCGATAGCCATATGGCTTATTTAATTAACCATGACCGAGTTTTGACAGGAGATGCTTTATTAATTCGTGGCTGTGGACGTACTGATTTTCAAAATGGCAATGCAACTGCGCTTTATGAATCGGTGACTAGGAAGCTATTTTCTCTGGCAGATGATATCTTGGTATATCCTGCTCATGATTATCATGGTCGTACGGTATCTACTATTGGAGAAGAAAAGCAATTGAATCCTCGATTTAAACAGCGCAATCGCCAAAATTTTATTGAGTTAATGAATAATCTCGACCTCTCCTATCCTCGAAAAATGATGGAGGCTGTGCCTGCTAATCAAAGTTGTGGTCAGGTCGTAGGAGGATAAATGAATAAATGGTTAATACGTTTGTTCGTGGTTAGTAGATAGTAGGTAGTAGTTTAAGGCGATACAGATCAACAATGCTCACAATAATAGTCGGTCATGTTTTAGCGGTTTGCATTGGTTTAAGCTTGGGTTTGATTGGCGGTGGTGGCTCAATCTTGGCAGTACCTATTTTGGTTTACGTCATGGGTCTTAATTCCAAGGTGGCGATCGCCATGAGCCTAATTATTGTCTGCATTGTCAGCATCATTGGTTTGATTCCCCACTGGCAACAGGGCAATGTCCGCTTAAAAATCGCTCTCGCTTTTATTCCCGCAGCAGCGATTGGAGCCTATTTAGGGGCGAGTCTAACTGCTTTACCTGTAATCACAGATACGATTCAACTAGTGGCATTTGCTGTGGTTATGGCGATCGCCAGTATCTTAATGATTCGTCGTGGACGGCAGGCTATCCCGAAGACCAATAAACTTCCATTTTGGAAAGGTTTACCACAGTGGCTAACAATTTCAAGCGAAGGCTTGGGTGTGGGTATTTTAACGGGCTTTGTTGGTGTGGGAGGCGGTTTTATTATTGTTCCTGCCTTGGTAATTGTGGAAGGGATTCCGATCAAGCAAGCGATTGGTACTTCTCTAGTAATTATCGCTGCCAACTCAATTGCAGGATTTTTAGGCTACATCAATCAAGTAGTTATAGATTGGCAACTAGTACTAACATTTACATTGGCTGCAAGTGGTGGCACAATTGTTGGCGCTTATCTCAATCGATATGTTAATGCTAAACAACTACAACAAGGCTTTGGCTACTTTATTTTGGCTGTGGCAATTTTCATCTTAATTAAACAGTAGTTATTACTACCAAGCCTTATTACAAACCACAAATAACTCCACCCCATATTCATCAGACTGAATTGCTAAGGGCAAGGAGCGGAATTTAGAACGGGCAAATAATTTTTCCAGATCTTCGGCGGAGCGATAAATTGAATGCCATTCCAGGATATGCTCTAGAAGAATGCGATCAGGGTTTGCTGCATGGAAATTACCGATAATGACCATACCATTAGGTAAGAGATGCTCATAAATCCAATCCAGGATGCGAATCAATTCGCGATCGCATAGATAGTTGGCCATACTAATGCCATAGATCATTTTTTGCAGTGGAATATCAATCTGACTATAGCCTTCGGCGAATAAAAACAGACTGTCTTGGATAAAAGTAAGATGATCGCGGAAGCCCAAGCGATGGGAT
>CBDUCX010000100.1:0-15591 GCA_965365755.1 uncultured Pleurocapsa sp.
CAGCAGAGTTACTGGCAAATACAAAGGAACGGGCGGAACATATTATGCTGGTAGACTTAGAGCGTAATGATCTGGGTCGAGTTTGTCAGTGGGGTTCGGTTAAAGTCGATGAGTTGCTAGTGATTGAACGCTATAGTCATGTCATGCATCTGGTTAGCAATGTTAAAGGAATATTGCAGGCCGATTGCGATGCTGTAGATCTAATTCGGGGTGTTTTTCCTGGGGGAACCATTACAGGCTGCCCCAAAGTGCGCTGCATGGAGATTATTGAAGAGTTGGAACCCGTCCGTCGTAGTCTGTTTTATGGCTCCTGCGGTTATCTCGATCAACGAGGCAATTTAGATCTCAATATCCTGATTCGGACTTTGCTTTATGTTCAAGCTGCTGATTCGGATCAAGCTCAAGTTTACGGACAGGTAGGTGCAGGAATTGTTGCCGATAGCGATCCTGAACGGGAATGGTATGAATCTTTAAACAAAGCCGAAGCCCAGATTGCTGCTTTGCAATCAGAAATAAACTCAATTGAAGAAGTTGGAGAATAGAGCTTTAGTTAATCAGCGATCGCGTAATCACAAGAAACTCATATTCTTGATATCTAATAAATATATTAACTCGATCAAAAATTATCTATTCACTATAAGTAGTTACATAAAAATTATAAGAGATAAAGAACTTATTTTACCCATCTGAGAATTACACGAAGGCAACGCAAGTTGATATGACAATGAGTAAAAAGTATTGGAATGTCTTAATAATTTCTATTATAACTATATCTATAGTAACTGCTAGCTCATTAGTCTATTCTCAGGAAAAAGAAACTAATAATCAAGGTTCAAATAATGAAATTGCTGAAGTAAGTTTAGAAGGTAAATCAGTTTTTGAGATAAAAGATAAGGTGGGCAACTTATCTGTACAGGAACGAGCACAAAAAATTTCTGAGGAACTGAAAGCAAAAGCCCAAGATAGTTCCATAGATATTGACTCGTTACAAATTGAACAGCAAGGAAAAGGTATTCAAATTGTTCTCAAGCATGACATCCTAGTAGATTTACAAGAAAACGATCTCAAATCAGAAGGTAAGTCTGGGCAAGAAATAGCAGAAGAATATCTTGACAATATCAAGCTTGCCATTACTCAATATCGAGAAAATAATGAATTTTGGAAGAGAATTTTGAGTCTCCTCCTGCTTGTCTTTGTTTTTTGTGTAGTAACTTGGCCTCTAATATATCCAACAATTAAAATGGTCGGTGCGGATTGGTATGAAAAATGGCTTAATTGCTTAGAAAAATTGAAGCGATGGATTAGAAATAAAAAGAAAAATAGTAAAAATCTAAGGGAAAGTGATGATGTACAGCCAGGAAGATATAAAGTTGGAGAGTTAGACCCGAACGGAAACTTCATTGAATATATTTATAATCCAGAGGAAAATAATAATGAATATGTGATTTATCGAACCAGAAAAACTCTTCGATGGTCAGTTCCAAAATTACAAGATAAAAGTGACAAATTTAGACATGAATTTTACCAAATTCAGGCTATAGTTTCCAAAATTATCTCTAAAAATCCCAAAGAATTTGAAAGAGTCGAAACGATCAATAAACTGACTGCTAGTGGAATTAAATTTGCTTTAGAAAATGAATTTGAGGCTAGTAAAGAAGTTCTAGAAGAAGCAGAAATCCGATTAGAATACTTTCGCTCTATAGATGCCAGGTTACAATATTTGCTGGGAAGCTATCATGCTTTATTTGCCATTTTCTTTGCCCTTCTTGTCCTCCGAGTTTTACCAGATCTTTTTCCTCTATTATTTATCAATATAATCGATAAATTTTCAATTCCCCAAGAGTTTTTTATCGTCATAATTTGTGGTGCTTTAGGAGGAGTTTTATCAGTCGCCTTGAGAATTAAAGAAATTAAAATAGATCCTGATTCTGATGTCAGAATAGCAGGAGTATCTCGGATTGTTATTGCTATAATATCAAGCCTAATTATCTACATTGCCCTCCGCGCCAACATAGTATCTCCCCTGACTGAATTTTTTGTAAATGTAAATAATGATCAGACTTCTCAAATTGATAACTGGAAAATAGGATTTGCCTCGGTTTTAGCTGGATTTGTTGAGACTTTAGTTCCTAACATTCTAAGCCAATCAAATCCACAATTAAGGAACCAAAAACCGTCAGCCGAGAAAAAAATCCAGAGAGAAAAAAATCAAAGTAAGTGATGAACAGTAAATGAAGATATTGATCTGAGTGAGTATGAGCTTTGGAAAAATGGCATGACACTGACACAAGGCGATCGCTTGCTCTGAATTATCTACACAGACTGAGGGGAAGACACTTATGGATTGATCGATAACTAAGCTGTTATGAGTCTGGCCTCTCGGTTCGGTAACACTATAGGTAGTGTATTCATCTTTTTTTAGATCCACTTATAGTGTATAGTTCAAATTTACTGCGCCAAATGTAGTATGCAGTCAAAATCCAAAACACTATATATGGAAAATAAGCGAACTGTCAGTCTGGCGATCGCTAGAGTAGAATTAAGTTTTCACTCCATGAAACATTCGGATCGCCTTGTGCTTAAAACATGAAATATTTACCTTTAGCTGCCCGTGTTTGTCTTTGCCTAATTTTCCTGAAGGCTGGAATTAGTCATATTCTCGGCTTTAATAGTACCGTCGAGATGATGAGCAACAGTGGCTTACCTTTTGCCAATATATTGTTGTTATTTACGATTGTATTTCAGTTATTAGGAGGACTTTCTTTACTCTTGGGTTATCAAATCAAGCTTGGCTCGATACTTTTAATTGTATTTCTTATTCCCGCCACGCTAGTATTTCATAATCCCATCGCTAACCCCAGTGAAATCAACAATTTTCTCAAAAATATCGGTCTAATGGGTGGATTATTGATGACTATTTATACTGGTGCGGGAGCTTTAAGTATCGACTCACGACAAGAATCATAAATGGCTTTCTAGTTATCTTATTTTTTGTTCGATTGAGGAGGGGATTTTGATTGGCTTGTGTTTTTGGTGATCGAGGCAAGCCAATGTGACGACACAACTGCACAACAAAGTATGATCATTCTTACGATATACATCTTGGTTCAGAATTGTACGAACACCTTTAATTTTACTAACGCTTGTTTCTAGTCTGATTTCCTCATCCAGTCGTGCTGATTGCTTAAAATCCATCTCTACTCTGGTGACGATAAATACTAGTCCTTGTTGCCATAGGTCTTGATTTGATAAGCCGCAGTCCCGAAACAATGACGCTCTAGCTCGTTCAGCCCACTCCAAATAACGAGCATAATAAACTACACCTCCAGCATCAGTATCAGCAAAATCTACAATAGTATTCCACTCAAATACCCGACTATCTGACATTTTGACAATTCCCTCTATTTTCTTTTTCCAAGACTACAGTTTCTTGGCAAAGTGAATGTTCCCTGATAATCATGACATGGTTTCTATTGAGAATTAATATATCTTTCATCGCTTAATCACAAAAAACTCATATTCTTGATGTCTAATAAATGTATTAGCGTTGCTAAATGGAGAATGCTAATCAAAGAGTTATTTAACTAAAGCATTTATTCTTTGGCACATGCTTACATAAAAAACATTAGGCACACATCAACGCCAATGTATGAGTACATATAGAGGATTAAGAATAATGTCTCACCCTATTACTAAAATTCCTTGGATTACAATAGCTAAACCAAGCTGGCTTGTCGCTAGCACTCTGACCATAGGTCTATTAATTCCTAGCACCCTTGCTGCCGTTAACGCTTTTGAAATAGGTTACAACAAGACTGTTTTTGAAGCTGCTCCTCGATTAACGCGCACTGCGGCAACTCACTCATCTCCCAATACTCCTTCAACCTACCACTTTACAATCGAAGTCCCTGAAAATGCAGGAGAAGCTCTTGAAGCCGTAACTATTTCCCAAAAAGATAATCCAGATCAGATAGATTTCGTTATCAATAAGAATAGTGCTTTTATCGGCGATAGTTTTGCAGGAGGAGCAAATTTAGATTTAGCCGATATTGGTGGCAATCTTCCTCTGGATTCCGACGAGATTACGGTTGTATTTGACGAACCTGTAGAGCCAGGAGAAACAGTAACAGTAAAACTCAGAGCCAAAAGAAATCCCTCTCGCCGTGGTGTTTATTTGTTTGGCGTAACCGCCTTTCCCGAAGGTGAAAACAGTTCTGGTTTGTATTTAGGTTCTGGACGTTTAAATTTTACTAGATAGGTTCTTTAGATCTTAAATAGGTCTAGGATCCAGGCGATCGCTTTGTATACTAAATTGACCAATTTTTTAGGGATACAAGTCCCATCCTTTAGCGCAGCGGCCGAGGGAGAGGATGTCAAGAAAAGAAAGTGGAATGGAATTGAAAAGGGATAGGCGATCGCCTTTCAACACAGCAAAAAACAGTAAACTAACAAGCTGGCGACGATCAGCAACCTAAGTATTAAAAACTTCTAGACAGCTTTTGGTTAAACCGCGTCCATATAGAGAAGTGTCATTTTGTTTAAAGAAGAAATTGCTATTTCCTGCTACCTACTACTTACTACCTAAAAAAGTTATCTAAAAACTACTGGGTTCCAATTGGACTTGGTTGAAGATCCACTTTATATAGAGTCATATTTTAATTAAGGTGATAATCTAGGTAAGCTATTTTTCAGATATATATCAAATTAAAATCTTTATAAGATAGCGATCGCCTGTTAATAGAGATAATAGCGAACAGACATGCTAGCAAGTATCTTCCATAAATATATTAAAAAAAAAATTGCCTCTCGATTATTAGCATTTGCTGCCTAATATTGATCATTTCTACAGTTTCGGCCAAGGAAACCTTAAATTTTGCTCTTGCCAATTTTCATTTATTACCCGATAGTTCCCAGGTAATTGAAGTAGGATTTGAAAATCATGCACCTGGTACAAAATATAATCAAGCCTCGCAAACTAAGGATTGGGCTGTAGTTGGCTCTAAAGAAAGTTGGATGAATAAAGCCATAATTACTGATCGTCAAGCACACTCTGGCAAAAAGTCTCTCAGAATTACTTATTTACCAGATATCAGATCGGGGGGAAGTGCTGTTTGGAATCTGCCTAGGGAGAAAGAATATTATCTTTCCTACTGGGTAAAATTCTCCGATGATTTTGATTTTAATGGCTCCAAAAAATCTGGGGGTAAACTTCCAGGATTAGGTGCCAGAGACGATAAACACGATCTTTGTAGCGGAGGTCAAATCTGTACTGGAGATAATGGCTTTTCCTCAAGATACATGTGGCGGGACAATGGAAGAGCCGAATTATATCTATATCACATGGATAAACCAGATAAATGGGGAGAAGATTTCTACTTCGAGGGAAGGGACGGCAGCGAAAAATATTTTCAGCAGGGGAAGTGGCATAATCTCATCCAGAGAGTCAAAATTAACGATGGAAATCAGTCTAATGGTGAAATAGACGTGTGGATGGATCAAGAACGAGTACTCTCAATAGATCAACTTAAGTTCGTTACTAATGATCAGGGAATTGATAGTCTATACTTCAGTACCTTTCATGGCGGTTCTAGCCGTGACTGGTTACCTGAGCGAGAAGTATATAGCTACTGGGATGACTTCGTAATTTCTACTGATCCTGCCGATGTAGCTTTAGCCTCAGATCTTACACCAGTGCCTAAAAACTGAATAATTGGTGCTTGATAATCAATTTCACGCCTTTTAACCAAATATCACAGTTAAATCACAGAGTGGATGCAAGATCTCAATTATCCATACCTTTTGAGGCAACATCCCAAATAGGACAATAGGACAAGCTTAGTTTAGAATTGTTTGTTAAGAACAATTACTTTGGTGTTTGTTGTTACTAACGAAAAATAGGTGTTTCAGATGCCTAAATTTACTTGATCAATAATGCAAAATCCAGGCATTTTAAGTGCTTGAATAATAATTGTCCAAACCATTCTATTGTCCTCGAAATAATTAAAGTTAAATCTAAACATGAGAATATTAGTAACTGGCGGTGCTGGTTTTATTGGGTCCCATCTTATTGATCGCTTGATGAAGCAGGGTCATGACGTAATATGCTTAGACAATTTCTTTACTGGTCACAAGCGTAATATTCGGCATTGGATCGATAATCCTTACTTTGAATTGATTCGTCATGATATTACGGAACCAATTCGTCTCGAAGTAGATCAAATTTATCATCTAGCCTGTCCCGCTTCTCCAGTTCACTATCAGTACAATCCAGTCAAAACCATCAAGACTAACGTGCTGGGGACGTTAAATATGTTGGGTTTAGCTAAACGAGTTAAGGCCAGATTTTTACTGGCTTCAACCTCCGAAGTTTATGGAGATCCCGACGTACATCCTCAACCAGAAGAATACCGCGGTAACGTTAACTGTATCGGCATACGAAGCTGCTACGACGAGGGCAAAAGAGTCGCCGAAACTCTCGCTTTCGACTATCATCGACAAAATAATGTTGATATTCGTATCATGCGCATCTTCAATACTTATGGACCCAGAATGTTCGAGAATGATGGTCGTGTTGTGAGCAATTTTATCGTTCAAGCTCTCAAAGGGATACCTTTGACGGTTTATGGTGATGGTTCTCAGACTCGTAGTTTCTGCTATGTGGCGGATTTAGTAGAGGGAATGATGCGACTCATGAATGGTGATCACATTGGCCCGATTAACATTGGTAACCCAGGAGAGTATACTATCTTGCAGCTTGCCGAAACAATTCAAAAAATGATTAATCCTGATGCAGAATTAGCATTTAAACCCCTTCCTCAAGACGATCCCAAGCAAAGACAACCTGATATTACTAAAGCCAAAAGTCTTTTGGGCTGGGAACCCACAATCAATCTGGAACAAGGGCTGAAACTCACCATAGAAGATTTTAGTTCTCGTTTAAAAGAAGTAGAAGAAGGAAAATCTTGAGCTAGAAAATTTTGAGCCATGATAGTTCTCTCTGATAGTTCTCTCGATGCGCTCTACTATGCTCTAAACACTATAAAGACAACAAAAAATATAAGAGGTTAATTAGTTATATGCGTGTTTGCGTTATTGGTACTGGATATGTCGGTTTGGTTACTGGTGTTTGCTTATCTCATATCGGACACGATGTAATCTGTGTTGATAATAACGAGGAAAAAGTTAAATTAATGCAGTCTGGACAATCCCCGATCTACGAGCCTGGCTTGTCTGAACTGATGAAATCCTCTGCTGAATCTGGTAGATTAATTTTTACTTCCGACTTGTCAAAAGGTGTGTCTCATGGAGAAATTCTATACATTGCGGTGGGAACTCCTCCCTTACCTACAGGGGAAAGCGATACCCGTTACGTTGAAGCGGTAGCTCGTGGTATTGGTACCCACTTAGGCAGCGACTATAAAGTAATTGTCAACAAATCTACTGTACCGATCGGTTCTGGTGATTGGGTTAGAATGCTGGTTCTCGATGGCAATACCGAATCTGGTAGCAACATTGAGCCTAACTTTGATGTAGTCAGTAATCCTGAGTTTTTAAGGGAAGGATCAGCGGTATACGACACATTTAATCCAGATCGTATTGTTCTGGGAGGAAATAGCGATAAGGCGATCGCCATGATGCAGGAACTGTACAAGCCTCTGGTAACCAGAGAATTTGCTGAAGATAAATCTCTGCCCAAGGTGCCAGTCGTCGTAACAGACCTGAGTTCGGCGGAAATGATCAAGTATGCTGCTAACTCTTTTCTGGCAACCAAAATCAGCTTTATCAACGAAGTAGCTAATATTTGCGATCGCGTCGGTGCAGACGTGACTCAAGTTGCTAAAGGAATTGGTTTAGATTCTCGTATTGGTGGTAAGTTCCTCAGTGCTGGTATTGGTTGGGGTGGCTCTTGTTTCCCTAAAGATGTGTCGGCTTTGGTGCATACTGCTGATGACTATAACTATGAATCCGAGCTATTGAAAGCAGCAATTAACGTTAACAAGCGTCAACGGTTGTTAGCTTTGGAAAAACTCCAAAATGAGCTCAAGATTCTTAAAGGGAAGACTATCGGCTTACTCGGATTGACCTTTAAGCCAGACACTGACGATATGAGAGATGCTCCAGCACTAGATTTGATCGAGCAGCTAAACCGTCTAGGGGCAAGGGTCAAAGCTTACGATCCGATTGTTGCTCAATCAGGTTTAAGTCATGGTCTTTCTAATGTGATTATCGAAAGTAACGCCGAAATGTTGGCAGATAGCTGCGATGCTTTAGTTTTAGTTACTGATTGGAAGGAATTTCTCAAGCTAGATTTGAGCAAAATGGCTAAATTAATGAGTAATCCTTTAATCATTGACGGACGAAACTTTCTAGACCGCGACGCGGTAGAAGCTGCTGGTATTCGATACATTGGCATGGGTCGGTAAACCAATGAATTAATCTAGATTAATCAATTAATCATCATTCCTGAGTTAACTAAATCAAATCTATCGCTCAAACTAATAGTGCAAAGTAGATATTTTCTGCTTTGCTTTTTTTTGCTCAAAGATTAATTTTTATTATGCAATTAAAGTATTAAGAATATGCATAAAAAACATTAAGGCTGCATTTTTGCTGATTTCAGTATCTAAATATACGATAAAACCTTTTACTAAATGTAATTATTACCTCAAGATAAATCCGTCTTAAGAATTATATGCAGTTCATATAGTTTGATCGATCTTAGAAGGGATAAACACTGACTCAACGACTATCACACATATATATATATTAGGTAAATTTAAAGCAAAAAATATAGATATACAGTTGTGTCGAGTTTCAATGTTTGTTCTCAAGATTTTGAGTATTGTAGTTTTAGGTTCAGCAGGAAGACAGTAAGAAGTGTTTTTAACCGAATTAATTAGTAAAGCAACTCAGGGGAGGTATAAAATCCTTCATATGACCTGGTTTGCATTTTTTCTATCGTTTGTCGTCTGGTTCAATTTTGCTCCTTTTGCCACCACTATTGGGCAAGATTTTGGACTAACTAAACCCCAGCTAGGAACGATTGGTTTGTGTAACGTCGCTTTAACAGTGCCAGCACGGATCATTATTGGGATGTTGTTAGATAAATATGGCCCTCGTTTAACCTATTCTTTATTATTAATTTATGCATCCATACCCTGTTTGATTTTTGCCACGGCACAAGACTTTAATCAGCTTGTCTTAGGTCGTTTGTTGATGGGTATCGTGGGTGCTGGTTTTGTAATTGGTATTCGCATGGTAGCTGAATGGTTTCCTCCTAAAGATGTGGGGACAGCAGAAGGCATCTATGGTGGTTGGGGTAACTTTGGTTCAGCGTTTTCTGCTTTTACCATGGTAATCTTCGCTGTTGGTTTGACTGCGCTGCCTGGGGCATTCAATTTTGGTGAGCCTGAAAGTTTTAAAATTCTCTGGTTTCCTGCTTTTCAGACAGATGTCTTGAACTGGCGAGCAGCGATCGCTGGATCTGGTATTATCGCAGCTATCTATGGTGTAATTTACTATTTCAGCGTGAGTGACACTCCTCCTGGAAAAGTTTATCGTCGTCCCCGTAGTGCCAGAGGAATGGAAGTCACTACTGTGAAAGACTTCTGGTTCTTGATGATGATGAACCTACCTTTAACTTTAATCTTGGGTGTATTGGCTTGGCGTTTAACTAAGGTAAACTTCTTGACCACTGGTGGAATGTATATTGCTTGGCTGATCTTGGCTGGTTTATATGCATTCCAGTCATATAACTGTTGGGCAGTAAATAAAGAGCTTTTAGCTGGAAGCAAACGCTATCCTCCCGAAGATCGCTACGAATTTAAGCAAGTTGCACTGTTAGAACTAACTTACATTGTTAACTTTGGTTCTGAGTTAGCAGTGGTTACCATGTTACCTGCTTTCTTTGAAGGAACATTTGGCTTAGATAAAGCAACAGCGGGGATTATTGCTTCGAGTTATGCCTTTATGAACTTGGTATCTCGTCCTGGTGGAGGTATTATTTCCGATACTTTGGGTAGTCGTAAATGGACTATGGTTGTATTGACCGCAGGAATGGGAATCGGCTATCTGATGATGAGTACCGTTAATAGTAACTGGCCTCTAGCTGTGGCAGTACTCTTAACTATGGCTTGCTCCTTCTTTGTTCAAGCTTCTGAAGGTTCTACCTTTGCCATGGTGCCTTTAATTAAACCTCGGATCACAGGACAAATTGCGGGGAATGTTGGGGCCTATGGTAACGTCGGTGCAGTAGCCTATTTGACAACTCGCCTATTGCTAACTGAATCATCAGAGGCAGCTAATGGTGGCGAAGCATTAATGTCAGCGGTAAATGCTGGGTTCTTCCAAGTTTTGGGAACCGCAGGGTTAATTGTAGCTTTCCTCTGTATTTTCTTCCTCAAAGAACCTAAGAATTCCTTTGCTGATAGTCACATGGGAGATAGTGAAGATGTAGCTGAACCTGAAGCCGATTTTGAACCAGGAAGAGTCGTCTAATTAGCTAGTAAATTAGCAATATATTAGAGTATTAGTGCTGGGAAGATCGATATTGATCTTCTCAGCACGTTTGATAGAGATAAAATTAAAAAAAGCTGAATCCAGTATGATTAGTGACAGTAATTGAGTTAAATCAAAAGATATAAAGAAAAGAAAATATGACCTAGATCAAATAAAATAAACTTTTTTTTAATTAACAAAATATTCATCTTACTGGGAGATAGTCAAAAGTGAGCGAACCAATTAAAACCTTGTGTCCTTATTGTGGAGTTGGCTGTGGTTTGGAAGTTTTGCCTCCAGCACAATCAGGTAAAGCTACTAATAGAGATCGCCAGGGTAATCCTCTATGGCAAGTTAGAGGCGATCGCGCTCATCCTTCCAGTAAAGGTAAAATATGTGTTAAAGGTGGCACTGTTGCTGAATCCTTAGATAAAAATCGCCTTAAATATCCCATGATGCGGGACTCTCTAGATCAGGAATTTAAGCGGGTTAGTTGGGATCAAGCTTTAAGTCGCATCACCTCTCGGATTCAGGAGGTTAGAGACAAGCAAGGAGCAGATGCCATCTGTATGTACGGTTCGGGACAGTTTCAAACCGAAGATTATTACATTGCCCAAAAATTATTGAAAGGTTGCCTCGGCACTAATAATTTTGATGCCAATTCTCGCCTGTGTATGTCTTCGGCGGTGGCAGGTTATGTCCAAAGTTTTGGTTCCGATGGCCCTCCTTCCTGTTACGATGATCTCGAATTAACCGACTGTGCCTTTCTCATTGGGACGAATACTGCCGAATGTCACCCCATTGTTTATAACCGTCTGCGGATGCACCACAAGAAAAACCGCAAGGTTAAAATGATCGTGGTCGATCCCCGTGAAACTAAAACAGCAAAGGATGCAGACCTCCATTTAGCGATCCAACCAGGAACAGATATGGATTTGCTCAACGGCATAGCTCATCTCTTGCTCCGTTGGGGAGAATTAGACACCCTCTTTATTGATGAATGTACTCAAGGATTTAGTAAATTTGTTCAGGTAATTCAAGACTACAATCCCGAAAAAGTTGCTCGCCGTTGCGGTATTTCTACAGAACAATTGGAACTAGCAGCTCGCTATTGGGCAGAATCCGACAACGTACTTTCGTTGTGGTCTATGGGAGTTAATCAGTCTTCTGAGGGGACAGCAAAAGTTCGTACCATTATTAATCTGCATTTGATGACAGGTAACATCGGTAAACCAGGAGCGGGGCCGTTTTCCCTGACGGGACAGCCTAACGCCATGGGAGGAAGAGAAGCTGGTGGTCTATGCCATATTCTTCCTGGTTATCGAGTCGTGAATAACCCTAGTCATCGTGCCGAGCTAGAGCAAGCCTGGCGCTTACCCCCAGGCAGCATTAATCCTATTGCGGGTAAGGATGCCTGGAGCATGATTACTGGTTTAGAAACAGGAGAAGTCGGCGTTTTTTGGGTTGCTGCTACCAATCCTGCCGTTAGTATGCCCGATTTAGCCAGAACTAAAAATGCCTTGTGGCGATCGCCTTTTACCATCGTGCAAGATGCTTACTATCCGATGGAAACTGCTAGTTTTGCCCATGTAGTTTTACCCGCAGCTCAATGGGGAGAAAAAACAGGCACCATGACTAATTCGGAACGGGTTGTCACTCTCTGTCCTCAGTTTAGAGCCGCCCCAGGGGAGGCTCTGGCAGACTGGGAGATCTTTGCCGAAGTTGGTCGTCGCTTAGGCTTTATTCAAGAATTTGACTTTGCTAACTCTGGCGAAGTTTATCAAGAGTTTGTGCAGCTAACCAAAGGTCGTCCCTGCGATATGAGTGGCTTAAGTCATGGGAGATTACGACAACAGGGTTCTATACAATGGCCCTGTCCCCTGGAAAAAGTCGAAAATTTAGAAGATTTAAACTCTGTTGCTTTAAGCTGTAATACAGAGAGAAATGATTTGGAAAACCAAGAAGAAGGCAAAGGTTTATTCTCTAATCTGTTTCGCAGCCAAGATGAAACTGTGACCGCCAAAAGACTTTATACTGACGGCAGGTTTAATACTCCTGATGGTCGAGCAAAATTTGCCGCTTTTCATTCTAAGGGATTAGCCGAACCAATCGATGCAGCCTATCCTTTGGTGTTAACTGTGGGTCGTCTGTATGAACATTGGCATACTATGACCCGCACGGGACGGATCGAGAAAATTATGAAAAGACAGCCCCAACCATTTATCGAAATTCATCCCCGAGATGCTGCTAAATTAGGCATTGAGGAGCAAACTATGGTGGAAGTGCGATCGCGTCGCGGTGCTGCTCGTTTTGCCGCTAAAGTCACTAAGGCAATTAGTCCAGGGACAGTCTTTGTACCGATGCACTGGGGAGCATTGTGGACGGAGAATGGCGAAGCGAACCTGCTTACTCATCCTGAAGCTTGTCCCATCTCCCTAGAGCCAGAATTAAAGGCTTGTGCTGTAAATTTAATCCCCGTAAAGATCGAAGAGACTTTTAACACCAGCGCAACCAACGAAGTTGCACCGAGTTTAACTGAGGAATCCCTAACCGTCAGAAGCTAGTCATTTGTGAAACGTCAGCTCGATAAAAGCATCAATTTTTAGACTTTCTACGAAATAATAATGGTTTTAGCCAACGAGAGAATAGGGTTTAAAAGCTCCGTCGAGTTCACGTTGTGAAAAGTTAAGAGACTGCGCTGTTTATCAACTAGTTAATCAACAACGTAGTCTATCCAATTGAGCGTGGGGATGCTGAATCTGCGTCGGCATATCTAACCACGCTAGTGAAAACTGCTGTAAGTGCCAGGTGTTTAGCAATATGAAAATTGCTATATTGTAATTATTTTACAAACACTTGCGCTTCATATTCAGGTAAATCAATAAGAATTTGACCATTACCAGCTTCTATATCGTAACTACCAGTCCATTCATGCCAAGTACCATTAGCAGGAAAATTAGGAACAGCATAGCCAGATAAATACTGATCGGAGAAGTTAGCGACAACTACTACGCGAGAGCCTTCGTCATTCCAACGAGTATAGGCTAAGACCTTAGATTTTAGGTCTTCATGGAAAAATTCGATGTTTTCTGTATATAGTGCATGATTATTTTTCCGTAGATTGATTAGACCTTTGTAATGTGCCAAAAGATGTTGGTTGAGATCTCCAGCCATTAATGTCCAATCTATTTTACTGGCATCTTGATTTAAAGGCTGGTAGTCGCCAAATTCCTCTCCCATCCAAATCATGGGAATACCAATTGCCGTCATCAATAAAACCGCCCCTAATTTGACACGTTTGAAAGCTGCCTCATCGACAATTCCGCGATCGCCCAACTCCACCATGATTCTTTTGTGATCGTGGTTACTTAGATAGTTAACTACGTTAGTTGCACCCATAAAACCTCTACGCTTACAGTCGATAACGCTTTTTAGTTCTTCTGGATCATAGCGATCGCCACAAATATGGGCTACTACATTAGCATAGAAGCTATAGTGCCAACAGCCATCCATCGGACCATCAACATTGGTAATTGAAGGGTCTTCAGGAATATTTTCGGCAATATTAATAAAAGGTTTAATGCCAGCATTTTCTTTGGCTTGATTAACTATCCAGTGCAGAAAATCATAGTTGTCGATCTGTTTAGTGGCATCGTAGCGGATACCATCAATGTGATACTCTCTAATCCAGAACGCTACATTATCGCCAATATACTTCCAAGCTGGCTTGATGTCTAAATTTTCGTCGTATTTTTCGTAATTAAATTCTGGACCCCAGCTATTATCAGGATCGGTGGGGGAATGATGAAACCAGTAGTCGTGATCAATTTGAGTCAGAGGACATTCCGTATTGGAGTGATTATAAATTCCGTCGATCACTACCCGAATACCTTTCCCGTGACATTCATCAATCAAATGTTTTAGTTCGTATGTAGAACCATAATTGGATTCCGCAGCAAAGAAGTGTTGCGGACTATAACCCCAACTATAACTACCAGGGTTTTCTTTAACTGGCATTAATTCAATCGCATTAATCCCCAAATCTACTAAATAATCTAACTTATCTATGACGTGCTGATATGTTCCTCTTGCTTGAGGATCGTCTTCACCACCTGAAAAGTCACCGACATGGAGTTCATAAATAACTAATTCGTGATCTGAAGAGAGAATTTTATCATCATGCATCCAGGTATAAGTATCGACAATTTTTTCCCCATCTTTGATGGTTATCGTTCCATTTTGACTTTCTGGAGCAATGTTTACAGCATAGGGATCGACTACTTCTACCCATTCATCTTCTTCTAAGAACCAACTTAAAGAACGAACACGAAACTTATACTCATGTTCTCCATCTTCCAGTTCAATTTTGGTTCTAAAGTAACCGTCATCGTCTTGCTTCATCTCTATTGGTTGCCAATCAGAAAAAGAACCAATAACAGCAGCTTCCTTATTGTACGGAGCGAATAATTTAAATTCTATTAAACTTGCCATATCAGTATATTTCAGAATAGTGAAATAAAAATATCGTGATTATACTGATAAGTATATTTATTGTCCTGACTTTAAAACATCTATCAACAGAATGAGTAACAAAATTACTTTTTACTTTTGTCAAGAGAATTTGATATTTATTAATAATGGATTTAATTAGAAATTTTTGGCAAAACAATAACACCCAAGCTAAAACCACCGAGAGACTTTCTCTTCTAATTTACTCAATTTGGAGTTGCACCGAATACAATTACTCAGTATGCTAGCTCCCTTATTTCCAATTGAGAAAATATCAGCTTTTTAGTTGAGTGTTACTGTTGTTATTTAACGAGACAGATATTAGATGAAACAGATTTTTGACCTCCTTGATTAAATGTGGGTAAACCTGTAATCTCTGTCAGGGAAGCTTCTTAGACTTCAATTACTAATCTATCACTTTCTGTTTTAAGTATTCAAAAAAGATACATAAGTTTACTTAAAATCTCAGTGAAAAAATCTCAATTTTTGACCGCAAAAAATCAATACTGGGTACGTTAGGAGTTTTCTAACAATTGTAACAGCGATCGCTCTACCTAATTATCTCGCTAAACTAACTTTCATTTA
>CBDUCX010000101.1:0-15552 GCA_965365755.1 uncultured Pleurocapsa sp.
TCATAGTTGGTGCGCGAAATATTGCCATGGCAGCAGCCCAGATAATAGCTAATATTGGTAATAACCACTTCAGGGAAAATTGTGCTGAATTAAATATTACTAAACAGGGAAAAAGAATAAATAAGACTGAAGCTAACATAATTCCCCAGGATATTAAGGGAATCTTACTACCAAAAAGTCTTTGTTGTCGATCTGATAGTCCACCAAAAATTGGTTCAATAATACTTGCTAGAACATTTTCGATAATTAAAATTGCGATCGCGAGTTCTTTATTAAAACCCAACTCAACTAAAAGTAAGGGAAAATAAAGATTATAAATTACCCAGGTTAGAGTAATGGAACCTTGTACAGCAGCTATACCCCAAACTCTAGCCCATAATATTTTTTTAGTTAGCATCTAGCATTTATCCTAAAGCGTGATTTACACCTCATAAGTAGGTCAGTATAAATAAAATTGACGAGCGACCCCGCGTCGGCGTAAGACGCAAGGGAACGCGCGAGTTTAACTTGCTAAGACTGTTAGTCGTTAGTCGTTAGTAGTAATAGCTTGAACCTAATTTATACTTCTTAACCTATTTGATTTTATTTCGCCCTACTTACTTATATGTTTGCTAAAAGGGTAAATGCTAAAAAGATTAGTGACAAGTTCAAAACAAGTAATTGTAGTTTTTGATAATTTTCTCAAATGAATTTAAATTAAGTAACTCGGCAGAATTAAATATAAAACTAAAATAAAAGAGAACGAAGTCAGGGGTAAGTGTCTTTTAAGCTACTACCTACTACCTACTACCTAATACCTACCCCAACCATCTCCTAATTAATTTTATCCACCTACTTACTGGGTATTCTAAACCTCGCCTACATAGAAAACCGTAGTTTTTGAACCAGTAACGAAACAAGTCAAACGGCAAGACACACTTGTTACTTGTTACTTGTTACTTATTACTTGTTACTTACGAACAGTTAACTTAAAAACTCCTGGTTTCAAACTGGATGCGGTTTATCTGCAACGGTATAAGCGATTTTTGTAGCCACTATCGGACAACTTAGATTTACTATCTTTAATACAGTTAAGCTGACTTAAATTCTCTGGCTCCACTTTCAAATTAATACCCCATAAATCAAACGGTTTGGGCTGCGATGCCAAAATTTTACTGAAAGTAGTTAAGCTAGTATCTTCAGCCTGGGCTGTTGCATGTTGCACTAACAGAAATTGGGGAACTTGTGGCTGGTGGGATAAGGGTTTAGTCTGAGATTTCAGGCGCTCAAAAGACAATGCCAAAGCGATTAATTCCCGTAATTGAGAAGAAGTTTCATAAGTTGTGGCAACTAAAGTGGGAACTGTTGATGTAACTTGAATATGATTCGCTAAACTATCTGAGTGCCGAGATTTCTGAAACCCGTAATTACTAATTACAGTTAGAGCGCCGATAAATCCCATTAACAATACTACTCCCGCTACTCTTTTGCCCTCTGGATCAAACCAATGTCGTTTGTTCTTTGTTAGTGTTTTAGCTGGAGAAGTTTGCCAGAGATTAGCCAAAGCCACTGCAATTAACGCTACGACTACTGGGAAATAAACGAAGTGATAGCGAGCAGCTAAAGAAACATCTTTACCCAATCCGTAGATAACCAGTAAAAAGATGACGATTGTTCCTAACCAATAACCGATGAAAATCTGGAGAGGTAGACGAATTTCAGAATGCATTTCACTTTGCAGTGATGATTTACAACCTCGAATCAAAGCTGGTATCAGCCAGATTAAAAGTAACAAAACCACTAAAGCCGAGATTACTATTACTACTGTAGATGTACCTTCAACAGGCAGCAGCATCACCATCGTAATTAACCAAGCCATCAAACGAAGAATAGGTTGCCAGATATCATCTAAGTCATAACTGGTTTGAATCCAAGTAGTTAGTTCATTACTAGAAATACTGCTAGCTACAGGTAACCACACCAGACAACCGATCAAGCTTCCTAAACCTACCGCACCAATACGCCACCAATAACTAAAGCTAAATTGAGTTTTATTTGGTCTGTTATAATCCCACAACCATAATCCAACTACTACCAAAGCTTCTGCCCCCAAAGCCAAACAAAAGAAATAGTGAGTAGCAATACCAAGACTGTTAACCACTACCCAGAGGCAACCTAGCCAAATTGGTAAGGAATTGCGTTGATTAATACACTGAGTTGCCACTATTAAACAGGTCAGGGAAACAATTATCCAGAGGATAGTTAAAGTATAGTGGCGGGCTTCTTGAGCCAGATAGATACCATAGGGAGAAACCGCCATCAATGCTGCGGCTAAGTGAGAAATCAACTTAGAGCGAAAAGCCACCCAAGACAAACCAAAAATAGCGGGAATTGCTAATCCACCTAAAATAGCACTCAGCGATCGCCCAACTAACAAAGAAACTAATGCTCCATCCCTCATAAATAGCTTTGTCCACCAATGAGTTAACCAAAAATAAAGTGGTGGATGGGTACTTTCCGTCATCAAGCGCTGGAGAACATCACTAGGGCTAATAGTGCTATCAAACCTTAAGGAAGATAGTAAAGTTGCTCCATCAATAACTTGGTCAAGGGGGATTTGTGAAAAGCCATGACCAAGACTAAAACCGAGGGTGGCAATCTCAATCGAGGAAGCAGGTTTAGCCCCTAAATTCGTAAATCTTAGCGCCATACCAAGTACCAGCCAACCAATTAAAAGCAGTAGGTGCAGCCAAGTACTGTTGTTGTGGCTATATTTGCTATGTTTCACTGTTCATCTTTAAGACAACTTCTCATGGTAATCGCTAAAGCCATCTAGCAGTATAACCTGTTGTTTTTCCGATGATTAACTTACCAAAGTTTCCTTGTACTTGTTTATAGTATTAATTTAGGTTGATCAGTAATTACCATGCCAGATCCATTTGCCGAACACAAAAACCGACTGACTGAACTAATTGCTAAATATCGCGATCGCGTTGACTTTCTGACTATTCGCTTAGAACAAGCTGAAGAAACCAATATTCTCCTACGCACCAATAATATAGAAACTTTGAGTGAAAGTATTGCTTTAGGGGGACAGGTCAGAGCCTGTTATCGAGGTGGTTGGGGATTTTCCGCCTTTGATGATCTGACTAGTTTAATCGAGAGAATTGAAGAAGCGATCGCTGCTGCGCGGATCGTCGGCGAATCAGAAACCATTCTGGCACCAGTCGAGCCAATTCAAACAGTTTGCCAGGTTCCTTTAACAGGTAGTGATCCCAGGAGTATATCATTAGCAGACAAAAAGACTTTGTGCGATCGCTATAATGAGTTGCTGCGCAGTTACCATGACTGCCTGACAGCCACTACCGTCAGTTACGGGGATTGCTCTCAAAGGATAATTATTGCCACCTCTGAAGGAAGCGTAATTGAACAGTCCTGGTCGGATATGGAAATGCGCTTTTCCGCTATCGCTAGGAAGGATGACACAATTCAAACAGGAAGAGAAACTACAGGTTCTCGACAGGGTTATGAAGATTTAACTCAGTTAGATCAACAGGTAATTGGTGCAGCACAAAGGGCGGTTGATGCTCTATACCTGCCAAAGATTAAAGGCGATATTTATACGGTAGTTATCGATCCCATTTTGACAGGCTTGTTTGTTCACGAAGCCTTTGGGCATCTTTCAGAAGCAGATATGGCTTACGAAAATCCCGATCTACTAGAAGTGATGAGTATGGGCAAGGGTTTTGGTTCACCAGAACTTCAGATTTTTGATGGTGCTGCCCCCATGGAATCTGAAGCCAATTATGTTCATCGTGGTAGCTATTTCTACGACGATGAGGGAACTCCAGCTACTACTACTCAACTGATCAAAGATGGTATTTTAGTTGGTAGATTGCACTCCCGCGAAACTGCTGGCAAATTGGAAGAAGCCCCCACAGGTAATGCCCGTTGTCTGGATTATCACTATTCCCCCATTGTCCGCATGACTAACACCTGGATTGCTAGGGGGACAACTCCTGTGGCAGATCTAATTAAAAGCGTCTCTGAAGGAGTATATGCCCGCAATTGGCTCGGTGGCATGACTAACGGGGAAATGTTTACCTTTAGTGCTGGGGAAGCCTGGATGATTCGTCACGGCGAATTAGCTGAACCAGTTAAGGATGTAACTCTTTCAGGGAATGTATTCAAAACCTTGGCAAATATCGAAGCGATCGGGGATGATTTTTACTGGGATGAATCTGGTGGTTGCGGAAAAGCAGGACAGTCTGGGCTAGCAGTTGGTTGCGGAGGGCCGAGTTTGAGAATTAAAGATGTCACAATTGGTGGTAATTCTGAATAGAAGTTAGGGAGCAACCGAATGGGTTAAGTTAGAAGTCTGTTGGCCAATCAAATGTAATTTTCATCAATATGACCGTAAATCCAGAAATCAAACAGCAAGTTGCCCAACTGCGAGAACAGTTACAAAAAGCGGGTTATGCCTATTATGTTCTGGATAATCCGATTATGGAGGATAGTGTTTACGATCGCCTGTATCGTCAGTTACAGGATCTAGAAACTGAGCATCCTGAGTTAGTTACTCCCGATAGTCCGACGCAACGGGTAGGGGATCAGCCCGCCGCGAAATTTACTTCAGTTAAGCATAATATTCCTTTATATAGTCTGGAAAATGCTTTCAATGCCGCAGAATTAGTTAAATGGGAAACTCGTTGGCAAAGACAACTTGAGGATATCCCTGATTTTGCTTATGTCTGTGAATTAAAAATAGATGGTAGCGCGATCGCTCTTACCTACGAAAACGGGATTCTAGTTAGGGGTGTTACCCGTGGTGATGGGGTGACAGGGGAAGAGATTACCCAAAATATTAAAACTATTCGTACCATTCCTTTGAAGTTAAAAATCGACAATCCTCCCCCCAGAGTAGAAGTCAGAGGAGAAGCGTTTTTACCCCTAGATGTCTTTGAAGCAATTAATCAATCCAGAGAGAAATCAGGAGAGGCTTTATTTGCTAATCCCCGTAATGCTGCGGCGGGGACACTAAGACAACTCGATCCCAAGATTGTCGCCGAGCGCAAATTAAATTTTTTCGCTTACACTCTACACATTGTCAATTCTCCTAACCAAGCTATAGATATAGCGTTAGGATCTCAATTAGAATCCCTAGAGCAATTACAAAAAATGGGATTTCTGGTTAATCCTAATCGTCAACTGTGTCAATCCCTCGATGAAGTACAAGCATATTTTCAGCAATGGGATACAGGCAGAAAAACTTTACCCTATATGACTGATGGGGTAGTGGTCAAACTTAACGACTATCAACTGCAACAACAACTAGGGTTTACCCAAAAATTTCCCCGTTGGGCGATCGCTCTTAAATATCCTGCGGAGGAAACTCCCACCATAGTTAAAGAGATTATCGTGAATGTGGGACGTACGGGGGCGGTTACTCCCATGGCAGTTATGGAACCTGTACAGCTTGCAGGAACTACAGTACAACGTGCCACTCTGCATAACAGCGATCGCATTGCGGAATTAGATATTCGTGTCGGCGATACGGTAATCATCCGCAAGGCAGGAGAAATCATCCCCGAAGTAGTGCGTGTCTTGTCCGATCTACGTCCTGTTGGCACTGTTCCCTATCAGATGCCCACTAATTGCCCAGAATGCAATTCCACCCTAGTACGTCCCGAAGACGAAGCTGTTACCCGTTGTGTCAATCGTGCTTGTCCTGCCATTTTACGGGGTAGTATTATTCATTGGGCTGATCGCAATGCTTTAGATATCAGGGGTTTGGGGGAAAGAATTGCTATTTTATTAATTAACCATAACTTAGTTAATTCCGTTGCCGATCTATATTCTCTGACAGTAGAACAAATAGCTGACTTAGAACGAATGGGAAGCAAATCAGCGGCAAATTTAGTTAATGCGATCGCTGAATCTAAAACCCAGCCTTATCACAGGCTTTTATATGGTTTGGGTATTCGTTATGTCGGTAGCGTCAACGCCAAAATACTAGCGGAAAACTTTCCTTCTATTGAGGAGTTATCTCAAGCATCTTTTGAAGCGATAGAAGCCGTGTATGGCATTGGTGAAGAAATTGCCCAATCTGTCTTTGAATGGCTTAGAGTACCTGCAAATCAAGTTTTAATTCAGCAACTACAAGCAGCGGGGTTACAGTTTTCCTCTTCGACAATAACTTCTGATACTGATGCCGCTCAATCCTCTCAAATTTTAGCAGGCAAAACTTTTGTCATCACAGGAACACTTCCCAGTCTCAAAAGAGACGAAGCTAAAAAATTAATTGAGCAAGCAGGGGGAAAAGTAACAGGATCAATCAGTAAAAAAACTGACTATTTATTACTGGGAGAAAATGCAGGTTCTAAACTAACTAAAGCCGAAAAATTAGGTATTGCTCAACTAAAGGAAGCAGAATTGTTAGATTTACTGGAAATAACTAGAAACATTGAATAAATAAAAAACTTCTAATAGAACGTCAAGATCAATTTGAGGAATAGTTTAATCAAAGTTGCTCCCTTGTCCCTTCTCAACCCATCAATTCAAAAGTGGCAGACTACTAAATTCTTCACGAGTTCCTCAAGATTTTTGTTTAACCTTCAAAGTAGATATAATTTGCGCTGGGAATTGCCATTCGTGCTAAGGCAGAGAAATTCGGAGCGCGTCAATTAATAAACAGTGCAACCAAAAATCCAAGCAGATTTCAGTGGGTAAATAATATGGCATCTACAAACCAAGCCAATCCAAAACGAGTTGCAATTCTAATTGAGAATCAGTTTGAAGATTTCTTGTTTCAAGTTCCCTACCAAGCACTGCAAAAAGCAGGAGCGGAAGTTAGCATCATCGGTTCACGGATGAACGAAGAATATCATGGCAAGCGGGGTAAAGTTACTTGTAAACCAGACGATACCGCGACTGAAGTTAGAGCCTCTGACTTTGATGGGTTCGTAGTTCCTGTGGGACATATTCGAGCTAATCCTTTTGTCGTTAGTCTGATTTCAGAAGCAATGGCTCAAGAAAAAGCGATCGCAGCTGTCGGTTACGGTATACAGATTCTCATTGAGGCAGATAAATTACAGGAAAAGAAAGTTACTGGTTTAAAGTCCCTGCGTAAGGATATTGAGAATGCAGGAGCCAACTATATCGGAGGGCCTGTGGTAGTGGATCGCAATTTAATCACGGCAAGGCGACCTAGCGATATAGCTATCATGGCTAATAGTCTGCTCAGATATCTGGACTTAGAAATCAAAGAGGAAGCCACTGCCGATCATCGAGATCATACTTTTGATTGGTGGAAATTAGCCGAAGACTGGGGTGGTTCTAGCCGAAGAGAAATTGTCAATGCTCTTAATACAGCAATTATTGGCGAACGCTATACTCTAGAAGCTTTTAAACAGTATAGCTACCGAGCCAAAGATGAAGAACTACAGAATCTCCTCAAAGAAATTAGTACCGTTAAACAAAAGCACGTTAAGTTACTAGAAACTCGTCTCGATCATGCTTTTAATGAACGAGTCACCTGGCAAGCAATCGGTAGTGAAGCCTACGGTGCTCTACATAGCTGGTTACAGTCAAGTTATGAATTGACAATTCTGCGTCGTGCCTTGGGAGATATTCAAACAGGAGTAATTGACACCTATCATCTATGTCAACAGCTAACCGATCCTCTAACCGTCGCCATTTTTGACGAAATTAAACGGGATTTATACCAGTACGAACAAAGACTAGCAGACTTTTATCGCTCCCGTTCTGGAAACAAAATACAACCTCCGATGCCCACTACCATTGCTGCTGTTGGTTAATTGCTGTTTGTGACGCGATCGCATTATCAAACAAGAAGAGAGTCAGGCGATGCCTACGGCTAGCTGTGCGATCGCTTAATTTCTTACCTGATTAGCTTCAATTTCAGATTCAACCTTAGCCATAAACTTATCCAGTTTTCCTGTTGCTAAATCAGTTTGCATTTGTCTATCCCAAACATCATCAACGTGAACTCGATGGAGCTTTTAAACCTTATTCTTTCGTGGGCTGAAAGCATTATTCCTTCGTAGAAAGTCTAGAAATTGATGTTGTTATCGAGCTGACGTTCATCAAGATATTCATTTAACCAACCTGCTAGTTGACGAACTTCAACTGTTGGCAATTGTTTAATAGCTTGTTCAATTTCTGATAGAGTTTTCATCTCAAGTAAATTTTTTTGACTATATAGATAATAGCTTAAGGATATTTTGAAAAATTATAGCAATGAGAAAGCGAGAGAGTTTCCTCATCTAACGGGATCAGTCGGCTACGGATCGCGTCGTAATCCCATGACAAAAAAAAGAAGCGAGTTCGGCGATCGCTAATCTGATTAAATATACAGCAGAAGACCCAATATAAACAATTAAAGATAAAAATTACAGATTGTTGCAAATCGCATAAACTTGCAATGAGTTAGTGATGAGTTAACTATAGGATTTAAGTAAACTGATGAAATTTAAATAATTGTATTAACTTGCGAAAAATGAGACGTTTAAACTCGTCAGTTTAAATCAAATTTTATCTTTCAATATTTATAAAACTTGAAATAATTAATTAATAGGAGAGTAGAGCTATGTCTAACTCTAATTTTGAAAAAAACCACAAAGAATATTTTCAATTTCAAATATTAAAACAAAAAAATCCCCGATTAAAAGCCGACGATGAGGGAGACGATGTTTATGCCTTACAATCTTTTTTAACATCAATGGGTTACTTAGGTCGAAATCGGCAACCTGGCAAGATGTGCTCTTGCACATGTGATGCCCTTCGCTATTTTCAGAAATGCTATGGACTCAAGGACACTGGTGAAGCCGATACGGAGACTTTGGAACTGATGCAAAGGCCACGTTGCGGAGTTCCTGACATAAATCCAGATCCTAGCCTTGATTCAGGGCTGGCCTCATTTGTACTC
Organism: uncultured Pleurocapsa sp.; assembly: GCA_965365755.1. Taxonomy (GTDB): domain Bacteria; phylum Cyanobacteriota; class Cyanobacteriia; order Cyanobacteriales; family Xenococcaceae; genus Waterburya. The sequence goes on from CBDUCX010000101.1 coordinate 8,927, forward strand.
CGTGGGTGTAAGTATGATAGGACTGATCTTACTTACGCATTTATCAATGGAACACCCGACTTGTCTAACCAGAGAGAACAGGAAATAATTCGTGAGGCATTTGCCGCTTGGGCTGCGGTCACACCACTTCGTTTTATGGAAGTAAGACCAGATCAAGACCCAGATTTTCCCATTGCTTGGGAAAGAAGTAACCACGGAGACGGTTCTCCTTTTGACGATGGAGGAAGCCCCGATGGTAATACATTAGCCCATGCTTTTTACCCTCCTCCATGCGGTGGTCCTTTTGCTGGCGCCTTACATTTTGATGAATTTGAATTCTGGGTAGATCAAGCTACTCCCGGTGGTATACGCCTACTCAATGTTGCTATTCATGAAATTGGTCATTTACTTGGTCTTGCTCACTCTGATAGCCGTGATGCGATTATGTTCGCCTTTTACGACAATGATGTAGATAGTCTACGACAAGATGATATTAATGGGATTCAAGCTTTGTATGGAGTACCGCGCTCAGGAATAGTTCCTTTAAGAGGACAACTCCAAGGAACAGGAGACAGTAATACTCATCGCATACAAGTATCCCCCGGACAGGTGATCGTTACTCTAACAGGTCCGTCGGGACAAGACTTTGATCTCTATGTCAGAGCTGGATTACAACCTTCTCGACAACAATATGATGGCAGAGGTTTTTCGGGTTCTTCTAATGAAGTCGTACGTTTAAATGTCAGTGGAGGAGATCTCTTTATTATGGTTGACTCTTGGCGTGGTTCAGGGGTGTACGAAGTTGAAGTGGAAACGATATAGAAGAAGGAAAAGTTATGGTTCTTGTATAAAAAGAAATTCGCTTATCTGATGGTGAACCCATAGCGGTTCACAGAATTGGATTTATCCCAATGATTTGAAAACTTCTCGTTTAGGAGCAACTTTTAAGGAGCGTAATATGGTCAGTACCAATGAACAAACGAAAAATACTGAATATCCCGAAAATCCTACTTGGGAAGACTCGATCAAAAATTTCTTTAATGCAGGTGATATCGCTTGTATGAAACCTCGTGGCATGGATTTAGGAGATTTTCAAACTGTCAAAAATCGTGCCCAAGATATTGCTCGTTCTGTAGAAACCGGACATATGCCACCAGGAAATCGTTGGTCTTCAGAAAAAGTCGATGCTTTTAAACGCTGGGTTACCAATGGAACACCCAAGGGTGAAACTTCTCCTACACCTCCCCCTAATGAGGAGCCAGGATGGAGAGTAACTAATGCACCCGAAGCAGGATCTCGTTACGATGACATCTGGTTTATTTCTCCTGAAGTAGGTTGGGCGGTCAACAGTGATGGTCTCATTTTGCATACAGAAGATGGCGGCGATACTTGGACACAACAATTCCGCACTCCCGCTGTTGGCACACAAGCCGTTTACTTACGTTGCATTAGCTTCGGAAATGACCAAAAAGGTTGGGTTGGTACTCTCACAGAAGACTATCGTCTGTTTAAAACGGAAAATGCGGGAATTAATTGGCAGCTTGTTTCTAATCTACCCAGTAATTCTCCTCTGGCGATTTGTGGTTTGTATGCGGTGAACGAATCAGTAATTTATGCTTCAGGCAGTAATTACCCCTACAAACGCTATCCAGCAAGAGTAATTAAAACGACAGATGGCGGTACAACTTGGACTGCCAGGGAAATGGGTGAATATGCCTCTAACCTGATTGATATCTTTTTCTTTGATGAAATGCATGGATTCGTGGTTGGCGGTTACTCTGATAAAGAAGATCCCGATCCTGAGACAAATATCCCAGACTATTCTGATGTTGTTCCTGTGGTTTTATACACTGAAGATGGCGGAATTACCTGGGACAACCGAGTCGCTAACTTAACTTTTGAACCTGGAGAATGGGGATGGAAGATTAACTTTGTTAATGAGAATGTTGGCTATGTCTCATTGGAGAGTTTCAATCGCGGGGCAATATTAAAAACGACGGATGGAGGAAAAACTTGGATTCGTCTACCAATTGATGATCCACAGGGGAATGCCAATCTCGAAGGAGTAGGCTTCATTACCGAAGATCGTGGCTGGGTAGGAGGCTGGGGAAGTGCTGACTTTACTGCGGGCTACACTAGTGGAACAATCGATGGCGGAATTACCTGGGTGGATGCTAATCAGGTAGGGCGATTTATTAATCGTTTCCGTTTTATTGGTAACCCAGTTACCGTAGGCTATGCTTGTGGTCGTACAGTCTATAAATACAATCCTGAAGGGGATACAGTTATACCTTTGCCCCAGCCAACATCTGCTGCATCAGTTTCAACAGAGAAAATGATCAAAACGTTCAGCTTAGAGCGGTATGAGAATACTGTTGAATTTGATATTGTTCTGCCAGAAGAAACCGAACATGCTTGGCTACATATCTGGAATCGATTTGGCGCGGAAGTTCGTCTACTGCTCAACGAAGCCAATCCTACCCCAGGTGCGCGAAAACTAATTTGGGATGGTTTAGATGATAGCGGTCAAGTGGTTCCACCTGGAATCTATATCTTCCGACTAACAGTGGATAATACTGCTGATAGCGGCAATTTCTACCTGGAACGGAAAGTATAGCCATATAAAGTTAGATTAACCTGAGTTCGGGATAAGCTGAAAGCTTGATTCTATCGTTGGCTGTAAATACTATTCTTTCGTAGAATGAGTAGCAAAATAGTCTTAACCCGAACTGACGTTAATTACCAACTTCGGCAATCTTGTAGCCTTCTATGCTGCTACTGACAAATACTTTGACCCTTCTATCTGTCCTGATAATTTCTTTAACGAGTAGCCAGTAAAGGTAATCAATCAGTATGTCCTTTCATTAGGAATACGAAAAATATTGATTATCTTTATGCCATTAGTATTTATTAAGTTAGTAGTAAATAAATACTTTTTGCTGGGACTAGGTTGAATAATTATACAATTAATAAAGTTGGATTTCTTTTTTTAATATCTTAAGATGACAAAAGCTGTAGTTAAATTTTCTTCCGAAGAATGTGGGACATGCCACAAGATGTCCTTTTATGATGCCAAAGTTGCCAAAGAATTAAAACTAGACTTTATTGATGTCAAGATGCAGGATACTAGTACCTATCGCAAGTATCGCCAGATTTTGATGGCACAATATCCAGATAAGAAAGATATGGGTTGGCCGACTTACATTGTCTGTGAATCTCCTGATGATGATTTTAAAATTATGGGGGAAGTCAAAGGTGGACATCCCAAAGGAGAATTTCGCAAGCGTCTACAGGCTATATTACAAGGATAGGTGTTCGGGTGGGGGATGCCTTCGGCGTAAGGGTCGTGCGATGGCGTCTATCACGGATACCACAACCCATAAAGCCGAGTCCTTTCGGGTAATCGCAGTAGAAACAGAGCAAGAAGACTTTGATGGAAATTCTGATTATCGAAGACGAGCAGGAAATTGCTCAATTAATTAAACAAACTTTAGTTCAAGAAAGTTTTTCATGTCGGATTGCTAATAATGGATTTACTGCCCTAGAGATCTTTCAACAGCAACAACCCGATGTAGTTATTCTTGATCTAATGCTTCCTGGTTTAGATGGACTAGAGGTATGTACTCGTATACGTCAGCAACCATACGATAAAGACCCTTATATCCTAATGCTTACCGCCAGGGGGGAAGAAATTGATCGAGTGATTGGATTGTCTACAGGTGCCGATGATTATTTAGTTAAACCCTTCAGCCCCAGAGAATTAGTCGCCAGAGTTAGAGCCTTATTACGTCGTAGCTTGCGACATGGCATACAGGAAGACAACTCCCAAACCTATCGCACCGAGCATTTTACTGTCGATTTAGATCAGCACATTGCTACTAGACAGTTGGAGTCGCAATCCCCTGAAAAATTAGACCTGACTACTCTTGAATTTAATTTACTTTCGACGTTTCTGAGCTATCCCGGTCGAGTATGGAGTCGTACTCAGCTCATTGATAAGCTTTGGGGGAATGACTTTTTCGGTGATGAACGGGTAGTTGATACTCATATCAGAAGATTACGTAAGAAAATTGAACCTGATTCGGCTAATCCGACATTTATTAAAACCGTAGTTGGTGTCGGCTATAAGTTTGAAGATGATAATCGTTAAACTATCAAAATTCTCATCTGATTTTAAACCCGTATCAATTGAAGACTAATCATTGAAAATAGAGGTTGATGATATGGGGGATGGCAACGATTCGTGAATTTTACTGTCATATCCCCATAAATTAGTTCTCTTAAGAGAAATCGACCCTATTGTATAGCACTACGTATTTTGGTTAGGACACTTATTACTCATTACTCATTACTCATTACTTACGAACAATCCAATAAACTCTTGTCCTAACATAACTTTGTACGGCTATAGGTGGCAACACCCACCTATTAATTGTGACAAATAATAAATAGACTAATGACTAGTGAGTAGCCTTAGCCTCAATCAACTTACGTTCGTACTTCTATATTTCTCTTAAGCCGTTTTAACATTAGTTACCTTTTCTACTAAACTCAAAACGTCATGACGACTTAACTTGGGCTTCCCAAGAGAGATCGCGTCTAAAGTACCTTTAGCTAAGACATAGGGTATTTGGCAAAAACTAAGGGCGGGACTACCTTTAGGTAAAGATTCAATATATAGCTTGGCTTGCACAAGTTGCTTACGGGCATAATCTTGAACATCTCGATTACTCCATCCTTCAGGTATAAAGCTAACTCCCCTTTGAGAGTCCTCCCCTTGATTCCGCACAATGTTTACTGCCTGTAAACCCCGACCAAAAGCGATCGCCTGAGTTCGATCTGTATTAGTATTGTCGTACCAAGACCACAAATCTGATAGTAGTAAGCCCACTGCTCCAGCTACACTAAAGGTATAACGGTCTAAATCAGATTCGGTAGTAATCTCCCAATTTTGTTCTGCCCAATAAGCCATGCGATCTGACATCGCTGCTGTAGCATCGCAAATTCTAGGAGCGATCGATTCAGGCGCAAGACTAGCCCATTCTCCGATGCACAAGCTAACTTCGGGCAATATATCACTGTAGGCAGTTAAATCCGAGCCAATTCGAGTATAGGTGTCAATATCAGTTACTTCCTGCATTCTCAGACTAATACTCCGTAAAAGCTTGGCCTTAGTATAATTATCAAGGTCAGGAGTATCCTCTATTTCATCAATTGCGCGCATACAAAGATAAGCTGATGCTACTGCATCTTGTAGCTCTCCTGGTAGACGGACAATAGGAATGTAAAATGTCCTACTAGTTTGTTTTAGGGTTTCTAATGCCCTATGGCGTAAATTCATCTAAATCCGCTGCTACTCCTCACGCTGACCAACTATCACAGTGATTTTTGCCGTTAGACGACTCCAATGATATGTGACTTATCGAAAAGCATACACTACAAACTTTAAATTTGTCGGTGAGATCAATAGAAATTTTTTTAGTAAATTGGTTCAAATCAATAGCCTATACTTGCTTCTATTGCTGACTAATCAGATTGTGAGAAGATAATAAATCTAGTCAAATTACAAAATAAAAATTTTCTATAGCTATGTCCAATACCTACAATGTTGAAATAAACCATCAGGGTAAAACTCAAACTATTCCAGTCGCCGAATCGCAAACTATACTGGACGCAGCGACTAATGCAGGTATTGACCTCCCTTTTTCTTGTAGTGCCGGTGTTTGTACTACCTGTGCTGCTCAAATTCTCTCAGGAGAAGTAGAACAAAGTGACGGTATGGGTGTTTCTCCTGAATTACAGGCGGAAGGATACGCCCTGTTATGTGTGGCATATCCCCGATCAGATATCAAGCTAGAGTCTGGTAAAGAAGAAATTGTTTATCAAAGACAATTTGGCAAACAGTAACAGTAATTATTTAAACTGTTCCGATGCGCTCTAGGGGCCAAAAACGAAATACGGCATGACCAATAACATTTTCTGCTGGCAAAAATCCCCAGATATGAGAGTCATTACTGTTATTACGATTGTCTCCCATAACGAATAATTGTCCTGTTGGTACTGTAACTGGTACGAGATCGTATTTTGGAGGAGCCGCAATATAATCTTCCTCTAGAGGCTGGTTGTTTACATAGACAATGCCGTCTTTAACTGCTACGGTTTCTCCTGCTTTGGCGATCGCTCTTTTGATAAATGCCTGGTTTTTCTCATAGCCCAGGATTCTTAGTTTTTCGGGTGGCTGAAATACAATAATGTCTCCTTTATCAGGAGCATGAAATTTGTACGCCACCTTTTCGACTACTAGGCGATCGCCAGTTTCCAGGGTAGGAGCCATAGATTCTGAGGGGATATAACGGGGTTCGGCAATAAATACGCGAATTATGAAAGCCAAAACCAGTGCAATCAGTACTGTACTGCTATTTTCTTTTATTTTGTGCCATAAATTAGCTTTATTTGGCGAATTATCGGGTTTAATTAGAGACATAAATAATTTGGTTGAAATAAACTTAGTTTGCTGAGGTTGTTATTTATCTCATATGGTTTTAGACAAGGCAACTCCGAACTCCGTTCGCGCAGCGTGCCCGTAGGGCATACTCCGAACTCCGAACTCCGAACTCCGAACTATGATTGATACTATTGTCGTACCT
>CBDUCX010000102.1:0-15516 GCA_965365755.1 uncultured Pleurocapsa sp.
CAAGATTGGTCTAACCAGTTAATCAACTACAGTAAATCTGAACAATTAAACCAAGAAGTTGCTTATTGGCTATCTCAATTACAGGATAATATTTCTCCCTTGCCTACAGATTTTCCCCTAGAAAAAAATAGTAATAATTTAAGTTCAGCCAAGGCTATTATTTTAAGTTTAAATGAAGCAGAAACTCGTGGACTATTGCAAGATGTTCCTAGTGCTTACAATACTCAAATTAACGATGTCTTATTAACAGCTTTAGTGACATCTTTTAGCCAATGGACAGGAGAAAAAACTTTAATTGTTGATTTAGAAGGACATGGACGGGAGGATTTATGGTCAGATATAGACATATCTCGCACTGTCGGATGGTTTACAACTATGTTTCCAGTAAGACTAGAACACAGTGGCATTGAACAAATAGCTAAGACCTTAAAATCAGTTAAAGAACAACTGCGTTGCTTACCAAATCGTGGTATTGGTTATGGTGTGTTGAAATATTTGTCCCTAGACAAAAAGGTTAAACAGCAATTTGCCAAATTAAATCAAGCACAAGTCAGTTTTAATTACTTGGGTCAATTTGATAGCGTACTAAAAGCATCATCAAGTTTCGGGGAGGTTAAAGAATGGAAATCAGAACGAAGTCTTGTGGGAAACCGTAGTCATTTATTAGAAGTAAGCGGCTTAATTCGTAATTCCAAATTGGAAATGCAGTTTGTTTATAGTGATCAAATTCATCGACGAGAAACTATTGAAAAGTTAGCACAGGAGTTTATTAAAGCCTTAAAAGATTTAATTGTTCACTGTCAATCCCCAGAGTCTCAAGGTTATACTCCATCAGACTTTTCCGCAGCTAACGTTAGCCAAGAACAACTTGATAAATTCATGGCAAAAATTAAGCGCAATCAAGTTAGCAACTGACGCTACGCAATGTAAGCAAGAATCAGTAGTTTCAACAACGTGGTTGCAGATGGCGAACTAAATTCCCCCTGCCCCACGTTCAATAATTTCCAAGATAAAGAACAATACAACCTTTAACCTTTAACCTTTGACGCGGTTGCGAAGCAAGTCCGTTCGCGAAGCGCGTCTGAAAGACGTAGGACTCAGCTAATCCTTTAGGAAACCTTTTTCCAACTTTCACAGATCAATAAGTGCGTGACACCAGTCAATAAGAGTTGATTATATGAAAAATATTGAAGATCTTTATGAACTTTCTCCCATGCAGCAGGGTATGCTCTTTCATACCCTTTATTCTCCAGAATCGGAAGTATACTTTGAGCAATTAGTTTGTACTCTATCAGGAAAATTAAATATCTCTCTTTTCCAACAAGCTTGGCAGAAAATTGTTGCCCGACACTCTGTTTTAAGAAGTTCTTTTTATTGGTCGGAAATAGAAAAACCTCTACAAATGGTGAGCAAGCAGGTAGAGTTACCCTGGGTAATTTATGACTGGCAAGATAAAGATAAAGAGCAGCAAAAAAAAGAATTAGAGCAGTTTTTAAAAAGCGATCGCGCTTTGGGATTTGAACTGGAACAAGCTCCTTTAATGCGCTTTACTCTCATACAGTTAGCTCAAGATAATTATCAATTTATTTGGAGTCATCATCATCTCCTACTTGATGGCTGGTCAATGCAAATTGTTCTACAAGAGGTTTTTGATGTATATGAGGCTGATAACCGAGGAGAATCTTTACAGTTAAAACCCTGTACTCCCTATCGGGAATATATTAGTTGGTTACAGCAACAAGATAGTTCTCAAGCCCAGGAATTTTGGCAAAAGAAACTGCAAGGTTTTGCAGCATCAACGCCTTTAGTTGTCGATAAACTATACGGTAATAAAACAGCAACAGAAGCCTATCAAGAACTTCCTATTAAATTGTCTTTAGAAGTCACTGATCAATTACAATCTTTAGCTAAAAAACATCATTTAACTCTCAATAATTTAGTTCAAGGTGCTTGGGGTTTGCTCTTGTCTCGTTACAGTGGCGAAACTGATATTGTTTTTGGTGCAACTGTATCAGGTCGTCCTGCTAGTTTCACTGGAGTTGAATCAATGGTGGGACTATTTATTAATACCCTGCCGATTAGATTACAAGTTTCTACTGATGCAGAATTATTACCCTGGCTACAGGATTTACAAAGTCAACAAGTAGAACAGGAACAGTATGCTTATTATTCCCTAGCAGAGATTCAGAAGCAGAGTGATATTCCAGCGGAAATGTCTTTATTCGAGAGCATTTTAGTGTTTGAGAATTATCCTGTTGATTCCTCAGCAAGTGACTCAGAAAAGAGCTTAAATATTACTGATTTTCGTTGTTTTGAACGGACTAATTATCCTCTAACAGTAGTAGTAAATCCTGAGCAGCAATTAAGGGGCAGAATTGTCTATGATACCAGTCGCTTCGACCAGGAAACCATTGAACGGATGGTAGGACATTTTCAGGCTTTATTAACTGGAATTGCTACTCAACCAGAACAGCAGCTAGGACAATTTTCTCTCTTATCCTCTGCCGAAGAACAACAAATAATCTTAGAAGAAAATAGAAATGATTCTAAGATCAAAAATATTGATTATCAATGTATTCATATACTATTTGAACAGCAGGTAGCTAAGACTCCTGATGCCATCGCCCTTATTTACCAAAACGAACAACTTACCTATGAGGAATTAAATTCTCGTGCTAATCAATTGGCACATTATCTCCAAACTTTAGAAGTGAACCTAGAGGATAAGATCGGGATTTGTATTGAACGATCTCCCTTGATGGTCATTTCAATTCTAGCTATCCTCAAAGCAGGTTGTGCTTATGTCCCCTTAGATCCTGCTTATCCTTCTGCAAGATTAGCTTTGATGATCGAAGATGTCCAATGTCCGATCCTTCTCACCCAAAGTAATTTAGCTGATCAACTCCCAGTTAATAACACTCAAAGAGTAATAGATCTAGAGTCAGAATGGTCAAGCATCACCCAATACTCATTGGAAAACCTTTCCACAGAAGTTAACCCAGACAACTTAGCTTATATTATCTATACATCTGGTTCAACAGGAACACCAAAAGGAACCAAAGTTCCCCATCGTAGCTTTATTGGGTTTATGTTTGGAGTTGATTATATTGACTTGAATGCTAACCAAGTTTGGCTACAACACTCATCAATTTCCTGGGATGCCTTAACCCTAGAATTATTCCCTCCCTTACTTCATGGAAGTCGTTGTGTACTTTATCCAGAGAATATTCCCACTCCTGAAGGCTTAAGTAAGATCATTAGAGAACAAGGGGTTAACACCCTGTTTTTGACTTGCGCCCTATTTAATCTGATGATTGATACCATGCCCGAAGCGTTGTTAGGGGTGAAACAACTGATAACGGGTGGAGAAACTTTGTCTGTCGATCATGTTCGTCGGGCATTAAAACTATTACCTGAAACCCAAATTATTAATGGCTATGGTCCCTCAGAATGTACTGTATGTGCTTGTTGTTATCCACTTCCTCAACAATTAGAAGAAGATATCACTACAATTCCCATTGGTAAATCCATCGGGGACAGAAAAGTGTACTTACTTGATCGCAATTTAAAACACAATTTACAGAGAGTTCCTGTGGGGATTCCTGGGGAACTTTATATCGGAGGGACGAGTGTTGCTAGGGGTTATTTACACCAGCCGATTTTAACCAAGGAAAAATTTATTCCCAATCCTTTTCTTGCAGGAGATACTCTTTACAAAACAGGAGATTTACTGCGTCGTCTTGCTGATGGCAATTTAGAATTCATCGGACGTATTGATAATCAAGTTAAAATTCGCGGTTTTCGCATTGAATTAACAGAAATTGAGACAGTCTTAACTCAGCATTCTGAGATAGGGCAAGCCGTAGTTATGGTAAGGGAAGATCAACCAGGGAATAAATCTTTAGTTGCCTATATTATTCCTAACAATAGTCAATTAACTTCTAGTAAGGTAAGAGATTTTCTTAGCGCAAAACTGCCTAACTATATGATTCCTAACGCTTTCGTATTTTTAGACGCATTTCCTCTTACTCCTAATGGCAAAATAAATCGCCGTGGTCTACCTGCCCCAGATAGTTCCCAAAGGAATTTAGCAGTTGAATTTGTTGCGCCCCGAACTTCTACAGAACAAGAATTAGCTACCATTTGGGCTGAAGTGCTGCGGTTAAAACAAGTGGGGTTATACGATAACTTTTTCGAGTTAGGCGGCCATTCTTTGCTGGCAACTCAGGTGATTTCTCGGCTAAAAGAAGCTTTTGCTATTGATTTTCCCTTCCGTTATTTATTTGAAAATCCCACCATTGAAAAACTAGCCAAAACAGTAATTACTCAACAAATTGAACAATCAGAAAATGATGCCTTAGCAAAAATTTTAGGTGAAATAGATCAACTATCTGAACAAGAAGCTACGGGACAGTTATTATCTTAACCTGAGTTCGGAATTCGGAATTCGTAGTTCGTAGTTCGGAAAAATGACAGTGCGATTAATAGTAATAAGTTTCATCTATTGACTACTACTCACTACCTACTACCCACTACCCACTACCCACTACCCACTACCCTTTGCCTTCATTATTAATTATGAGCGATTTGCTAAAACGACTAGAAAACCTTTCCCCTGAAAAAAGAGAATTAGTACTGCAAAAACTGAAACAGCGATCGCAATCAGGTAAAAATAATGGTCAACAAAAGCCATTGCTGACTCCTGTATCAAGAGAACAAAATCTTCCCCTCTCTTTTGCTCAAACAAGACTTTGGTTTCTGGCTCAACTTATTCCAGAAAATAATCCTTATCATGTGCCAATTTTTTGGCAACTTAAAGGAGATCTTAATCAAGAAGCATTAGAACAAGCGATCGCCGAAATTATCAGCCGTCATGAAGTGCTACGGACTAATTTTTCTGTGGTTGATGAATCTCCCATACAAGTTATTAACTCTCCTTATAAACTAACTATTCCAGTAATCAACTTAGAAGAATTAACCGCAGAAATTAAATCAGAGAAAACTCGGCAATTAGCAATCGAAGAACTGCAAAAATCTTTTGACTTAGAAACAGATAATTTAGTGCGAGGGACATTACTAAAACTAGACTCTAAATCTCACATTTTATTATTAGTTATTCATCACATTGTTTTTGATGGTTGGTCGGTAAATATATTACGTCAAGAATTTTCTTCCCTGTATAAATCTTTTTGTGATAAAAAGCCTTCTGATTTACCAAAATTATCGCTACAATATGCTGATTTTGCCCACTGGCAACGACAATGGTTACAGGGAGAAAGACTGGAAAACCAACTTAATTATTGGCGACAACAGTTAAACAATGCCCCTCCTCTATTAGAATTACCCACCGATCAACCTCGTCCCTCAACACAAACCTATCAGGGTGCTAGCCATTTCTTTGCCCTTAATCAGACATTAACTAAGCAATTAAAGTATTTAAGTCAAAAATCAGGAACAACCCTGTTCATGACCCTGTTAACCGCATTTAAGCTTCTACTAGCTAGGTATAGTGGACAGTCAGATATCTTAGTAGGAACAGCGATCGCCAATCGAAACTATCGAGAAATAGAATCATTAATGGGCTTTTTTGTCAATACCCTAGCCCTACGAACTAATTTAGAAGGAAATCCGACATTCCTCGAATTACTGCAACAGGTTAAGCAGAATACCCTAGAAGCTTATGATCATCAGGATTTGCCTTTTGAGAAGTTGGCGGATGAATTACATATAGAGCGATCGCTGAGTCATCATCCTATATTTCAAGTTGCGTTTGCTTTACAAAATGAAACCCAGAAGACAGTGCAACTCCCTGACTTAAGTTTAAGTCCTTTTGAATGGGAAAATACCACCACTTTGTTTGATTTGTCCCTAGCTTGTCGAGAAACATCTCAAGGTATAGTTGCAGAATTTGAATATGCGACAGATTTATTTACAGCAAGTACTATTCAAAGGATGAGAGAAAATTTTGTAGTTTTGCTGGAAGGAATTGTTACTAACCCGCAACAAACAATCAATACACTTCCTCTACTTACAAAAAGCGATCGAGAAAAATTACAAATCTGGAATCAAACTGATACTAAATATCCCCAGGACAAAACCTTCGTTGACTTATTTGAAGAGCAAGTTAAAACCAATCCTGATAACATAGCCTTAGTCTTTGAACAGCAAAGTTTAACTTATCAAGAACTTAACCAAAAGGCTAATCAAGTCGCCCATTATTTACAGCAAAATTATTCTATTGAACCTGATACTTTAATTGGTATATGTGTCGATCGCTCTTTAGAAATGATAATTGGTTTATTAGGAGTTCTTAAAGCAGGGGCTGCTTATGTGCCTATTGATCCTAAATATCCAGAAGATAGAATTAAATTTATTTTAGAAGATAGTAGAACTTCAATATTATTAACTCAAAGCTTCTTTAAAGATAAATTATCCCTAAATCAACTAAAAAAATTCTGTAAGGTAACTTGTTTGGATCAGTTTGATTTTGAGTCATTTTCAAACAATAATTTAATTTCTCAAAGTAAGCCAAATGATTTAGCTTATGTAATATATACTTCTGGTTCAACAGGACGACCTAAAGGAGTAATGATTGAGCATAAATCTATTGTAAATCTTAGCTTAACCTTTAAGGAAAATTTTAAAATTAATCCTCAAAGTCGTTTACTTCAATTTGGTTCTTTTAGTTTTGATTTATCCATTGGTGAAATTGTCTCTAATTTAGTTGCTGGTGCTTGTTTATATCTGGCGAAGCAAGAAACCTTGTTACCCAGTCAAACTTTAGTTGACTTTCTCGCAGTTAATCAAATTACCCATAACTTTTTACCCCCATCAGCTTTATCTGTCTTACCACAAGCTAGCTTACCTAAGTTAGAAAATATCGGTGTTGGAGGAGAAGCTTGCCCTAAAGAAGTTGTAAAAAAATGGGCACCCCAAAGACGTTTCTTCAACTGTTATGGACCAACAGAAACGACGGTTACTGCTACTCTTGCACTATGTCATCCCCAGGTCAAAAATCCTCCCATCGGTAAACCCTTAGCTAACCTTCGTGCCTATATATTAGATGCCAACCAGCAAATCTTACCTCCAGGCATTCCAGGAGAATTATGTATTGCGGGAGTGGGATTAGCCAGGGGTTACTTAAATCGTCCTGACTTAACCTCAGAGAAATTTGTTGAAGTAAATATACTAGGAAAAACCGAACGAATCTATAAAACTGGTGACTTAGCCAAATGGGGAAGGGATGGCAATCTCGAATTTTTAGGTCGCATCGATCATCAAATAAAACTCAGGGGATTTCGCATTGAATTAGGGGAAATTGAAGCAATTTTATTGGAAGATCCCTTAGTTAATGAAGCCGTAGTTAACTTATATCAAACCGAGAATAATCAGCAGTTAATTGCCTATGTAACTACCAAAGAAAAACAAGGTAACTTAAAAGATAGACTAAAAAACCGCCTACCTAATTATATGCTTCCAAGTCAGATTATGATCTTGGATGCTTTACCTCTAACAGCTAACGGAAAAATAGATCGGAAATTACTTCCTGCACCTGATCTTGAAGCTTTAACTAAGGAAGAACAACCCGTTACTCCTACCGAAGAATTATTAGCTAGTTTATGGCAGGCTTTACTTAATATTAATTCTGTGAGTCGTCGAGACAGCTTTTTTGAATTAGGAGGACATTCCCTATTAGCTACCCAATTAGTGACCCGTATTCGTAACAGTTTTGGTGTAGAACTACCTGTTCGTAAAATATTTGAACATCCCCAACTAGCGGAATTAGCCACAGAAATTAGTCAAGGGACTTCGGGAATTAATTTACCTCCCCTCACACCACAACCGCCCAATGAACCCAAAGTTCTATCCTTTGCTCAATCAAGACTCTGGTTTATCGCTCAACTAGAAGGGGCAAAAACCTCGGTTACTTACAATATGCCCAGTGCCCTAGAACTTAAGGGCAACTTAAATATAGAAGCGTTACGTGCCAGTTTTGAATATCTCCTTGAACGCCATACTATTCTCCGCACCTCCTTCCCAGCATTGTCGGGAGAAGCTCAAATCCTGATCCACAATTCAGAGAATATGGACGTGCTGGAGATTGTAGACTTACAGGCACTTGCTCCCCAAACCCAAGCAGAAACAGTACAAAGACTAGTTGATCTCGATGCTCAAGACCCCTTTGACTTAAATACTGGTTCTTTATTTAAAGCAAAACTGCTGCAATTAAGCCAAGAGAAAAACATACTTCTCCTTAATATGCACCACATCATCAGTGATGGTTGGTCTATGGGAGTATTTAAGCAGGAATGGGAACAGTCTTATGCTGCTTTGGTTGCGGGAAATCAACCTAATTTACCACCCTTACCCATTCAGTATAGTGATTATGCCGCTTGGCAGCGTAGCTGGTTGCAAGGGGAGATTTTAGAACGTCAGGAAAATTACTGGAAACAACAATTAGGAGATGCACCCCGATTACTGGATTTGCCCACTGACTACCCGCGTCCTGCAAAACAAAGTTACCAAGGAGGGCGCGAAGAATATGATTTAAACCAGGAACTAACTCAGAAACTCAAAAGCCTGAGTCAACAACAGGGGGTTAGTTTGTTTATGACCCTGTTGACAGCCTTTAATATTTTATTATCTCGTTATAGTCGCCAAGAAGACTTATGTATTGGTACTGGCATTGCTAACCGCACCCATAGCGATACAGAAAAGTTAATTGGCTTTTTTGTCAATACCTTGGTCTTACGTAGCCAAGTCAAGCCAGATCAAACATTTAGTGACTTACTCCAACAAAGTCGTCAAACTTGCTTAGATGCTTATGCACATCAAGATATTCCCTTTGAGTATTTAGTAGAAAAATTACAACCAGAACGCAGTTTAAGTTATAATTCGCTATGCCAAGTTGCAATAGCGTTGCAAAACACTGCCAGAGCGGGTACTAGTGTTAATTTGACTGGGCTTGAGATTCAGGATTTAGAGCAAACCTATCCCTTTGCCAAGTTAGATTTAACCTTAGATCTATCCGAAAGAGACGGTCAATTGCACTGTATGTGGGAATATGCCAGCGACTTATTTGAAGTAGAAACAATTCAACGTATGGCAGGACATTTTGAAGTCTTACTTCAGGGAATTGTTGACAACCCACAACAAACAATTAATAACTTACCTTGGCTGACAGAAGCTAACAGAAAACAATTACAAAGCTGGAATCAAACTGATAGTAATTATCCCCAAGATAAAACCTTAGTTAACTTATTTGAAGAGCAGGTTAAAATCAATCCTGATAACATAGCATTAGTCTTTGAACAGCACAAGTTAACTTATCAAGAATTAAATAAAAAAGCTAATCAAGTAGCTCATTATTTACAGCAAAATTATCATATCGAACCTGATACCTTAATTGGTATTTGTGTCGATCGCTCTTTAGAAATGATAATTGGTATGTTGGGGATTCTCAAATCAGGTGCGGCTTATGTCCCAATCGACCCTGAATATCCGAAAGATAGAATTCAGTTTATCTTACAGGATACTGAGATATCGGTATTATTAACCCAAAGTTTTATTCAAGAAAAATTATCTCTAAATCAATTAACAAAATCCTGTGAGGTAATTTATTTAGATAAGTCTAATTTTGATTCATTATCAACTAATAATTTGAGTACCCAAACTAAGCCCAATAATTTAGCTTATGTAATTTATACTTCTGGTTCAACGGGGCGACCTAAAGGAGTGATGATTGAGCATCTAGGATTAACTAATATAATCTTGGAGATCGCCGACAAAATGGAAGTTGAATCTCAAAGTAGATGGCTACAAATGGCATCTTTTAGTTTTGATATGTCTGTGGCTGAAATAGCTACGACTTTGGCGACAGGAGCTTGTTTATATTTAATCAACCAAGAAATATTATTATCAAGTCAAACCTTAGTTGATTTTTTATCTCAGCATCAAATTTCCCATATTGTTTTATCTCCCTCGCTCTTATCTGTAGTCCCGAATAGTCCCTTACCAGATTTACAATACATCGGTGTCGGAGGTGAAGCGGTATCTGCTGAATTAGTTAAACAATGGGGAGAAGGAAGAAATTTATTCAATGGCTATGCTCCCACGGAATCAACAATTCTAGCGACTCTGGCAGTATGTCGTCCCGATGGTCAAAACCCGACCATTGGCAAACCCTTGGATAACATTCGGGTCTATATCTTAGATGCCAACCAGCAAATCTTACCCCCAGGTATTCCAGGGGAATTATGTATTGCAGGGTTGGGGTTAGCACGGGGTTACTTAAATCGTCTTGATTTAACCTCAGAGAAATTTATTGAAGTTAATCTATTTGGCAAAATCGAACGAATTTATAAAACAGGGGACTTAGCTAAATGGAGACAGGATGGAAATCTGGAATTTTTAGGACGCATAGATCATCAAGTCAAACTAAGGGGATTTCGCATTGAATTAGGAGAAATTGAATCCTCGTTAGTCCAAGACCCTAACATCCAGGAAGCCGTTGTCATGTTACGGGAAGACGCAGATTTTGACCCCCGTTTAGTAGCTTATATTGTTCCTTCTGAGTCAGAGAAAGACTCACAAGTAGAAGATCTGCAAGGAGAACAAGTGGAACTGTGGCAGCAAATTTTTGATGATGGCTACTATGACCAACAAACACCCACTAACGACCCCACCCTTAATTTTACGGGGTGGAATGATAGCTATACAGGACAAGCCTATTCCCAGAAGGCAATGGCAGAATGGCGCGATACAACTGTTGCCCAAATCCTAGAATTAGAACCTCAACGAGTCTGGGAAATTGGTTGTGGTACAGGAATGTTGCTATTTAAAATTGCACCCCATTGTCAAGAGTTTCTCGGCACAGATTTTTCTCGGACAGCATTACAGTATGTCGGGCAATATTTAAAACCACAAAACCTGGAGCAAAAAGTCACTTTAAAACAGCGTTCTGCTCATGAGTTAGCAGGGATTAAAGACCAAAATTATGACTTGGTAATCATGAACTCGGTGATTCAATATTTCCCTTCTATTGATTACTTGTTAGAAGTCATAGAAGGGGCAATTAATGCGGTAGCCACTGGCGGAAAAATCCTGATTGGGGATGTCAGGAATTTCAGACTATTAGAGGCTTTCCATACGGCGGTTGAGTTTTATCGTGCCGAGAAGGAGGTATCCAGTCGAGAATTACGGCAACGGATTCAAAATAGTATTCGTACTGAAGAAGAATTACTGATCGATCCTGATTTCTTTATTGCCCTGCAACAAAAATATCCCCGTATTAGCCAAGTTCAAATTGAATTAAAACGGGGTGATTGTCATACGGAAATGAATCGTTTTCGTTATGATGTGGTCTTATATTTAGATCAAACCCAAACTCCCGTTCAAGAATGGCAATGGTTAGATTGGTCAGCTGAACAACTGGATTTATCAGCAATTGCCAATATTCTGACAACCCAACAACCAGATCTATTAGGAATTCAAAATATTCCTAATGCCCGTCTCAGTAAGGAAATGGTGTTGTTAACCAAGATGCCTCAATTTATAGGTATGGTCAAAGAGTTAAAAGAGATCATAGCCCAGGTAGACATTGGCATCGAACCTGAAGCATTTTTTACCTTAGCCTCAGAATTACCTTATACACCTTTTATTCAATATAGTGACAGTGGATTTTCCACTTATCAAGTAGTTTGGCAACGGAATACAACTAAACCTTTTACCTTGCCCCGTTTTGCTACCAAAAGTACCTTACAGAAACGAGCCTGGCAAGACTACGCTAACCAACCATTAACCGTTGATACTCCTCAAATCAATCCTGCCTTATTAAGTCAATGGCGAGAATTCTTAGGGCAAACTCTTCCTGATTACATGATTCCCAGTCATTTTGTCCCCCTGGAGAAACTGCCCCTAACTCCCAATGGAAAAATAGACCGTAAAGCACTCCCTGCACCTAACCAACCTGTTTTATCAACGGACATAGAATTACCCGAAACCCCCACCGAAGAATTACTGGCTCAAATCTGGGCAAAACTTCTTAAATACGAGGGCATTTCCCGACAGGATAACTTCTTTAACTTGGGTGGACATTCCCTGTTAGCTACTCAATTAATAGCCCGTATTCGCGAACAATTTCAGGTGGAATTGTCAGTGAGCAAAGTCTTTGAATATCCCACCCTCCAGGAATTAGCCAATTGCCTGGACACCTATCTTTGGGTTAATTCTGCCGAAGATGACCAACCCCTAAACTCAGATGAAGAGGAAATCGAAATATGAGCAACAATCAACAAATAATAGACATAATGTCGCAGTTGCGGGATCTCGGATGTCGAATTTATACCGAGGGGGATAAGTTACGTCTTCGTACTGCTAAAAATAAACTCCCTGCTGAGTTAACCCAGGAAATTAAGGCGCACAAAGCCGAGATATTGGCATTTTTAAATTCAGCTAAAGATAAAGGCACTGTATCACAGGAAATCCCCAAGTTACGAGAGAATGCGCCGCAACAGCTTTCCTTTGCTCAACAAAGACTCTGGTTTTTAGGGCAACTTGAAGACTCTAATGCCACTTATAATATGCCCATGTCGTTACAGTTAGACGGCAAACTCAATTTTGATGCCCTTTATAGTAGTTTCGCCTATATTGTGGAGCGTCATAGCAGTTTACGGTCTTATTTTCCCAATGTTGCAGGACAACCTCAGATTCAGATCAAAAGTGTAGAAGATTTTGATATTTTAACCAGTCAAGATTTACGCAACCTTGATCAAAAAACCCAGTCAGCAACGGTTCAAAAGTTAATTAATGACTATATCCAAGAACCTTTTAACTTAAATACTGGCCCTTTATTCAAAGCAAAATTACTGCAATTAAAAGAGGATAAATTTGCCTTACTGATTAATATGCACCATATTGTTAGTGATGGTTGGTCAATGGGAATATTTGTCCGTGAGTTACGCCATGCTTATAGTGCTTTTGACCAAGGTAAAAAACCTACCCTTGAACCTTTACCTATTCAATATAGTGACTTTGCAACTTGGCAACGCAATTGGTTACAGGGGAAAGTCCTAGACACTCAACTCAACTATTGGCAAGAAAAACTTAGAAATGCCCCCCCATTATTAGAGTTGCCCACAGATCATCCTCGTCCTGCCTTACAAAGCTATCGAGGTTCTCATTATAGTCATACTTTAAGCCCTGAATTAACCGAGAAGTTAAACACTCTTAGTCAACAACAAGGGGTAAGTTTATATATGCTTCTCTTGGCGGCTTTTAATCTTTTACTATCTCGTTATAGCCGTCAAGACGACTTATGTATTGGTTCTCCTGTTGCTAATCGTACCCATGGTCAAACTGAAGGATTAATTGGCTTTTTTGTTAATACCTTGGTACTCCGAAGTCAAATAAAAACTGAGCAAAGTTTTATTGAATTTCTCAAGCAAACTCGTCAAACTTGTTTAGATGCTTATGCTTATCAAGATATTCCTTTTGAGTTGCTAGTAGAACAATTAAAACCCGATCGCAGCATGAGTTATAATCCCTTATTCCAAGTAATGTTTGCTTTGGAAAATAATGATAAGGGGGATTTAGGTTTACCAGGATTAAATATTCAATGGCTGTCTTCCAGTTATCCTTTTGCTAAGTTTGATTTATCCGTACTAGCATTAGAATCTAATGGGCAGTTAGATTTTATCTGGGAATACGCCACAGATCTATTTGAACCAACTACCATTCAACGAATGACAGAACATTGGTTAGTATTGTTGCAAGGAATTGTTGACAATCCACAACAAACCATTGATACTCTTCCTTGGCTGACAGAAGCTGACCAAGAACAATTAGAAATTTGGAATCAAACTGATAGTAATTACCCCCAAGATAAAACCTTAGTTGACTTATTTGAAGAACAAGCTAAGCAAACTCCTGACAACATAGCTCTTGTCTTTGAACAGCAAAGGTTAACTTATAAAGAACTCAACCAAAAAGCCAATCAAGTTGCTCATTATTTACAGCAAAATTATCAAATAAAACCTGACACTTTAATTGGTATATGTGTCGATCGCTCTTTAGAAATGATCATCGGATTATTAGGAGTTCTTAAAGCGGGGGCTGCTTATGTACCCATTGACCCTGAATATCCAGAAGATAGGATTAAATTTATTTTAGAAGATAGTGGCATTGAGGTGTTATTAACTCAAAGTTTTATTCGAGATAAATCACCTTTAGTTCAATTAAAAAAATCTTATAAGACAATTTGTTTAGATCAGTCAAATTTTGATTCCTTATCAAGCAATAATTTAACTCCCCAAAGTAAGCCTAATAACTTAGCCTATATAATCTACACCTCTGGTTCAACGGGACGACCCAAAGGAGTGATGATTGAGCATCGAGGACTGACTAATATTATTTTGGCGATCGCCAACAAATTACAAGTTGAACCTCAAACTAGATGGCTACAAATAGCATCTTTTAGTTTTGATATGTCCCTCGTTGATATTGCGGTAACTTTGGTTAGGGGAGCCCGTTTATATTTAATAAAAAAAGAAATATTATTATCAGGTCAAAACCTATTTAATTTTATATCTCAACATCAAATTGCCCATCTTCATTTATCCCCTTCTCTCTTATCTGTACTTCCTAACCGTCCTTTACCAGCTTTGCAAAACATCGCTACTGGAGGTGAAGCTATTCCTGCTGAATTAGTTAAACAATGGGGAGAAGGACGCAATTTTTTCAATGGCTATGGTCCCACCGAATCCACAATTACTACTACTATTGCCCTGTGTGAAACCAATGGTAAAACTCCCCCAATTGGCAAACCCGTAGCTAATACTCGCGTTTATATTTTAGATAGCAATCAGCAAATCTTACCCCCAGGTATTCCAGGGGAATTGTGTATTGCAGGAGTGGGTTTAGCCAGGGGTTATTTGCATCGTCCTGATTTAACAGCCGAGAAATTTATTGAAGTCAATATATTAGGAAAAACCGAAAAAATCTATAAAACTGGAGACTTAGCCAAATGGGGAACTGATGGCAATGTGGAATTTTTAGGACGCATCGATCAACAAGTACAACTGAGAGGATTTCGTATTGAATTAGGTGAAATTGAAGCAATCTTATTAAAACATTCTTTAGTTAAAGAAGCTGTAATTAACTTATATAAAACCGAGAATAACCAACAGTTAGTGGCATATGTAACAGTCGAACTAATTAATAATCTTGATCATATTTCTCATCAATTAAAACAGCACCTCAAGTCCCATCTACCCGATTACATGATCCCGTCGCAGATTATGGTGTTAGATAGATTGCCTTTAACCCCCAATGGCAAAATTGACCGCAAAGCTTTACCCACCCCTAATATTCAAGCCCAAAGCGCATATAAAGCCCCGCGTAACGAGGTTGAACAACAATTAGCCCAAATTTGGTCTTTGGTACTCGATCACCCTAAAATTGGTATTGACGATAACTTCTTCGACTTGGGTGGTCATTCCTTACTCGCTGTTCAACTCC
>CBDUCX010000103.1:0-15448 GCA_965365755.1 uncultured Pleurocapsa sp.
TTCGGAGTTCGGAGTTCGGAGTTCGGAGTTCGGAATTCGGAAAATTTATTAACTACTAACTACTACCTGAACTCTATGAATTGGTTTACTCCCAACAAAGTCATTATTCAAGGAATAGCCGAATATCAGGCTACTTTTTCTGCTGTACAAATGAAAGCTTATGGTACAGATATTGTGGCGGGAGTAAGCCCTGGTAATGGTGGCACAGAAGTTTCAGGGATACCCGTATTTGACTTGGTTGAACAGGTACAGGCGGAGATAGGTAAAATAGATATCAGTTTAATTTTTGTTGATTCCTTCCAAGTGCTTGATGCAGCAATTGAAGCGATCGCCGCAGGTATTCGCCGTATTATTATTTTTACTCCCAGAGTTCCGCCTTTAGACAGCATTAAATTAATCAAACGCGCCCAAGAGACTGATACCTTGATTTTAGGGCCTGGCAGTCATGGGATTGTGATTCCTCAGCAAGTTTGGCTAGGTAATTTGCAACCCCAATTTTATCAACCAGGAACAGTGGGCTTAATTACTGCTAGTCGGCATCTTTGCTACGAAGTTGCTGCCGAGTTAAATGCTGCTAATCTTGGGCAATCAATCGTCGTTAGCCTGGGCAATGATCGTATTGTTAGTTCCAGTTTTGCCCATTGGTTATCGGTTCTCAATGAAGACCCCAATACGCAAGTTATTGTCTCGATTGGGCAAAGAATTGATGAAATTGAGGAAATTACCGCCCATAGTAAAAATCGTGGTTACGATAAACCTGTCATCTTTTATTTAGCAGGATTAAAAGCGCCTCAAGAAAAAGTTTATCGTGATGCAGTGACAATTATCAGCAATCATTTGTCGGCATCGATTCCCGTTGTCAATCGCGATCGTCAAACAACTAATCGACTCCAAAAAATCGGCATCAAAGTAGCTAAAAAACCCAGCGAAATTCCCATTCTCATTCAACAGGCATTTTCTGAGTAAATTTTAAAACATACTACTATTAGAAATACTTCTATATGAAAAACGAACTGATAAGATGTTAGCCACAATTCTTGTTGATTCTTCTGAAGCCTAAATATGCTCGACTTTTTAAGTAGTCTTCGTCCTAGTAAATATCAGTCAGATTTTTTAGCTCCGAATACCCCTGTACGACCAGAGAAGCCGATTAAAGTAAATAAGATCAAAACTTTTCGTCGCGAATATTTCCCCGCTTCTGGCCCTATACCTTGGCTAGATCGAGAAGACGCACCTTTAATGGTCGAGCAACTTGAAAAAGAAGGAAAATTAAGCAAGTTAGAGGCTCAACTTTGTAGGAAATGGATTGTCGATGGCTACATCATCTTAGAGAAATTGTTTGATCCAGTTAGCTTAGATCAGGCTTGGATGGACTACGAAAACGCTATAGCAACTGGCATTATTGAACCAGAACCGAGTTGCCCAGTAAATGGACTCCCTGGCAGAAACTTAAATACCCATTTCTCAGTAAAGAAAATGGATCAACTACTGCGACATGAGGCAATTACTCGGATTATCAGTTTGTTGATGGGAGCTAAATGTTTGCCTTTTCAAACTATTATCGGACATAATGGCTCGCAGCAGTTAGAACATTCTGATGCGATCCACATGACAACTTATCCGATGGATTACCTTGCTGCTACTTGGACTGCTTTTGAAGATATTCAACCCGATTCTGGTCCTTTGGTGTACTATCCAGGCAGTCATCGTATTCCTCATTTTTTGAGTAAGGAGGCAAATATTAGTATCGGTGAATTTCAGGAACGAGGATATCTTCCTTATCACGAGAAATATGAGCCAGGTTTGCAGAAAATTATCGCAGACAATCAATTACAAGCTAAGTATTTTTATGCTAATAAAGGGGATGTTTTAGTTTGGCATTCCAATTTAATTCATGGCGGTTCTAAAAGAAAAAATTTAAATTTGTCAAGAAAAGCCTTGGTCTGTCATTATTTCGCCGAGGGCTGTATTTGCTATCATGATCTAGCAGCTAGCTTGTCCCATCTTCATCATTAAAAAGGTGTTCTCTGGGAAAAATGCGATCGCCAAACCTAATCGACTCAAAAAAATCGGCATTAAAAATGCACTGTAGTTCACTTAGTTACAGTAACTTTTGCCCCTACTGTGTTGATAGCAAGCGATCGCACGTCAGCTTCAACATCCATATTAGACCAGGTTTGTGCCATTGATTCGACTACCTGATCTACCTGCTGCGGATTAGTTAGGGCGAGTAAAGTGGGTCCGGCACCACTGATAACCATACCGTAGGCACCAGCTTCTATAGCTGCTTGCTTAACTTGGTCATAACCCTTAATCAGTTTTTGACGGTAAGGTTGATGTAACTTATCTGCTAAGGCTGTTTGGAGCCATTCGCCGTTATTTGTTGCCAAGGCTCTAATTAACAATCCCATGCGAGAAACGTTAAAAATGGCATCGCTACGGCTATATTCTGTGGGCAATACTGAACGTGCTTCACTAGTAGACAATTCAAAATTGGGAATAGCCACTACGGGAATAATATCCTGGTGCCAGGGAATTGAGCTAATCTGCCATTGATCTCCCTCTGCCACAGACAGTAAGCAGTTGCCACATAAGGCAGGAACAACATTATCAGGATGACCTTCAATAGCGATCGCCATATCCCTGATTTCCCCTCGACGGAGAGGATTTCCTGCCAGATTATTTGCTCCTAATAAGCCAGCAATAATTGCCGTTGCCGAACTGCCTAAACCACGAGATAGTGGTACTCCCAGCTTAATTTTAATTTCTAGATTAGGAGGTGCTTGTCCAATATATTGATACAAATGAATTAGCGAGCGATAAATTAAATTATTTTCTCCCCCATCTACCTTGTCTGCCTCATCTCCTTCTACGATAATTTTTAACTTAGTATCGCTATCAACCACTATGAATTGAAACTCGTTTGCCATCGTCAAAGCTGCACCGAGACAATCAAAACCAACTCCCAAATTAGCTGTGGTAGCGGGGACACTAACGGTAATTTTGTTCATATTTTGTAAACGTTTGATGTTAGCCAGAAAATATATAGCGCGTCTTAAATTAGTGGAGTAGAACTCAAATAGTTTTCAACTTTGATTTTTCTCAATTGCTGTTTATTTTATGAGAAAAAAGAGCGAGCTTCGAGATTTAACATGCAGCGATCGCGCTTTGGCGCCCCAAACAGTAGGAAATGTCTGAGGAGTTTCAGTCTGACATAGATACTTACAAGGGGAGTTTGAATAAGTTCTTTGTGGTGTTCCCAATAGCGCGGTCGAATTGATGCCCTTCCCCATTATTGTCAGCGAGAAGAAAATAGTAGGCGGGCGGGCTGGTTCGCCCGTTGATACTCAAGAAATGTTAGAGTTCTGCGCGACTCATAATATTGCACCTATGTGCGAACAGTTTGCCTTCAAAGATATTAACCAAGCCGTTCAACATGTTCGTGATGGGAAGGCACGTTTTCGGGCAGTGCTGGCTTATTGATTAATAATTAGACTACAAAAAGTCGCGATCGCTATTATTGATTGGCGATCGCGACGAAAAAGTATTTACCAAGAGCAAAATTCTCAAGTGAATACGGAATAACTGCTTAAAAACTGAACATTTTGTGACTCAAATAATTAGTTTGAGTTAGTTTTGTTGTTCAGATTTTCGATGAAAGAGTTAAATTTTTCATCATTATTTAGTTATTCGTAGCTAGGAGTTAGGAGTTATGTTTTTCTTAACGAAAGAATCGGCTCTTGAGACACCCAAACGATCATTCTCATTCGTGCCAGTTAAACTATTGTTTCCATCTGTCCCTAACATATCATCCATAATAACCGTTTAATAAACATTAAAAGAATCTTATCGTTTAGAGATAGTAGCTTATATTAAATTATATAAACCTAGTTAATAGTAGATTATCAGGCTCTTTTTCCCCAAAATAGCGATCGCCCCTAACCAATTCAAACATCTAAAGAATTAATAAACTGACGATTGATTGATAAATTTAGTCTAGCGAAAGTAAGAAGGATGAAAGTTTTAGGGCAGAACGAGCGGAGTATTAACTTGGAGGTAAACTTTAGATATTCGGAATGGGTTGAGTAATAAAAATCTTTAGTCATGGCAATTCTGGCTGAAATATATTTAAAATACAAAAAATACTAAATTCAGCTTAATTTGTATGTTGAAATTCAGTCGTTGGAATCAAACTATATTTTTAATTTTTCTTTCTGCAATATTAGTTTTTATCCCTCAAACAGCTATTGCTCAATGGTCAGGTACTTCTAGTTGTGATTGCACAGATAAATTATTTGTGGGAGGAGTAATCGGTGCAGTTGGTATGTTGGCTGTTTGGGTTGCATATTCAGTGGGCAGTAATAAGTGGAAATAAAAAATAAAAAATACTATTTTCCCCAAGTAAAGGATAAAAACTGAAGAGATTGGTGAAAGCTAGTTTCACGCTTGTCTAATCTCAATCAAATATACAGATATTATTTACAAATCAATAAACTGACTATTGATAAATGTTGATAAATGTAGCCTATAGCTGTTTAAATAAAGCAGGCGATGGGGAATAAAAGATACTCTAAAAAAAAGAGTTTCCAAATAAATTGATAAAAGTCAGCGATCGCACTTTTCTCTGACAAGTCTACATCTTGACTACGCCACCAAAGTAATCCTAGTAACAGTAAATGACTAGTAACAAAAAAGGAGACGTTAAGAGAAGTTAGCCAAAACAACCCTGCAAGCATCATGCCAAAATAACAAACGGTAATCACGCCACGGGAAATATTAAATACCGCTGGTTTACCAATAACTATGGTCAAGGTGTTGATATTATATTGTAAATCTCCTTCTAAATCAGGAACGTCTTTGAAAATTGCGATCGCTACTGTAAAGAACAAGATAAATAGAGTCAGCGTCCAGACATAGGGATTTAAAGCTTCTCCACTGTTTAACTTATCCCCATAGTGTAAAAATAATCCTATGTTGACAATCACTCCCCGCACCGTCAGGATACAAAAAGCTGCCCAAAAGGGAAACTGCTTTAAACGTACTGGTGGTGTTGAATAGATTGTGCCGATTACTAAACTAATAGCTACAGTGGCAAACAGCCATCTTCCTGATAATGCTGCAATCAGCAACGCGGAAATACCTGTAAGAACAACAATCAATTTACCTTGCTTAACCGTAAATTCTCCTGAAGCTAGAGGCAAATCTGGTTTATTGATGCGATCAATCTCAATATCATAAAGCTGATTTAAACCGACAATATAGACATTGCCACCCGCACAGGCTAGCCACACCGCTAACATCTGTTCTAAATTCTCAGGTGTAATGCTGCTACCTATAGTAGCTAAAGAGATACAGTAGAGTGCCAGCACACTAAGACTGGTGCCAATAATAGTATGGGGACGAGAAAATTTCCAAAAACTTTTTACCCAAGTCATATATGCGGATTTTAGGTGAGGTAGAGATCATTTTGAATATACCGTGGTTAATCGAGCTAAATTACTCATAAGTAAAATCTCATTAAAGAAATTATTTTTAGTTAATAAGCTGTCACATATTTGATTTACTTGTCTTAATTGGGTGTAGGAGATAGAAATTTACTAAAGTCAAAACGCCCAAAGCCTATAGCTAGTCAAAGATACAGCCTTACTAAATACTATAGGTTATAAAACTTTTTGCTGTTGTTTTTTAATCCCGACTAAAAAAGTCGGGTATGATTGACTCGTAGTTTTTGCTTGTGATAGTATCCGATTACTGTTGACGAAATAAATGTTAAATTATGACTCAGACACCCATCAAAACAAGTAAGGGAAAGACTTTCACCAATTTGGTATCCAAAGAAGGTGGAGTAAAATATCCCCTCCAGGCGCTTAATGTGTGCGAGGAAACTTTTTCCCCCTTAGAAGTTGCTTACGACTATGACGAAATTCGCCGTCAAGTAAGTCGTGAAACTATTGCAGCAGGGCCAAATTCAATCTGGCGTTACAAAGCATTTTTACCTGTGGAAAGCGAAAATCCCATTGATGTGGGGACGGGAATGACTCCTTTGGTGAAATCCAATCGTTTAGCTCGTCGTCTGGGTCTAAAAAATCTTTATATTAAAAACGATGCAGTTAATATGCCTACCCTCAGCTTTAAAGACAGGGTAGTGTCTGTAGCTTTAACTCGCGCTAGAGAACTAGGATTCTCCACAGTTTCCTGTGCTAGTACTGGTAACTTAGCTAATTCCACAGCAGCGATCGCAGCTCATGCAGGTATGGACTGCTGTGTCTTTATCCCTGCGGATTTAGAAGCAGGTAAAGTGATGGGTACTCTGATTTATAACCCCACAGTGATGGCGGTTAAAGGTAATTACGATCAGGTGAACCGTCTTTGTTCCGAAGTAGGAAATAGTTATGGCTGGGGTTTCGTCAACATTAATCTTCGTCCATACTACTCTGAAGGTTCTAAAACTTTGGGTTACGAAGTTGCCGAACAACTAGGTTGGGAACTACCAGATCATATTGTGGCACCGTTGGCTTCTGGTTCTCTATTCACCAAAATCTATAAAGGTTTCAACGAGTTTGTCAAAGTCGGTTTAGTAGACGACAAGAAAGTTCGCTTCAGTGGCGCTCAAGCAGAAGGCTGTTCTCCCATCGCTCAAGCATTTAAGGAAGGCAGAGACTTTGTTACTCCTGTTAAGCCTAATACGATCGCCAAATCAATTGCGATCGGTAATCCTGCTGATGGCTACTATGCTTTGGATATTGCTCGTAAAACTAACGGTAATATCGAATCTGTTACCGATGCAGAAATCGTTGAAGGGATGAAGTTATTAGCAGAAACTGAAGGTATCTTTACAGAAACTGCTGGTGGAACTACAATCGCCGTGCTTAAAAAACTAGTTGAAGTTGGCAAGATCAACCCTGACGAAAAAACAGTTGTTTACATCACTGGAAATGGCTTAAAAACCCAGGAAGCAGTACAGGGATATATCGGCGAACCACTCACTATTGAACCCAAACTAGACAGCTTTGAGCGTGCCCTAGAACGTTCTCGTACCCTTGAGCGCCTCGATTGGCAGCAAACTAGCGTATAGCATCGACCACTAACCATTGACCATCTATTATTTTTCAATCGACCATGACCGTTACAGTATTAGTTCCGACTCCTTTGCAAAAGTTCACCGATAATCAAGCAACTATCAAATGTGATGGTGGCAATATCGATGAGCTAATTGAAGCTTTAGAAAAAAACTGTCCAGGTATCAAAGCTCGTATTTGTGACGAGTCTGGTAAACCCCGTCGTTTCTTGAATCTTTACGTCAATAGTGAAGATATCCGTTTTCTCGAAGGTACAGATACGGCACTGAATGATGGTGATGAAGTGAGTATTGTTCCCGCCGTTGCTGGGGGTTAAGATATTGACCAAGGGGTAAATTTACAGATTTCGTAACAGTATAATCAATTGGGGTTAGCTTAACTGCTAGCCTCTTTTTTTATCTTTTCTTTCAAAAAGCGATCGCCATAAAACTTTTTCGGAATTTTTGCTTATTGTCCCCACTTCTGCATATAACTCAAAGTCTTTACCTAATTAACAACAGAAAGAACAATATACGAAAGTGAATTAAGAATGATGAGTACAAAACTTTTGGCAACTCCTATTCACAAAAATTCTAACTGGTATTTTTTGCCTTCGATGTTTAGTGGCACAGCAGGAATAATGATCGGCTTGTTAATTGGTTCTGTTCTAGGTTGGGTTTAGTAAGCAGTAGAATAATATAGAAATTTCTAGCGATCGCTTAAATTTGCTTGACTGGGAGCGAGTTGAAACTATGCCCTATTCAAGATTTTCAATTGATACAGTCGAGCGATCGCCATAAAAACTTTTTCTGATGATTTTATTAAAATAAATAATAAGCCTAGTGCGATCGCCACTTAATATTGGTGCCCACAGGTTTTACGTAATCTTTAGCAATTGTTCTCTCAGCAAGCAGATGAGCAATATTATCACGAAGATAATGATATTTAACCTGCTCTGAAGATTCGGCACAGTCATCAATTCGACCCTCATAGCGAATCACTGAATCACTGTCTACTAAATAAACCGAAGGGATGATTTCAGCTTTAAAAGATTTGGCGACATCTTGGGTGGAGTCCCGTAGATAGGGAAAATTAAGCTCTTTCTCCTGAGCAAATTTTTGCATAGCCTCTATACTATCGGCAATTGGCTCAGGGAGATAATTAGAATCTATGCCCATGAGCGTAAATTTTTGCCCCCCAAAATCAGCCTGGATTTTTTTGAGCCGTTCAAGATACTGATTTACTTCTGGGACATTCCCCATGAACACCACGGCGATCGCTTGAAATTTTTTGAGATAGCTACCCAAATGGTAAACTTGCTGATCAATGCCAGGAATCTCGAAATCGGGAGCATAATTACCTATTGTATTCATATACACTCTTTCTTCTAATAGCTTTCTAGTAACAATAGAACAGCGCTAATCTGTCTACAAATAATCAATTTTATCAATTTTTCTGGGAATCTGAGTGTGAGCGAGATCTCATAGCGTTCTGATTGTTAGATCGGTTCGGAGTTTTCACGTTTACCAAACCACTCGTAGCGATGGTCGCGGATTTGCTCATAACTGCGATCGCCAAACCACTTCATTCCTGGAATAGCTCGATAGGCAGCAATGAAAGGTTCTCCCAAAGGCAGCAGACGGACAATTTCTTCCGCAGCTTCACTTCCCTGCCATCTTCTAGCTGGTTGATCGGCATCAATCAAAATCATTCCTGCCTCGCAATCTGTGGGTACAACGCCATAATTGGCCAAACTTGCTTGATCCTGCATCGGAATATAGGCAAAAGTTTGGTCACGGTCAAATTGCTTTAATAATTGGGCAAAAGTTGTACAGAGATTACATTTGCTGTCGTAAATTACCTGGTATTTCATTAATCCGAGTTGCGATGGGTCTTATTACAACTTTAACTATTTTTAGTTTATTAATTTATTCTCCGTTGAAACCCACTCTAGTTTTTGTTACTCAAGACATCTAAAACTACACAAAAAGAAAAATATCGCGTACAAAGGAACATGTCGCAAATAAAGGGCTTAAGTATAAAAAAAATCAGCAGACTTAATACTGTATTTCATATTTTTTATTGAGAAAACACTATTGAACTTATGTCTTTATTAGATCTTCAAAATATCAACGGCAATAACGGCTTGATCATCCCAGGAAAAATTCAGGATGATCGTCTAGGTACAGAAGTTTATAGTGCAGGAGATATCAACGGTGATGGCATTGAAGATCTAATTGTCACCGCAACTAATGCAGGAACAGTCAATAATGATCCCGATAGTTATTCCTATAGCAACCGCCAAGGTAGAGCTTACGTAATTTTTGGTAGTCAAAATGGATACG
Source organism: uncultured Pleurocapsa sp. (assembly GCA_965365755.1). Classification (GTDB taxonomy): domain Bacteria; phylum Cyanobacteriota; class Cyanobacteriia; order Cyanobacteriales; family Xenococcaceae; genus Waterburya. The sequence goes on from CBDUCX010000103.1 coordinate 9,404, forward strand.
ACACAACATTCAATCTTGACAACCTCAATGGCAACAATGGCTTTAGGCTCACAGGTATTGAGGAAAACCATCAATTAGGTAATGCCATTTCTGCGGGAGATCTTAATGGGGATGGTATAGATGATTTAGTTGTCGGAGCCAATAATGCAGGAGACGCAATTACTAATTTTGGATTTACCTATAGTAATAACAAAGGAGAAGTTTACGTTATTTTTGGTCAGCAGAACTCTTTTCCTGCTGATTTTAACCTCCAATCCCTTAAGGGCAATAATGGCTTCAGGCTTAGAGGAATTGATGCCCAGGATTTGTTCGGAACAGCAATTGCCAGTGCTGGAGATGTTAATGGTGATGGTATTAATGACCTGGCAATTAGTGCTGCTGGTGCAGGTAAATTAGTTACCAACGGTGCTAATTTTACTGCTAGCGATCGCCGTGGTGAAGTTTTTGTGGTGTTTGGCAAGAAAGGCGGCTTAAATTCATCAATTAATTTGGCTCTTTTAAATGGCAGCAACGGCTTTATTATCGAAGGACAAGACCCCAACGATAGTTTAGGGGGAGCCTTAAGTAATGCAGGGGATATCAATGGGGATGGTATTGACGATCTCATAATCGGTTCACCAAATGCAGGAAAAGCTTTAAATAGTCCTTTCGCCAATGGCAATAGTGACCAGCGGGGAGAAGTTCAGGTTATTTTTGGCAGCAGAAACGGATTCAATGGTCGATTTAACATTGGAAATCGACCTAATGGTGTCAAGGGGTTCACAATTTCAGGAATTGGAATCGAAGACAACTTGGGTAGTGCCGTTAGCAATGCAGGAGATCTTAACGGTGATGGGATTGATGATCTGATTCTGGGAGCAGCCAATGCTTCTGTTGACGGAAAATATACTCAGGAAGGACAAGTTTACGTAGTTTTTGGTCGTCAGGACAGTTTTGGCAATCAGTTTGACCTAAATAGTCTTAATGGCAACAACGGTTTTAGCATTGCGGGAATTAATCCTGGTGATAGTTTAGGCAATGCAGTTACTGTCGGTGATTTTAATGGTGATGGCATTGATGATCTCTTTATGGGAGCAAATACCGCAGGAGAGACATATATCATCTTTGGTAAGCAAGACGGTTTTACTCCTCAGGTTGATTTAGCTAATCTTAATCCTAATGCTGGGACAAAAATTGTCGGGGTTAGTAGTGATGACCTACTAGGTAGTGCGCTCAGTAGTGGAGGAGATATCAATAATGATGGTGCTGATGATCTGATAGTTAGCGCGCCTAATGTCGATCTCAGAGGCGAATACACCAGAGAAGGCACAGCCTATGTGGTTTTTGGTTCACGAAAGGATAATCCACCAACTACTATCGGTACAGCATTCCCAGACAGTCTAGTTGGTGGTAGTGGCAATGACACCATCTCAGGTAAGAGTGGTGCCGATACTATTTCAGGCAATAATGGCAATGATTTACTTAATGGGGATAGTGAGCGTGATTCTCTGTTTGGGGGACAAGGGAGTGATACCCTCAACGGTGGTAATAACGGTGACACTCTTTTTGGTGGCAATAATAACGACTTGCTCAATGGTGATAATAACCAAGATCGGCTGTTTGGAGAGTTGGGAAATGATACCCTGTTTGGCGGTACTGATAACGACCAACTCCATGGTGGACAGGGTAACGATACCCTCAATGGTACTCAACCCAATAACTTTGAAGTTCAATTTGGCGAACAGGATACTTTAATTGGTGGTGCAGGAAGAGATTTATTTGTTTTGGGTGATCAGAAGCAGGTTTACTATGATGATCGCAATCCTAATACTGAAGGAGGAGCAGATTATGCCTTAATTGAAGACTTTAATCCGCAGCAAGACAAGATCCAGTTAAAAGGCGATCGCAATTCCTATAAGCTATCTTTCTTTACTGGTAGTCAAGGTAACACCCTGGCGAATATCTTCTATCTCAAGCCAGGAGAAAGACCTGAACGAGTGGGCATCATCAACAATGTCTCATCACAATTAACTCTAGACAATTCCGCCTTTGTCTTCTTAGGATCACCAAAACCGACCGAACCCATTAATCCACAAGCCATTGTTGGTACAGCATTCCCAGACAATCTAGTTGGTGGTAGTGGCAATGACACCATCTCAGGTAACAGTGGTGCCGATACTATTTCAGGCAATAATGGCAATGATCTACTTAATGGGGGTAGTGAGCGTGATTCTCTGTTTGGGGGACAAGGGAGTGATACCCTCAACGGTGGTAATAACGGTGACACTCTTTTTGGTGGCAATAATAACGACTTGCTCAATGGTGATAATAACCAAGATCGGCTGTTTGGAGAGTTGGGAAATGATACCCTGTTTGGCGGTACTGATAACGACCAACTCCATGGTGGACAGGGTAACGATACCCTCAATGGTACTCAACCCAATAACTTTGAAGTTCAATTTGGCGAACAGGATACTTTAATTGGTGGTGCAGGAAGAGATTTATTTGTTTTGGGTGATCAGAAGCAGGTTTACTATGATGATCGCAATCCTAATACTGAAGGAGGAGCAGATTATGCCTTAATTGAAGACTTTAATCCGCAGCAAGACAAGATCCAGTTAAAAGGCGATCGCAATTCCTATAAGCTATCTTTCTTTACTGGTAGTCAAGGTAACACCCTGGCGAATATCTTCTATTTCCAGCCAGGAGCAACACCTGAACGAGTGGGCATTATCAATAATGTGGCACGAGGACTCACTTTAGATGATGCTGCATTTATTTATTTGCCCACTGAAGCCGTCAACCAACCATCCCTCAATATTATCAGGGGAGCAACACCCTACAATGATCAGATTAAAGGTGATGCCTCGAACAATCTAATATCAGGAGGCAAGGGTGACGACACTCTTTCTGGGGGTGATGGCAATGATTCCCTTGCTGGTGACGGTGGTGGTGATTCTCTCTTTGGAGATAGCGGTAACGATACCATTGATGGCGGTAATAACAGCGATACCATGTTTGGCGCAGCAGGTAATGATCTGCTTTTTGGAGGGAATAATCAAGACCGACTGGTAGGGGACGAAGGTAATGATACCCTTGTTGGCGGTACTGACAAAGATCTGCTCGTAGGAGGATTCGGTAACGATATCCTCGTCGGCGCTGACCCTAATAACTTTGAACTTCAGTTGGGAGAACAAGACACCCTAATTGGTGGAGGGGGAGCAGATTTGTTTGTGCTAGGGGATGAGAACCAGATTTACTACAACGACCGTAATTCAAAAACTCAAGGGGAAACCGATTATGCCTTGATCCGAGATTTTAACCCACAACAAGACCGTATCCAACTAAAAGGCGATCGCAGCTTATATGAGCTATCTTTCTTTACTAGTAGTCAAGGTAACACTTTGGCAAATATCTTCTATCAACAGCCAGGAAGCAAATCGGAGAGAGTGGGTATCATTGATAACGTTTCGCCTGAGTTGACTATAAATAATAGTGCTTTTACCTTTATCTAAAACTCTCACGGGGGTGACAACCTATTCCAAAAATGGTTCGTAAGCAATAGCAGTTAAATCGCCAATTCCAGCAATAGCCAAGAAATCAACTATTTCATTAACGTGAGCGATTTCCGAATCTAAGCTTTGGTCTTCTTCGACCATGATGTTAACTAGAGAGTTATTTAAATTTCGATAGCGCAGCCCAGCAGAGTCACTACGAACTATAGCACTACGTATTTTGGTTAGGACACTTATTACTCATTACTCATTACTCATTACTTACGAACAATCTAATAAACTTGTCCTAACATAACTTTGTACGGCTATACGACAAAACCTTATTCGGTAAACCCTACTTTCGGCAGAGTTGTCAATCAAAAAAAAGCTTTGTTATATTAGCAGTCAAGAAGCGAGAGTGCTAATTGCAATCTAAGCAGCGATTTAGCCAAGCTTTCCAACATTTTTTCAACTAACTAATTTTATTGATTCAATTTTATTCCTGTACTTAGTTGTTTAGGAGGATTTTTTATGGCAACTTTAGCCTTATCAACATCCACAGTTAAACCTCTGGGCGATCGCATTTTTCTCAAAGTGGAAGCAGCAGAAGAAAAAACTGCTGGGGGAATATTATTACCCGACTCAGCCAAAGAAAAGCCCCAGATTGGCGAAGTAGTTGAAGTCGGGGCTGGTAAAAGAAATGATGATGGTAGTCGTACACCCGTCGAAGTAAAAGTCGGCGAAAAAGTACTTTATTCTAAATACGCTGGCACAGATATCAAACTCGGTAGTGAAGACTATGTTTTACTCTCAGAAAAAGACATTCTGGCAGTCGTGGCTTGATCTTTGAACCTATGCAATAGGTAAGGTTTTAAATTACTTAATTCTTAATTTCGTTACAAATATTCCAGGAGTAGATTTAAGATGGCAAAAGAACTTCGTTTTAATGATGAGGCTCGTCGCGCTTTAGAGCGTGGTATGGACACTCTCGCTGAAGCCGTAGCTGTTACTATTGGGCCAAAGGGACGCAACGTAGTTTTAGAAAAGAAGTTTGGCGCACCCCAAATTATTAATGATGGTGTAACAATCGCCAAAGAAATTGAACTAGAAGACCATATTGAAAATACTGGTGTCGCTTTAATCCGTCAGGCTGCTGCTAAGACCAACGATGTAGCAGGGGATGGTACGACTACTGCCACTGTGTTGGCTCATGCCATGGTCAAAGAAGGTCTACGTAATGTAGCAGCGGGGGCTAATCCCATTAACCTCAAGCGTGGTATTGATAAAGCAGCTAACTATATACTGGACAAAATTAGCGATCGCGCTCGTCCTGTTAATGATTCTTTAGCTATTAGCCAAGTAGGAGCAATTTCCGCTGGTAATGACCAAGAAGTCGGTAAAATGATTGCCGAAGCCATGGAAAAAGTCGGTCAGGAAGGAGTTATTTCTCTAGAAGAAGGAAAATCCATGACCACTGAACTAGAAGTTACTGAGGGAATGCGCTTTGATAAGGGCTATATCTCTCCTTACTTCGCCACCGATACTGAGAGAATGGAAGCGGTTCTCGATGAGCCTCATATTTTAATTACCGATAAAAAAATCTCTCTGATTCAAGATTTAGTTCCCATTCTGGAAAAAGTTGCCCGTGCTGGCAAACCCTTATTAATCATCGCGGAAGACATTGAAAAAGAAGCCTTAGCTACCTTAGTTGTTAATAGAATGCGGGGGGTAGTCAATATCGCTGCGGTTAAAGCGCCTGGATTTGGCGATCGCCGTAAAGCTATGCTAGAAGATATTGCTACTCTCACTGGCGGTAAGGTAATCACCGAAGATGCAGGTTTAACTCTAGAGAAAGTTGAGTTGGATTTCTTAGGGAAAGCTCGTCGCGTCACCATTACCAAAGACAACACTACGATTGTGGCAGAAGGTAATGAATTTGCCGTAAAAGCTCGCTGCGAACAAATTCGCCGTCAAATGGAAGCAACAGATTCTTCTTATGATCGAGAAAAACTCCAAGAGCGTTTAGCTAAATTAGCTGGTGGAGTAGCAGTAATTAAAGTCGGGGCTGCTACCGAAACCGAAATGAAAGATCGTAAGTTGCGTTTAGAAGATGCGATCAACGCCACCAAGGCAGCCGTAGAAGAGGGTATTGTTCCTGGAGGTGGGACTACTCTAGTACATTTGGTTCCTGAACTAGAAGCCTGGTCAGCAGATAAGCTCATGGGGGAAGAATTGATTGGCGCGGGTATTGTTGCTCGTGCTTTAGCTGCTCCCTTAAAGCGTATTGCCGATAATGCAGGACAAAACGGTGCGGTGATTGCCGAACGAGTCAAAGAACTAGAATTTAACGTCGGCTATAATGCCGCTACTGATGAATTTGTCGATCTGTTTGATGCTGGTGTAGTCGATCCTGCTAAAGTTACTCGTGCAGTAGTACAAAATGCAGCTTCTATTGCAGGTATGGTATTAACTACTGAATGCATTGTTTCTGACAAACCAGAGCCTAAGTCTGCTGCCCCTGCTGGTATGGGTGGTGATTTTGATTATTAATCATCGAACAACTTAAACCGCT
>CBDUCX010000104.1:0-15411 GCA_965365755.1 uncultured Pleurocapsa sp.
GCAAGTTCTTGTTTAGCTGCTGCTAATTCCTTTTGGGTAGCTCTTAATTCTTCTTGTAAATTATTAACGCGATCGCTAATTTCTTCAGGCTTAACTTTAAAAGTGCTACTCAATTCTTTGACTACTTGATCGCGGAGGTTTAAATAATCGAGAATAGCTGCCCCTGCTACCGCTTCGATTCTTCTGACTCCTGAAGAGATACCTGTTTCGGAGATGATTTTAAATGCGCCAATTTCTGCGGTGTTATGTACATGAGTCCCGCCACAGAGTTCCATAGAAACTCCTGGAAAATCAATTACCCTGACATCAGCGGCATACTTTTCCCCAAACATAGCGATCGCACCTTGGGCTTTGGCTTCTTCTAAGGGCATCACATTGACATCAGCTTGGTGTGCTTCCGAGATCCAGGTATTAACTAATTCTTCTACCTGTTGCACATCTTCTGTGGTTAAGGCGCGGGGAGAATTAAAGTCAAACCTCAAACGATCAAAACTGACTAACGAACCTGCCTGAGATACGGAATTATCTACTACTTTTTTTAATGCAGCCTGTAATAAGTGAGTTGCGGTATGGTTTGCCTGTACCCGACGACGACAAGCAGAATCGATCGTGGCGGTAACTACATCTCCTACCTTAACAGTACCGCGATCGACTGTTCCGTAATGGACAAAAAAACCAGATTCTTTCTGGACATCAGATATGCGAATTAAGAGATTTTCTCCCGACAGATAGCCTTTATCCCCAATTTGTCCTCCAGATTCGGCATAAAAGGGAGTTTTGTCGAGGATCAGTTGTATTTCTGAGCCAGTTGAGGCAGTTTCAATGGTTTTGCCCGACCCTAAGACAGCTTCTACTTTGGCGCTGGTTTGCAATTCTCCATAGCCCGAAAATTCTGTGGGATGGATATGTTCTGCTAGTTGATCGATGCTACCTTGAACAGTAAGATCGATGGTTTCGTGGGAAGCCCTAGCGCGATCGCGCTGTTGTTCCATTTCGGTGTTAAAACCATCGATATCAACCCCTAGACCTTGTTCTTCGGCGATTTCTTGGGTTAATTCCAAGGGAAAACCATAGGTATCGTAGAGCTCAAACGCATCTTGACCTGAAATTTTCTGCTCGGCTAAATTAGCAGACTTAGCAATGATTTCCGCTAATAACTTCTCTCCTCTCTCTAGAGTTTTCAAAAATTGTGTTTCTTCTCGCTGTAGCTGGCTGTAAATAAATTCATCTCGTTCTTTTACATTGGGATAAGCCGATGCTGCAAGAGCGATCGCCGTTTGGGCAACTTGGTTAATAAAATTTCCTTCAATCCCAATCAATCTACTGTGGCGAATTACCCGACGAATTAAGCGCCGTAAAATATAACCGCGATCGGTATTAGAAGCCGTCACGCCGTCGGCAATCATATGTACCACTGCCCGTACATGATCGCCAATTACTTTTAAAGAGGTTTTAGTTTTCTCGTCAGCTTTGGTGTAATCTATTGCTGCAATCTCAGCGGCAGTTTTAATAATCGGCAGAATTAGATCTGTTTCGTAGTTATTCGGTACTTGCTGGAGGATTTGCGCCATCCTTTCCAAACCCAACCCCGTATCAATATTTTTATTCTCTAGGGGTGTCAGATTGCCTTCGGCATCACGGTTATATTGCATAAATACCAAGTTATAAAACTCGATAAATCTGCTGTCATCTTCTAGATCGATATCCTGATCACCCAATTCTGGATGAAAATCATAATATAACTCCGAACAAGGGCCACAGGGACCAGTTATCCCTGATTTCCAAAAGTTATCTTTTTCTCCCATGCGCTGAATACGATGTTCAGCGATGCCGATCTGATCGCGCCAAATAGCAAACGCCTCGTCATCCTCTTCAAATACACTCGGTACTATGCGCTCTGCTGGTAACTGGTATACCTGCGTGGAAAGCTCCCATGCCCAAGCGATCGCCTGTTCTTTAAAGTAATCACCAAAACTGAAGTTGCCCAACATCTCAAAAAAGGTATGATGTCTGGCGGTGCGTCCCACATTCTCAATATCATTAGTACGGATGCACTTCTGGGAAGTCGTGGCGCGGGGTTGGGGTGCTGGACGCTGCCCTAAGAATATCGGCTTAAACGGCAGCATTCCCGCAATAGTTAGCATTACCGTTGGATCTTCAGGAATCAAGGATGCGCTAGGCAATATTTGGTGCTGTTTGGACTCGTAAAACTTTAAGAACTTATCGCGGATGTCGCTACCGCTTAGGTGGGGGAGATCAGGCATCGTAGTTTAGATAGTTTAGATAGATGCAATTCGTGTATTTATTTATTCTGGCATTTTTAGGCTTCTAGGAGAACGTCAAAATTGATTTATCGTTGGTCTTAGCCAGTTGTCTCCAGAAAAGTCGACAACAGAGGTGAGTTCTATTTTAAATCAGTTAACGGTACTTAAACAATTATCAAAGTCAAAATAAGGTAAGATGCTTATGATAGTTAGTTTTCACATCGTTCTTGTAGGCGATCGCTGTTTATCTAGTTTCCTGAATCGAATATATTATGACATGCGAAACTTGGGATAAAACACAAGAATAGCGATCGCGCTATGATTATTTTATGAAGAAACTAGAGTTTTAGAGTGATCGCCTGATGGAGAGTGTTTAGAGACAGATCTCTCCTAAAATTAATACTTCTATTTGCATTTGTGAGTCGTCTTCGTCTTGAACCGTCCTGGACAAACGATATAATAATATTTTCCAACAATTGTTGCCCAGAAGTATTTCATGCCCGCAGAACTCCAGACTGAAATTGAACAGGCTGTATCCAGTCGTCGTAATTTTGCCATTATTTCCCACCCCGACGCGGGAAAAACTACCCTAACAGAAAAGCTGCTACTTTATGGAGGTGCGATTCATGAAGCGGGGGCGGTTAAAGCCCGACGAGCGCAGCGTAAAGCTACTTCAGACTGGATGGAGATGGAACAACAACGGGGGATTTCCATTACCTCTACGGTGTTGCAGTTTATCTATAATAATTTTCAGATCAATTTACTAGATACTCCTGGACACCAAGACTTTAGTGAAGACACCTATCGTACCCTGGCTGCTGCTGATAACTCGGTGATGTTGATTGATGCCGCTAAAGGTTTAGAGCCACAAACTCGTAAATTGTTTGAAGTTTGTCAGTTGCGATCGCTGCCCATATTTACCTTTGTCAATAAGCTAGATCGTCCAGGGAGAGATGCTTTTGAGCTGATCGATGAGATTGAGCAGGAGTTGGGGTTACAGACTTATGCTGTAAATTGGCCCATCGGTATGGGCGATCGCTTTAAGGGAGTATTTGACCGTCGTGAACGTAAAATTCACCTGTTTGAACGTCGCTCCCATGGGAGTAAAACTGCCCAAGATACGGTAATTGAACTAGGAGATCCCCGCATTGAGGAATACCTCGAACCAGAACTTTACCATCAGCTAAAAGAAGAATTAGAAATCCTTGATGAGATTGGGGCAGAATTTGACTTAGAACAGATTCATGCAGGGAAAATGACCCCCATTTTCTTTGGTAGTGCCATGACTAACTTTGGGGTCGAGCTATTTCTCAAAGCCTTTTTAGAATATGCTCAGCAGCCTGAATCTCATAATTCTTCCATCGGTGTAATTGAGCCTACCTACGAAGAATTTACGGGGTTTGTGTTTAAACTCCAGGCAAACATGGACCCGAAACACCGAGATCGGGTGGCGTTTATTCGTGTCTGTACAGGTAAGTTTGAAAAGGATATGACAGTGCAGCATGCCCGCACAGGTAAAACTGTCCGTCTCTCCCGCCCCCAAAAGCTATTTGCCCAGGGTAGAGAATCTCTGGATGAAGCTTTTCCAGGAGATATTATCGGTTTAAATAATCCAGGGGTCTTTGCGATCGGCGATACGATCTATAACGGTCAGAAAATAGAATATGAGGGGATTCCCTGTTTTTCCCCTGAAATCTTTGCCTATCTCAAAAATCCTAACCCTTCAAAATTCAAACAATTCCAAAAAGGCATTAAAGAATTGCAGGAAGAAGGTGCGGTGCAGGTGATGTACTCTAGTGATGAATTCAAACGCGACCCCATATTAGCTGCGGTAGGACAGTTGCAGATTGAAGTAGTCCAGTTTCGGATGCAAAACGAATACAACGTAGAAACTAGCATTGAACCTTTACCTTACAGTGTGGCTCGTTGGGTACATGGTGGCTGGGAAGCTCTAGAGAAAGCAGGAAGAATCTTTAATGCGATCGCCGTTAAAGACAATTGGGGTAGACCCGTATTATTATTCAAAAATGAATGGAATCTGCGCCAAACTGAGCAGGATTTACCAGAGCTTAAACTAGACTCTATTGCTCCCGTAGGTTCGGGCTTACAACCAGATTCTAAAGACTAATGACGAACAAAGCACTTGCTCCCATCTACTGATGTATTTTAGATGTGGAGCTTTGTATAGTATGGCAGTCGTTATTCCGAACTCCGAACTCCGAACTCCGAACTCCGAACTCCGAACTCAAGCCAATTTACACTATTTCTGAGTTTTATTGCCTAAAATAAAAGCGATCAATTTGCATCATTAATCGGGTTTCATTTTATGGCTAATTTACAGCAAATTAAGCAGGTAGCATCTCAAATCCATCTCACCTTAGATAATCCTCAGTCAGTTCGCAACCAACTTAAACGAGTTAATCAAGCACAAAATCAACTCCGCAAGCTAAAACAAGAAGTTAATAGCAAGTTGCAAGAAATTAATCAACCTGTCAACTCTTTTGGTTTGGACGAAGCAGCATCTATTGGACTACATCTTTTAGGACAACATCAAATTGCCAGAGCAGTAAATAGACAAGGTAATATAGCCGAACGTCAGGAAAGAAGACAACAACGAAAGGCTAGTCAACCCCAGATCAAGATGCGAGAATTGATTGATAATTATATTTTTGAGGGCGATCGCCTGAAGCTGATGGCGCAAGACTATTTAAAAAATCAAGCACGGCTTTAAAACTAGACCTGGTTTATCTAGCACTCAGTTTTAGTATCAAATGATACTCAACCTTGCTTAGAGAACAGGTAAATTATAAGGTGAACGTCCACGGGGTTTTGGTCAAAGGCAGGAAATAAGGTCAGGGGAACCGATTCGAGGCTTGCCTGATCTTTAGTCAATGGGGGAAGTATAAGCTTTCAGGTTTTGGCTTCCTGAGTAAACCGCTACTCAGGACAAATGAATCTGTAGCTAGTAAAGGGTCTTACAATCAATGGTAGCGATGGGTATCTTTCCAGCTATCTACTCTACTCTGTCTCCCCAAGCCTTAATTGAGGGAGTGCTCACAGAGTACGAATTAGGAGCGATTAATCAATGTTTGTTTTGGCATCGCGGTTTAAGCGACATTTATTTGGTTGAAACTGACAATAAGCCTTACATCCTCAAGATTTCTCACCATCATTGGCGTTCTAAATCAGATATCCAATTTGAGCTAGAGTTCCTCGACTTTCTTCATCGGCGTAATTTGCCTGTTGCTAGCCCCTTAAATACTAGATCAGCTCAGCTATTTGTAACTGTCCGCGCCGTAGAAGGCGATCGCTATGCAGCCCTTTTTCCCTACGCTCCAGGGGAAATACCCCAAGGGGATCTCAACCTTGAACAAAGTATGATCATGGGTCAGACCCTGGCAAAGATACATCAAGTATCCTTAGAGTTTGATAATGCAATCCCACGTCAGCCTCTAGATTTGAAATACCTACTAGATGACTCATTGGGGATAATTACTCCTTATCTAGGCGATCGTCATCAAGATCTGTTCTATCTGTCTACAAGTATCACTAAAATTAAGCAACAGTTAACCTCTTTGGAACAAAAGTCCCCTTTTTGGGGTGTTTGTTGGGGAGATCCTCATAGTGGCAATGTTCACTTCACCGCCAACAATCAGATTACCTTATTTGATTTTGATCAATGCGGCTATGGCTGGCGGATCTTCGATCTGGCTAAGTTTTTACAAGTCTCTCTCAGCGCAGGAATCAATCGCAAAGTAAGGGATGCCTTTTTTGCAGGCTACCAAAAGGTTCAAAAACTAACTGATGCCGAAACCTCATCCCTACAAGCCCTAACTCAGATGGCTCATATTTGGGCTTGGGCAATTAGCATCAAAGCCTCAGCAATTCATAACTGGTCTAAACTTGATGACTTTTATACTAATCGGCATTTGAATCAGTTAAAAAGACTCAGCAGTAAAGAATGGCAGTTATTTTAGGCTATTTCATTAGTAATTAGCTCATCTAAGGTTCTAGAACCGTCAGTGAAGATAAATTGCTCCACGTTAGTGAATGACATGGTGACTTCATTGACGGTAATAGCGATCGCATTGGCACTACTACTACTCAAAGTAATCGAGTCGTCTAGGTCAAAATCAAATTGAGCAACATCCTCTAAACCGCTACCACCGTCAACCCGTTGTTCCCCAAAGCCCATAATCTGATCATTGCCATCACCTAACAAAATCTCGCCACCACCAGCAAATCCGCTCCAGGCATCGCCTCCCATCCCTTGAATAATGTCATCGCCATTCCCCGTATCGATCATACCCTGGTTGAAGATGCCAAAGTTAGACTCCCCATCTCCTGTGAAGGAGACAGAACCATAAATTTCGTCGTTTCCATCCTCAGTTCTAATGGTGCCGCTACTTATCTCTGCTTCATCTTGACCGATGAAGATGCCGTTGTTATCGTTTCCGTTACCTATTAGTTCAACAGTACTGATGATTTTGTCATCACCAGCCCCCATATTGATTTCGGTTTCAATTTCACCAGAACCTAAGAGATCAAGAGCCAGACCATTGTTGTTATTTCCGCCTTCTTTTGAGATCACAACACTGTTAATTTCGTCGTTACCCGCTCCCATATTGATACTACTGAAGGAACTAATAAAAAGACCTTGATTATCATTTCCGCCTTTTTTTAAGGTGACAACACTGTTAATTACGTCATCACCCGCTTCCGTATCAATATTGGCGAAGATCAGATCGAAACCTTGGTTTTCATTTCCGCTTCCGTCTATTGTGATAGTACCGTCAATTTGGTCGTTGCCATCCCCGGTACTTATACCAGCTTCGCTCAGAGAAATGAGCGAGTTACTATTGCCGTCGCCCATAATTGTAACAGTACCGTCAATCAGGTCATTACCATCCCCCGTAATAATAGCTCCATCACCGTTGCTAAAACTTCTGTTGCCGTTGCCGTTGCCGATAATTTCAACCGTACCAATAATTTTGTCATCGCCAGTTCCCAAATCGATGCCGAAAAAATTATTAGAGAATCCAGAGTTATTGTCTCCGTCGCCTTCTACCTTAACAGTGCCTATAATCTGGTCATTTCCAGACTCCATATTAGTACTGGTAAAAGCATTAGAGATACCGCTGTTGCCATTCCCGTTGCCTTTGACTTTAACCAAGCCTTTAATCTGATCATTTTCACTATCTGTGTTGATCAGAGCTTCAAAATTTATGATGCCGGCGTTACTGTTTCCATTACCTTCTACAACTGCAATCCCAGTAATTTTATCTCCACTTGCGCCAGTATTGATATTGGCTTCAATATCAGAGGTACCATCGTTAAAGATGCCTTGATTAAAATCCCCATCTCCTTGAAGCAAGATAACGCCCCGAATCCTATCTTTACCTGCTCCAGTATCGATCATCCCTTGGTTGAGGATACCACTGTTTTCTGAGCCATCCCCTACTATTCTGCCTAAAATAAAGTCATTTCCCTCTAAAGTATTAACTTCTACAGTATCAACAACTTCAATTCCACTAAATAAGTCTTTAACAATCTCTCTCTCATTAGTCCAGGTGCCTAAAACAATGGAGTCTTGTTTCCAACCTGTAGCAGTTAGTTGTGTCGCAGCAAGTTGTACAGAATTTTCCTGTTCTTCATTATTCATAGCTTAAATTCCAGTTGTGAGTACTTGATCTTTTATCTATTTTCGCTACTTATAGTTTCAATTCCAATTGTGATTACTTTGCACCTTTTCGTCACCCCTAACTACTAGCCTGTCAGTTTTGAATTGAAGGGTTGAGATGAGACAAGGGAGAAAATTTAATCATGCCATGACTCAAACCAATCTTGACGCTCTACTAACTCCAAACTCCGAACTCCAAACTCCGAACTCTGATCGCTTATACTAACAATGTGTTGCCAATATCACTGAATAACCTGAAATTATGAGTCGTTTATATTTTAATTCTGGTTTAGGAGCGAGCATGATTACTGCCACTGCGGTTACCGCAGCATTAGTCGTGACTCAAGTTGACGTGATGGCAAAAAGTGCCACTGAGATTGCCGCGATCGCAACTGCAACTACGGTTAAGATTGATAATACCTTGGGCATTCCTGGTGGTTCGGGAGTGATAATTGCGAAACAAAACAATACCTATACTGTTCTAACTGCCAATCATGTTGTGAGCAATCCCAACGTGGGTTACGTTGTCAAAATTGGCACAGAAGAACATTCGGTTAATGCGGTAAAAAGTTTCAAGGAAGAGGCTGGATTAGATTTGGCGATTGTTACTTTTGAAACCCCAGAAGTTTATGATGTTGCCACCTTTGGCGATTCAAAATATGCTACTGCTGGAGCTAATGTATATGTTTCTGGTTATCCTTTGTCGGTAGATGTTAAGGCGGAACGGGAACATGAATTTACCACAGGAATGGTCACTAGTATTCGCTCAAATGCTTCAGAGGGTTATGGGATGCGCTATCAAGCACTAACTCGCCGTGGCATGAGTGGTGGACCCGTATTTAATACTAACGGTCAATTGATTGGAGTTCATGGACAAGGGGATGTTATTGGTAGCGTCAAAAACGAGTCTTCTAGTATTCCCGAACCTTTAAAAACAGGTTTTAATGCCGCTATTCCCATTGATAATTTCTTTGCCTCTTTAGATCTTGTGGGGCTAAATGATGCTGATCTCCTTGTCGATGGTGGTAAGCCCGATGAAGCAGAGGGAGAAGTTAGCCTGGAAGCCAGGAAAAAATATGTCGAAGGAATCGAGTTACTCCAAAGTGGGGATGCTGCCAGAGCCAATGATTATTTAATCGAGGCAGCGCAAGAAAATCCTAACAATGCTTTAGCAGTCTATTATCAAGGCTTAATTAACTATACCCAAAGAGATCTCAATTCGGCGATCGCCAACTATGATCGCGCCCTCAAGGTTAACCCTAATTTTGCTTTAGCTTACTTTAGTCGCGGTTTGGCAAACTACCGACTGGGCAATAAGTCCGAGGCACTAGCAGATTATAACAATTCCTTGCGGCTCAACCCGATTGATCCTTGGTCTTACTTAAATCGTGGTATTGTCCGAGAAGATCTTAATAATACTTCAGGGGCTTTAGCCGATTACAATCAGGCAATTAAAATTGATCCCAAATACGGTAAGTCCTATCACAATCGCGGCGCAATTCGTTACGAACAAAAAGATTTTAAAGGTGCGATCGCCGATTTTCAAAAGGCTTCCGAGCTGTTTTTTCAACAAGGAGACAATGAAAGCTATAGTGTAGCTACGGATAGCCTAAATAAAGCTCAAAAAGCCCTCCGCAATGCTCAAGCTAATCAGCAGCGGTAAATCTTAGACGTTGTTACTCGTTACTTGTTACTTTAAGAGCCTAATATCTTGAGTGTCCTAATCTAACTTGGTACGGCTATAATACCCAGCAAACTGAGTCAATTACCCTTAAAGAGTTTATGACCACCAGCATCAGAACCCCCCGTCGATTTCGTCTTAATCTCTCTCAAAGCCTGACTATTATTGGCTTAATCATTACCATTTGCTTTATAGCGATCGCTTTTCTCGCTCCAATGTTACAGAATATTGGCTGGCTACAAGACCCCACAGTCACCCTCGCTAATCCTATCCACGAACCACCAGGGGCAGATTATTGGTTTGGTACAACTCGTCAAGGATACGATGTTTTTTCCCGTACTTTGTTTGGCACCCAAGCAGCTTTAAAAGTGGTGGTGTTAGCGACCACAATTAGTCTTATTTTGGGGGTTCCGTTGGGGTTAGTTAGTGGTTATTTGGGGGGCAAGATTGACAAAATTTTACTCTTCTTTATGGATACAATCTATACTCTACCTGGATTATTGTTATCTGTAACCTTGGCTTTTGTAGTGGGCAAAGGAGTTCTGAATGCAGCTTTAGCTTTAAGTATTGCCTATGTTCCTCAATACTATCGGATAGTTCGCAATCATACCACCAGTGTTAAAACCGAATTATTTATTGAAGCAGCCCAAGCGATGGGCGCACCCACCAGCAGAATCTTATCCCGCTATTTATTTTTTAACGTGATTCAAAGTGTTCCTGTCTTATTTACCCTTAATGCAGCGGACGCAATTTTGATTCTAGGGGGCTTAGGCTTTTTGGGATTAGGTTTGCCCACTGAGGTACCAGAATGGGGACACGACCTCCGTTTGGCTTTGGATGCCTTACCGACAGGGATTTGGTGGTCAGCCACTTTTCCTGGTTTAGCAATGACTACATTGGTTACAGGCTTATCTTTAGTAGGAGAAGGTTTGGGTGATATCTTAAATCCCCAAGAAAAAAGAAGCTAACATTACTGAAAAGCGAAAAAGTCAGAACCTACTTCACCGATTGCGGTTTAATCAGGCTCATAATTATAGTCATTCCAATTAATTTCCGTGTCTTCTAAGTTATCTTTTTTAGGTAGTAGGTAGTAGGTAGTAAGTAGTAGAGAATAGTATTTATTAAGATCGTACGGTTTCTATTTGGAATGACTTTAAGTTCATCATTGAGCAAAAATTCGCGAAGCAGGCTCTCGAATCATTTTGCTGTTTGTCCAAAGTCCAAGCATTCACCAACGCCCAATTTTTTACCCTAAATCAAGGAAAATTCAAGATAATCCCAAGGCACCAGGATTAATTAATCCCTTGGGATCGAGGGTTTGTTTAATCGCTTTAATAAGCTTGGCACTCGCAGGATCGAGTCTTTCTCCATAAGCATAAAACCTGCCAATCTGAAAATGGGTTGCGCCATTAGCATCCATTAACTCAGTAACTTCTTTGCTCCATTGAGTCACTTTTTCTCGTGCTGTGGGGTTTGGTGAGAAAGTTTTTAGACGTTTGAGGTAACTTTTGGACAAACGTCGCTGATGAAAGCTCTGTAATTCATCAGGCCAATAAAATACAGGTTCGATCAAAAATCCATTGGTACCAGCGGCAGTCATCAGATAACCCACCTCGATTTGATGGGCTGCCATTTCCGTTTTTCTGGCGGTAAAAAAATCCAGTAACTGTTGATAAATGCCAGTTAATTGAGAATAACGAAATACGCCATGCACTGGCACCCAGCGTTCTCCTTCTGGCCCTACCATGGAAGTTGGCGGGGTAAATGGATTGGAACGGATCACTACCGGAATGGTATTTTCGATTTCCTTGTTTGAGTCGCCGACGAGATCTTTTAGCGCGTCCGACTTTTGTTTTAATGCTTGCTCAGACTCGGCTTCAACAACACAGTGCAGTGAATAATTAACCTGGTCGAGAAACTTGCGACCCGCCTTGGCGATTTTGGCTCCCGTCTTAACCATCTCTGTCCAACTCTCACTTTGTTGTAATACTTTGCCAAACTGTGACAAATCATCGGACAGTGAAGTACGTTTCATACGTTGCTGTTGTAATACTGGGTCAAAGGCAAAACATTCACTCACCAGCGCTGCACGCTGAATTTTACCCACCACGTCAAACAAAACGTCAAAATGCTCAAAAGCAAAGGAAAATCCCTGATGATATTGGGGAATCGGCACCAGTCTTAAACAGATTTCCGACTTAATACCCAAAGCGCCACAGTCTCCAGTGAATAATCCGCAAAGGTCAGGGCCGAAAAATCGTATAGCTTGTTGTTGACCTTTTAGATAACAACCGGTGTGTAAAGTTTCGCCATCGGCAATAATCGCTTTAATCCCCAATACACTCTCGGCACTGACCCCTGAATCCGCAGAGCCAAAAAATACGCTGTTTTGTGAAATACCCGCGCCAATAGTCGCTTCTAACCCAGACAAGGTTCCCCAGAAAGGCGATCGCAAATTCAATGCTTTAAGAGATTCTGACAACTGCGCCCAGGTCACCCCTGGCTCAACGCGGACAAATCGATCAGTTTCATTAATTTCCAAAATCCGATTTAACCTGGTGGTATCGAGACAAACACAGGTTTTTTCGGACTGATTAAGATAGCCTGCGGTATAGGATAACCCTGATCCACGGGGCAAAATCCCTATATCCTGTTGATAGCAATAGCGAATCATCTCGACCAACTGTTGTTGGCTGGTTGGCTGCAAGACCGCAGTCACCTGCCTGCCCGAAGAAAACACATCTTGCGAGAAATACTGACATTCAGCTATATCAGTAATAACCAGCGTTTCCCCAATTTTTTCTTTTAAATCATTAGGTTGCGAGTCTAAGGTATTCATATAGCCATTCCAATTAATTTCTGTCAGTTTATCTGTACGAGAAGTAATGAGTAATGAGTAACGAGTAATAAGAAGTATCACCCGTTTGCCATAATATTAAGCATTCATCTGTTTCCTATTTAGAGTGACTTTTCTTCACCAACTGCTGCCTGTAAACGTGTTTGGTCTTGTTGAGTAATATCGGGATTATGCAGCATCCAGTAGCAGTCCAGGCGGTTTTTGGTACGAAATAGCAGCAATGAGCCACTGTCCGTCCAGAAGGGTCCATGGGGGACATGTGCTGGTCGCCAGTAGTAGCCATCCTTGCCCATAATTGCATAGCGACGATTAAAAGGATCATCGCTCATTGACCAATGCCCCTGGACATCTCCGCGAATGACATAAGCCTCTTCGATAGAAGGATGACCAGCATAAAAGTTGCCTTCAATCCACATTGGTACTAAACCCAGAACCCAAGTAGCCCGTCCAGTTTTTTTATTGGTATAGAGACTCTTACGCGCTGACCCTGGAGGAAGAAAGGTAGTGCTTTCCCATTTCATGGCGTGTAATTCCTGGGCAGGCAAGTACTCGCCCATCCTTTCGTGATGCTGTGTCTTCACATGATAAGCTGAGTTTTCGGGAATTTGCTCCAGGCTGGCATAATCTTGGGTTGCGTAAGTGGGTGTGGCATCTGGCATCCACAGCAGAACAGTATCTTCTTCTGCCTCCCAGGGTCCACTAGGAATACCCGCAGGCAGAAAGGAATAGCTGAGGTCACGCAAGAGAAATCCGCCCTGACGGAGTTTCCCTGTTAAGACAAATATTTCAATATCAGTGTTGAAGTGACCAATAGGTGCGCTCCACCCTTTCTTTAAGGTAACCCGCTGGGTTGATTCTCCAGTGGATTCGTCAGCAGAGAGTATCTGGGCTGTACCGTGTTTACTAGTAACAAAGTTTTCGATCGCAAACGGTACTATGGGAAATGTGAGTACCGAGTTGAGCGACTCTTCTGATTCTACATGTTGACGACCGATAGAGGTGCTTTTATTAGCTCGAAGACCATTGTGGATATGGGGCATACTGATATCACTATTCTGAGAAGACACGCTTTTTTTATCTAATCCTTTAACCATCTCTATTCCCCCTAAAGTTTTTGTCTATTTATCTATCTGATTTATCGTTTTATGCCAGAAAATCTAATATTATTGTAGAGATTTCTTCTGGCATCTGATTGATCATCCAGAGGGTTCCACCTTCGATTTCAACCCTTTTACTATGAGGAATTGCTTTCGAGAGCCAAAATTGATTCTCTGCTTTTGCTAAACCAGCCTTTTCTAAAGGTTCTAAGGCTTTTTCCGCTGACAAAATTAGAGTAGGACAGTTAATCAAACGAAATCTTGCTGGGGCATCAAGACAGTAATTTGCTACCGCCAAACCAGTGTATACAGGAGAACCAAAACATTTCAAATCATCTATGACACAACGGTGATTTAATTCCCCGTTGCCGACATAATTGACACGAGCCAGCCATCTTTCCTGCAAATAAGAGCCATCCTCTTTAATTTTGAATCCTTCAGAATATTTCTTTAAAATCTTGTCTCGCTCCTCTCGCTCAAATCCAATCACATTGCAGAGAATTAACTTTTCCACCCTGTCTGGATAGGCTGCTGCTAATTCTCCTGCGATATAACCACCTGTGAGACTACCGAGAATACTACTTTTTTGAATACCTAAATGATCCCAAAGTGCAATTACTGTTTTGGCATAGTCGGCAACTGAATATAGTCTGGGGGGCTTGTCCGAATCACCTAACCCCATTAGATCCATAGCAATAACCTGTCTCTTTTGAGCCAGAATGGGCATGACTTCACGAAATTCATCACTACTGCGAGGGGTCATATGCAGTAACAGCAAGGGTTTACCTTCTCCACCTATACGATAAAGAATCTGACCATCTTCTGTATCTAAAAATGCCCTCTTGATACTTTGATTCATCCTAATTAAAAAGGAATTTTTCTTCATTCTCCTAATCTCAAATTAAGTTTATGTCAGATTTTCTTAATTTTTCGTTAAGTATTAAGGTGAGATTGAGAACTCCAGAAATTTTAGTAAATGGCGATCGCTAATCTTACTTTACTAAGAAAGCTAATTTGCTATCTGTCTAAAACTTAAAGTAATTCATCAAATCCTTTACTGATGCAGAGATTAATATACTCTTGGTAAAAACTTTCTAGCTTGGCTTTTCTAAGGTTTTTTTGTAAATAATTTGATATATTCTGATTAATAGTTTCAGCGATACCAGTTATTTGCCATTTTTCGTAAACGACTTTTGCCTCATACAGATTATTGATAATAAGTTTAACTGTGGACTTGATTCTCATTTGATGTATTGTGTACTTATTTTCACAAAAGCCAAGTTATTATCAGCAATTAAAGATTGTCTGAAATCAGAAGGTAAGTTGTTTAACGAGCTTATAGCTTATAGCTTTTGATAAAAACATTATTGTTTGCTTCAAGCCTCAGACTTCAAGAGTCGCGTAATTTTAAATTTTTAATTGATAATTTTGAATTGTTTTGACAGCTTATTTCGGGACGACAATAATCTTGCCCGTAACACCCCTCTGTTCTATTCGCAGCAGTGCTTCTGCCACATCTTCTAGTTTAACAACATCATCGATCGCTGATTTTATCCTACCTTCTGCAACTGCTGGAATTACTAGATCTCTTAGTGTTGCTAGACTTGCCTTATAATCATCGTTGTACCAAAGAGCAATTCCATAGAGCTGAACGTTACGCCCGATTAGTTTCACCAGTGGAATAGTAGCTTCTATGCCCGTAGTGTAACCATAGGATACAATACGACCATGATCGGCGATCGCTTGCAAGCAATGAGGTAAGGTAACATTGCCTCCGCCATCTAATGCTACCTGAACCCCAGTGTCTTCAGTAATTTTTTTGACCTCAGCAA
>CBDUCX010000105.1:0-15390 GCA_965365755.1 uncultured Pleurocapsa sp.
TCCAGGGAGATAGTAGGCTCGAAAGTCATGCAACCATCCTGATCATCCGTATATCTACGTATATCTACCTTTTAGGTAGATCTGTTTTCACGCCTCACATACTAACGTAAGATTCTCCTGATGAAAGGTTAGGAAATTGTTAAGCGATGCCAAGCGGCGAATAAACTGTCTGGTTGACCCACATTTCCAGGGAACAAAACCACTGGTAAATCAGGAAACTGGGGATGGTTTGGTTCAGTGCGAATTACCGAACATCCTGGTAAAATTTGTCCTAAAAGTCTAGCCTTGGTCAAATTTAAACCGACACTCAGGACATCGTTAGAGGTAATGCCTCCCTTACTAATTAAAAAACTAATGGACTTCGGTAAACCATGAACCACTTCCATCAGCAAAGAGGAAACTGTGGAGCCAAACTGTAACCGTTGCTGGATATCAACGAAGCTCAATTCTTCTCGGCTAGTGTAGACTACGGGAGTTTTACCCTGACTAAAGACCTGTTGGACTTGATTTAAAGTTGCTTGCAGGATAGTATCTTTGGTTTCAGGGCGATCGCGTAAACGTTTTACGTCAATCTCAATTCCTACTACCTGGTCTGATTGCAATAGTTGCTGGAGCTGTTGGGTAGTTTTCTGTACATGGGAACCCACTAAAACCACCCCAGGTTGGCTAGTCGGTCGATAGCTGGTCATCTTAGCTGGTGGTATTGGCTGTTGGCCCAACTGTGCTAGAGAGGTCAACAAACTAGCAGCGGAGCGAAATAAAAATCGCTTACCCTGGGCTGTCGCCTGTAAAATTGCCTGAGCAAATAAATCGAAATCGGCTTGAGTTTCTCCGTCAACCACCACACATTGATTATCAGTAAGCTCTAATAAGGGTTGCTCAATCTTACCAGTGCGAATATCAGATACAGAAAACTTGACCACCTCTGCGGCGGAAATCTTACCCTGAGTTTTTTCGGCAACGTAGTCTGGTAAATAACTATGGCTATAGGCAAACACCGAGTCTCGGGCAAATTCAGTCTCGGCAACTGGAGTTTTAACCCCATCAATTAAGAGATAGTGGGTGCTGTCAATGGTAACTCTGCCCCCTTCAAAGAAAGCAGGGGTGAGAAAATGAGCATCAAAACCCCCCAGCTCTTGAGCAATAATGTCTGTTTCAATCGGGTAGTGTCCCCGTAATGTAGAGTCGGAGCGACTAACTACCAAAAAGTCTCTAATTCCCACTTCAGCGATCGCAATTTGCAGATTGTGGCAGATTTCTTGAGTCACTGCTGCTGCTTGCTCAGGGTTCATCGCCCTGGTATTGCTGAGAATGAAGAAAATAGGAACGCTATCTTCTAGTCCACTTTTTAGGGTAGCCACATCCCATTGCATCAGTAGCAGGCAACTGTGTACCGTCTGCGAGCCAGTGGGGTCATCGTCAATTACGATAATTTTGGGTTGAGTTTGATTCATAATTTTTCAACAAAGTTTACATATTTGTACTTTCCAAAGTAAGTCTAAAAATTTGCTGTGGTTTGATAAAAGTTGAGTTACAATGCTGGCAAAAAGCGCAATATCGGCTTTTCCCATTTGTCAAGCTATTAATTTGCCAGATAAATTGCAGCTTAATTACTATTTATTTTTCCACTTACTTGTCACTTACCAGGACGTTAAAGCCGTCCAGAGGAACTTATCATCGTGCGAATCCCCCTCGACTACTACCGTATTTTAAGTGTGCCTGTCAAAGCTACTAACGCACAATTAGAACAGGCTTATGGCGATCGCCTTTTGCAACAACCCCGCCGTGAATATAGCGAATCAGCGATCAAAGCTCGTCAAGAATTGATTGAATATTCCTATCAAGTTTTGTCTGAGCCAGAGCAAAGAGCAGTTTACGATGCTCAATTTTTGATTAATATGCAACCTCTGGCAACTGCTGCATCTACAGAAGAGGTAGAATCGGCAACGGCATTAGAAGTTCCCGAGAGGGAAGAGGAGACGACTATTCCTCTGGCAAATCCCACAATTGAGATCTCATCTGGGCAAATGGTAGGAGCCTTAATCATTCTTCATGAATTAGGAGAATATGAAACAGTTCTCAAATTAGGGATTGATTATTTCAATAGTCGAGAATTGGAGCAACCATCAACTCCAGAAGAAGTTTCCCTGGACACCACCCAAGAAGATACTATCCTGGTTTTGGCTTTGGCCTACTTAGAACTAGGACGAGAACAATGGCATCGCCGTGAGTATGAAAATGCTGCCATGTCTGCTCAGTTGGGCATCGATTTACTCCAGCAACAGAGTTTATTACCCCACATACAAGAAGAATTAGAGCGAGATTTATCTAAGCTACGTCCCTACCGCATCTTAGAGTTGATTTCGCAAAATCCTGTGCAGTCTGCATCCAGAGCCCAAGGTTTTCAATTACTCAAGTCAATGCTATTTCAGCGCCAGGGTATTGAAGGAAAGGGAAGAGATCGCTCTGGTCTAAATTTCGATCAATTTCTCTGTTTTGTGCAACAGCTCAGAACTTATTTAACTTCCGCCGAACAACAGCAGCTATTTGATGACGAAAGCCAACAGAATTCGGCGATCGCTAGTTATTTAGCCGTCTATGCCCTATTGGGACGGGGATTTAGTCTCAAACAACCAGAATTAGTGCTACGGGCTCAAAGAAAGTTAGATACTTTAAGTGAGAGACAGGACGTTAGTTGGGAACAGGCGATATCCGCTTTGCTTTTGGGACATACTGAAAAGGCGATTGATAAGCTAAAACAGGCGACCGATACTAGTAAATTAAAACAGGTACAGCAGCATTCGGTGGGCAGTTCTGACCTGTTACCAGGATTATGTTTCTATGGTGAACAATGGCTCAAGGAAGATGTTCTGGCTCAGTTTACCGATTTATC
This sequence comes from uncultured Pleurocapsa sp., assembly GCA_965365755.1. GTDB lineage: Bacteria > Cyanobacteriota > Cyanobacteriia > Cyanobacteriales > Xenococcaceae > Waterburya. The sequence goes on from CBDUCX010000105.1 coordinate 2,894, forward strand.
CACAACGGAGCTAACTCTTAAAGAGTATTTTGCCGATCCTCAAGTTCAAGCCTATTTGGATGAACTAGCGACAACCGTATTTGCCACAACCGCCCCCAGCACAGTTAAGCAAAAATCTTCCCCCCGAGACAATCAACCTGAAACTACTGAAGTCGGAATTATGTCCTTATGGCGCGGTATATTTTCTAGGGAAAAGCCAGAAACTAAGAAACCTGACTTATTGATTCCAGTGGCATCAACTTCCAGAGAGTTAGTGGGTGCCGTAGGTGCCAGAACAAATTTGCCCCCATTGACTACCACCATGAAGCGCAATCAATCCGTAGTTGCTCCAGGTGGCTCAAAAATGAATCGTTCCTCGAATAATCATGAGCCGAATTCACCCCCCCAGAAATCTCTGACCCTACCGTTGCAACCCAGGGCTAAAAGTAGAGCTGTCCCACCCTCAGTAATGCACAAAGCCCAGTCAAGAGCCTCCCCTAAAAGAGTTTCTCGTCGTCACAAACCTAGTAGAGCTACCCTGATCAAAGGCTGGTTATTCATCTTTGGCTTGATTTTTGGCGTAGGGACAATTGGTTACGTAACTACCAAGCTATTTCTGACTCCCGACATCAAAACTGTTAAGCCGACACAATTAGCGATCGCTGTTAGCCAACCAGCTATCCAAATACCCCCTAAAGAAAAGAAGAAACCCGTTGCCGCTAAACCCAAAAAGTTAACCTTTGCTGACCAATCAAAACAATTGATTCAAACTTGGTTGAGTAGTAAGTCCGCTGCCTTCGGCAAAGAACATCAGATTGATCAGCTCAATAAAATTTTGGCAGAACCACTATTAACCACTTGGCGCGAGCGGGCGATCGCTTATCAACAAGAAAATTCATATCGGGAATATGAACATCAAGTAACCCTGCGCTCAGCAGAAATTGATCCCAACGATCAAAATAAAGCAACCATAGAAGCGGAAGTCAAAGAAGTTGCCAAACATTATCAATCAGGTAACTTAGACAATAGCCAGTCCTATGACGATAATTTATTAGTGCGCTATCAGTTACTCCGCAAGGGAAGAAAGTGGCTGATTAATGATGCTGAAGTTCTCAAGACGCTTTAAGTTAAGGATTAATGAAATTGGAGTAATATTACACCAAATTATAGAGTTCAGAAATGCCACTAAGAAGATAAAATGATTTTGTCAACCATAAACATTAATCAATAAAGGATAACAACTGATGCTTTCCTCACTAGTAGCTGACTTTCGCATCATCTTTGAACGCGACCCCGCAGCCCGTAACTGGCTTGAGGTTTTGGTCTGTTATCCAGGGCTGCAAGCCTTATTTTCCCATCGTTTTGCTCACCGACTACATAAAATTGGTATTCCTTTTTTTCCCAGATTAATCTCCCATCTAGCTCGTTTCTTTACAGGCATTGAAATTCACCCAGGAGCGCAAATTGGCAAGGGCGTATTTATCGATCACGGTATGGGAGTTGTGATTGGGGAAACAGCAATCATTGGAGACTATTCTCTAATCTATCAGGGAGTCACCTTGGGAGGGACGGGGAAAGAAACAGGTAAACGTCATCCTACTTTGGGGAAGAATGTGGTCATTGGCGGTGGCGCAAAAGTCTTAGGCAATATTGAAATTGGTAATAATGTCCGTATTGGTGCAGGTTCGGTTGTATTGCGCAATGTTCCCTCTAATTGCACGGTGGTAGGTATTCCTGGAAGAGTGGTTTATCGCTCAGGAGTTAAAGTAGACCCCCTAGAACACGGTAACTTGCCTGATTCAGAAGCAGCAGTCATTCGTACTTTAGTTGACCGTATTGAATCCTTAGAACAAGAAGTGAAACAGCTTAGACATAGCCAGTCTCAGCCTAAATCTTTTGTTCTGTCCCTATCCGATTATGGCGATAATAAAAATTGCCTTAAAGTTAATAATAGTTGTCTGTTGAAGGACAAAGAAATTAGAGAATTTCTCGGCGAAGATTTATGAGCAAAATTAGCCAGGAACACATCAGTTAATTAGTTAATAAATGTTGAGCTGGCTGACGGTAAATACAGAATAAGGCGTTGAGGATAAATCCATAGAACTGAGGTGAAATCAGCAACGCCCAGAATACTTCTAACGATGAGGCGAGCGATAAAAGGGTTTCTTAACTACGGTAGCAGGATAGGTTTTTCCCCGAATTTCTACTGACAAAGCCTGTCCAACTTTACTTAGAGGTTTAGGAACATAGGCTAGAGCGATCGCTTTACCCACTGTTGGCGCTAGAGTTCCACTGGTAACTTCTCCGACAGTTTCACCTCCTGAGATTACTGGATAGCCATGACGAGCGATATATCGTCCTGACATTTCTAATCCCACTAAACGACGTTTAACTCCTGCTGCTTTTTGCTGTTCCAATACCGAACGCCCCATAAAATCCCCTTTGTCTTTGAGATGCACTACCCAACCCAATCCAGCTTCCAAAGGGGTAATCGTATCATCAATTTCTTGCCCGTATAAACTCATGGCTGCTTCTAGACGCAGAGTATCCCTAGCACCCAGTCCGCAGGGGGTGACTCCAGCTTGTAAAAGCGATCGCCACAGTTGTTGAGCAGCAGTTGGTTCCAGCATAATCTCAAAACCATCTTCTCCCGTATAACCTGTGCGAGCAATAAATGCAGACGAACTATTAAAGGTGACAGTCTGATGAGTAAATGCCGTCATGATACTAAGATCTTCGGAAACCAATCCCTGTAAAATCTCGGCAGCCTTGGGCCCCTGGAGGGCGATTAAGGCTTGTTGCTGGGAAAGATCGGACATTTCTACGGAACTATCGGTTAAATGGCTCAAAATCCAAGCTTTGTCTTTATCTGTTGTTCCTGCATTGACTATTACAGTCGCTTTTTGTTTGGTTCCACTTGTGCCCTGATAGTAAAAAATAATATCGTCAATGATTCCCCCTTGGGGATTAAGCAACACCGTGTACATTGCTTGACCTGGTTGCAGACGACTTAAATCAGAAGGAACCAAAGTTTGCCAGGTATCAATTAATTTATCTCCCACAAAGATAAATTTGCCCATGTGCGAAATATCAAACATTCCTGCTTCATTACGCACTGCCTGATGTTCTAATTTTAATCCCGAAAACTGTACGGGCATTTCCCAGCCAGAAAAAGCAGTAAAGCGAGCATTTTGCTCTTTAGCAAGTTGATATAGAGGAGTTTGTAACAGGTTAGATGATTGATCCGCCATGTATTTTTTTCTATTCAATAGATTCGAGTACAGGATAAAAAGCCTATAGCTTATAGCTTACAGCTTATAGCTTAAAAACGAATCACTCTGATTTTTAATTCCCTCTAGTTATTTTATAGTTAATTTAGCTTAACTGTTAATTAACCCCTGGTCGTCATAAGAGCTTAGGACTAATTCCTAGAGAAATCGAATTATGGTAGTGTATTCGAGTATGATTTAATTAGATGTCGCGACAAACGGCTTGCCCGCATGTATTCTCTTATGTTCTCAACTTAGGGACGGGCGGTATAGACGTCTGGGTTTCCCCAAAGGACACGCTTTAATGAATCGCGACCAAAAACAAACCGCGACGCGTCGTTTTCGTAGTACAATTATCTTGTTGCTGCATAGCGAGGCTTGATAGCTGTGTGGTTGCTTAGAAGTGTGCCAGGGATTCGCTCTCGATTCTCAATCATAAGAAAACCTCTATATCACTGGTGTTACGTGCGGGTGCAATGCCAATAAGACTAACCTGTATACAGTCCAAATATATGTTAGCCGAATAAAACAAAACAAATTATCAACGGACGGAACTGCCGTTGCTGCCTGTTGAGGCACTGTAAGACCGATATTGAGCTTGCTTGGTAGAGGCTAGAGCCTATGAAGCGGGAAACTCCGAGGACGAATAAAACCGTCTCTGAATTGAGTTGATTTTGGGAAAACCCAATCTCAGCAAAGCAGATTGGAGTAGTTCATTTTGTTTACGCTTTGCTGTTAAGTAAAGTGGACTAAGACCAATAACGTTTTCTGTTGCTGGGTCTAATTTTGAAACAGAAACACCAATTAATATTTTTGCCAATTAATTCAGATTTATTCAGGAGCAACTTAACATGGCTACTCTCAAAATTGTGGTTTATATCACCGTATTCTTCTTTATCGGACTATTCATCTTTGGCTTTTTGTCCAGCGATCCTTCTCGTAATCCTGGTGGCAGCGATTCAGAATAATTTTCCTAGTTTGATCAAGACGAAAGGGGGTTTTGATTACCCCCTTATTTTTTTGTTTACTTTTAACGGTAATATTCCTCTGGTAAAATTTAGGATTATCTTTACATAGCCATCCTGCCAATGAAATCCGATTACTTAGAAAGGATTCTCAACGCTCGTGTTTATGATGTTGCCCAGGAATCGCCCCTAGAATACGCGCCCAATTTATCAGCCAGACTGAATAATAAACTGCTATTGAAACGAGAGGATATGCAGTCAGTATTCTCGTTTAAGCTGCGGGGTGCTTATAACAAAATGGCGCAGTTGCCACCCGAGATTTTAAACCAGGGGGTAATTGCCGCGTCGGCAGGGAACCATGCCCAAGGAGTGGCTTTAGCTGCCCAACATCTGGGAACAACAGCAATCATCGTGATGCCCATAACTACCCCCGAAGTAAAAGTCAATGCCGTAAAAGCGCGCGGGGGAAATGTAGTTTTACACGGGAATACCTATGATGATGCTTGCGCCCATGCTAAACAACTCTGCCAAGAGAAAGGTCTGACTTTTATTCATCCCTTTGACGATCCTGATGTGATTGCGGGACAGGGGACAATTGGCATGGAAATTTTACGGCAATATCAGCAGCCAATCCACGCTATCTTTGTGGCGATTGGCGGAGGAGGTTTGATTGCTGGTGTTTCGGCGTATATTAAGCGATTACGTCCCGAAATCAAGATTATTGGCGTAGAACCCGTTGATTCTGATGCTATGTATCAATCCCTTCAGGCGGGATATCGAGTTTGCTTACCCAGGGTGGGATTGTTTGCTGATGGTGTGGCGGTGCGAGAAGTAGGGGCAGAAACTTTTCGTCTTTGCCAAGACTATGTGGACGAAATCATTTTGGTGGATACAGATGATACCTGTGCTGCCATCAAAGATGTGTTTGAGGATACCCGTTCTATTTTAGAACCCGCAGGAGCATTAGCGATCGCTGGAGCCAAAGCATATGTCGAACGAGAAAAAATTACAGGAGAAACTTTAGTAGCGATCGCCTGTGGTGCCAACATGAACTTTGATCGTCTACGGTTTGTCTCGGAAAGAGCGGAATTTGGCGAACGCCGCGAGGCAATTTTTGCGGTAACTATCCCTGAAGCCAGGGGCGCTTTGCGTAAGTTTTGTGACTGTATCGGCAAGCGCAACTTAACAGAGTTTAACTATCGCATTTCTGACAATGAGCAAGCCTATATTTTTGTAGGGATACAAATACAGAATCGGGCTGACGCCGCTGCCATCGTTACTACTTTTGAATCCCATGGGTTTAAAACGATCGATTTAACTGATGATGAACTGGCGAAAATGCATCTCCGCCATATGGTAGGAGGGCGATCGCCCTTAGCCGAAAATGAGTTGCTCTATCGCTTTGAATTCCCCGAACGCCCAGGGGCATTAATTAAGTTTCTTAGCTGCATGAGTCCTAACTGGAACATTAGCCTGTTTCACTATCGTAATAATGGTGCAGACTATGGGCGCATCGCCATCGGCATGCAGGTGCCCCCTGATGAAATGAAAGCATGGCAAAAGTTCCTTAACTCTATGGGCTATCGCTACTGGGATGAAAGCTCCAATCCCTCCTACAAATTATTCCTCAGTTAAATAATCAACTAACAACAAACAACAAACAACCTCAATCATCATTCTGTTTGCTCAAACTTAACTGGTTGATAAGTATCCGTTGACTTAATTGCAGAAATCTTATCAGCATCTTGGTTAATGCAACCGTCTTGCTTATCGGCAACGTACTGGCACACCCGCGCCCAAAGCTTTGTGCGATCGCCTGGTTTGCCGGCGCTGAATATTACCTGGATATCATTTTTGATTTTGACTTTACAAACTGGGCAAATTTCGATGTTTTCTGAGGACATAAACTTTCGCAACTATTGCTTGCTCTATAATAATACGTACTTTTTGTCCCTGATGTTACTTTTTAGGTTGTGATTTTAATCAAAAATAAAGCCGATCTGTTTAATTATCTTGCTTGTCTATTAGCAAAGATACAATGTTAAGTGGAACAGGTTTAGTCGCATTGGATTGATGACATATACCACCGACGAATTAATCAAAATATTAGACTGTGAGCTAAAAGAGAATTGGAAGGGAAAGCGTGTGGTCTTATCCTCAGCAAAGCGAATTAACGACCCTGTGGTAGCTAAAGCTCTGAATATGAATCAGGTGAATAAAGTATTTGCTTATCGTGACTTTCGCAGTCAGATCCACGAATATCAACAGCAGCATGGTGTCTCAGGGATTATCTGGCGTACCTGCACTTTTAATAATCAAAGCATTACCTACCCTGAAATTCATAATCAGTTGATTCCTGTCCCAGGAGATAAAGAAACTCTGATTGCCGCTCGCTCTGAGATTTTAGATTTTTGGCATCAAGCCACCCTCCAGATGAATTTTTGGTTAGTTAACCATCGGATTGATCGCCATGGCAATCATCACCAACTAATTTCCCGCGACTATCTGGATAAATTAGTTAGCCAAACTGAATGGACAGAAATTGACGCAGCCCTCACCGAAATATACCTTGGTTTATGTTGGGGAGATCCCCATGAATATCGATATCAGTGGGCAAAACCCAAATCTGGTTGCGATCGCATTATTGCCACAGTATCCGAACCGAGCGCAATCAAGATATAGTGGTTAGGGTACATAAGTCCTGATCATTAGAATTTTAAATTTTATTTATGTCTCAACAACATGCGGTGGGGGTAATTCAAACATTGGGATTCCCTGCTGTTTTAGCCGCTGCTGATGCTATGTTAAAAGCTGGTCGCGTCACTCTAGTTTATTTTGATAAAGGGGAAAGCGGTACGTTTGTAATCGCGATTCGTGGCCCTATTTCCGAAGTAAAACCATCCATGGAAGCCGGATTAGAAGCAGCGGACAATACTTTTGGGGGAAAGATAATCACTCACTATACTGTTCCCAATCCCCCAGATAACGTGGTGACTGTTTTGCCGATCCACTATACCGAAGAAGTAGAGCAATATCGCTTCTAAGTAGATCGGTATAAATAAAATTAACTTGTTAAGACTGTTAGTGGTTAGTTGTAATAGCTTTAATCAGATTCATATTTCTTAACTTATTTGACTTTATTTCGCCCTACTTACTTAGCTGATCCCTGTTGACTAGCAAAATGTATTTTTTAAAAATTACCGCCCGTCAGCTAAAATTAGTATTCGTAAATGTAATCTCAGATTACTTAATTTGTATTTGTAATTAATAATTTTAAGGAGCAAATTTATGCCATCTCAATCTGCTGTGGGAGCGATCGAAACTAAAGGATTTCCTGGCATTCTGGCAGCAGCCGATGCTATGGTAAAAGCCGGGAGAGTCACCTTAGTCGGTTATATCCGTGTCGGTAGCGCACGCTTTACTGTCAATATTCGTGGCGATGTTTCTGAAGTTAAAACAGCGATGGATGCGGGAATAGATGCAGTTAAAAAAGCCGAAGGCGCTACCTTGGAATCTTGGGTAATTATTCCCCGTCCTCATGAAAACGTATGCGCCGTTTTACCGATTGACTATACCGAAGAGGTACAGCCCTATGTTGATCGCGTAGAGGGACGAACTTTACCCATTGCACCCAACTAGTAGTCTGTCAACTCTGAATTAATTGATGAATTGAGAAAGGACAAGGAAGACAAGGAGGACAAGGGAGACAGTTGAGTTAATTTACAGGAAAGGAGCGTAAAGCCCACGAGCGAAGCGTGCTTTAGCCGTGGGATATAAGCGAGCTGAACGTAGGTTCGGAGACGGTTTCAACCGTCCTGTAATCTGGTATAATTATCTAAACTATAAAACTAGCTAGATGTACGGCTGTCAACAAGTCTTAGTCAATCAAAATAATGAGTTGATCAACATACTAACATTTTTGTGCGAAGAGTCTCATAAGCTCACAAACATGGGAATCTATTATGCTCGACAACTGTATTTTAAAGCTAAAAAGGGTATAGGAAAATATGACCTGGAGAAGATATATAAAACCAATAACCACTACAAGGTTTTGCACTCTCAAGCTGCTCAACAAATACTGAGAACCGTAGCGGAATCATTCAAGTCTTATTATGGTTTAATCAAAGCTTATAAAGCAGGAAAAATAACCGATAGACCAAGAATACCTAACTACAGAAAGAAGCAAGGTTTAGCTCTGATTAGTTATCCTAAGCAAGCTTTGAAGCTTAAAGATAGTAAGAAGATAAGAGTACCACTAGGAAAAACCTGTAACCAGTGGTTTGGATTAGATAGTTTTAAGATCTCGCTGCCAAGTAATCTAGACTTTGCAGATATTAAAGAGTTAAGAATATTGCCTCGTAATAAGTGTTTTTATTTTGAGTTTGTCTATAGGAAGGAGATAGAAAAACCAGGATTAAATCAAGACAATGTACTCATGATTGATCCTGGTTTAAATAACTGGTTAACCTGTGTATCTAACGTCGACACGAGCTTTATTGTTGATGGCAAACATATTAAGTCTATGAACCGTTGGTACAACAAACAAGTATCAACTATTAAAGATAGTAAGCCCCAAGGTTTTTGGAATAAGAAGTTAGCTTTAATAACTGAAAAGCGGAATAGGCAAGTCCAAGATGGAATCAATAAAGCTGCAAGAATTGTGATTAATCATTGTCTAGAAAACAACATTGGAACTATTGTTTTTGGCTGGAATAAACGCAATAAAGACAGTATCAATATAGGCAAAAAGAACAACTCTGAGTTTGTACCTATCCCCACAGCCAGACTCAAAGATAGAATTGAGCAACTATGCGACCAATACGGTTTGCGCTTTGTTCAAACGGAAGAATCCTATACTAGCAAGACTAGTTTCTTAGATGGTGACTATCTGCCAACATTGGGCGAAAAACCCCGGGATTGGAAACCGTCAGGGAGACGAGTCAAACGTGGTTTATATCGAACCGCAAAGAACTGGTATCTAAATTGTGATGCTCAATCAGCAGCAAATATAGGTCGAAAAGTAAGCAGAACGCTAGGTATAGATCTTAGCCGACTGTCTAGGGGTGTTTTGAGTCATCCCCAAAGGTATCGCCTTTGGTCAGTTAACGGAAAGGTGGAGAGACGCGATTTTAATCCGTCTCGAAACATCCGCTTAGAATCCCTCAGCGAAGCGTTGCTTTAGCAGAGGGAGTACTCAAATATAGATGGACAACTTTCTCTTTAAAGCTCTGATATAAAGAAAAATTGGAAACTGGTAATATTCAATAATTAACCAGACAACGCAAAAAAGATGAGCCGAGAAAGTTAAGATTGTCCAGGTTAGGGGAAGCCATGAGAGAAAACTGCCGCTCATGGGAGGAAACAGATATACTCCGACACTGATAATTGCCGTAGGAATCAAAACAAAAGCGACGGCAAACAGTAGATAAGCCCAGCCAACTTCTGCACCTTCTTGATGAATACCCTTCCAAATCTTGCCATTCCAATACCAGGTCAGAGGTAGTTGACTATCTGCCATCTTGAGCAGTTGTTTGTCAAAGTTGGTGGTAAAAATATGCTGGCAAAAATTACAGGCGAAAGTTTCCATTAATGGCATCTCCGCAACTTTGCCATGACGACATACAGGACATGGATATTCTCCACGGTGATGAAAGCGATTGAACTCTGTCCATTCTTGTTGCAAGAGGTCAATTTTAGAATTTTTGAGGGAGCTATGAGAGTTTTGCGCGTTGGACATATAATTCAAATGTCGTGATACTTTTCAAGTACTGGTAGATCTGAAAATTATTTAGCTACTAATCATTATGGAGATGGGTAGCAGATAGCTTAGTATTATCGACAGGGAGAGTCAAGCAAAATGCCACTTTCCCATATCTGCTGCAATTGTGAGTTAATTTTAATGACGTATATTATAGCGAGCTTCGTGTGGTTGATTGCTAAGTCCAACCACATTTGATATAAATGTCAATATTAATTTGTAATGTAAACTTTCTTTGCAAAATTTTGCATATTTGAGTAACAATATTTGTCACTTCTAAACTAGACATGGTTTAAGTGTCACCACGAATTGCCTTAGATTGAGCAAGAATTTCGGCTCCTGCTTGCATTGCTTTGATTTGATCCTCAATCCATTCAACATTATGTTGACAATGATGAGCGATTAATAAACCCCACAAGCCAGAGGGGGGTAAAACTGGGACAACTAAATTGGCCCTGACCTTTATTTCTCGCAAGAAATTACGATGACATTCGGCGATGGGTGCAGTTTCAATATCTGCGATCGCACTTACTCTGTAATCTTGATACAATGCAGCATACTCACCATTAAAACATTCATCAGGGCCCGTTGAACCCAAAATTGAATACTTATTTGAGCTTAAAGATTCAAAGGTAACCCTTCCCTCCCACTGGCGATAAAAATAATATAAGACCACGCGATCAACACGGAGTTCTTTTCTCAGATCATCTGTTACGTTTTGAACTAGCTGATCTTCAGCCAGATTATTAGATAACCGAATTAAAAGTTTTTCTAAACCAGGATCGGGCATGTTTGTTTTGAGGTAATCAGATGCAGCAACTCGAATCACCATACTCAATGAGTCTAATTAGTTACGAGTACAGGATATTACCAACATTAGCACCATTAAAAATTGCTATGTTATCTATGGAGAAGACTTAAGATTTTTTTCCAATTCTGATCTCCAAATTAATTGTTAAATCTGGTCGTATTTTAAAATAAACTAGTCAATTCTGTTCTCAAAGATAAAGGCTGGTAACCTAAAGCAAAAGCCTTACTGCTATCCAAAGAAGTATCGGGCGATCGCGGTGCTACCATAGCCACATCTGTTTGCTTGACTGGCTTAATTGAATCTATTGGTAGTTGCAGTATGTCTGCTAGTAATAGTCCAAAATCATAACGGGAGATGCGCTCTGTTCCCCCTAGGTGTAATATCCCCTGTACTTGTTTTTCTATCGCCAACAATAATCCTTGGGACGCAGTAATGGCACTGGCAGGAGTCCTAAATTCGTCCGTAAATAAGCTAATTTCTTGACCAGTTTGCAGATTACTCACCATACCCTGAAGAAAGCTAGGAGAGACAGGGGAAGGGGCACCAAACATTAGAGGCATGCGGCAAAGTGCGATCGCAGGATAGATCTCCCTCATTTTTTGTTCGGCGATCGCTTTTTGTTCACCGTAGTAATTAATGGGACAGACAGGATCGGTTTCTGTATATAGAGGATTCTGTCCATCAAAAACTAAATCAGTAGAAGTAAAAGCACAGGGAATATTACGTTTCCCACACAGACGAGCCATATTAACTGCAACCTCGACGTTAATGGTATAAGATTCTTGGCGATGAGTTTGGCAAAAATTGGGTCTAGAGGCAGCAGCCGTATGAATGACAGCATCAGGTTTAATCTCTTGGAATAGCCGATCTAGAGCAGCAAAATCTCTTAAATCAGTCTTCGATAATTTTGCTCCCGATATCTTGACTTTATGACTAAAATAAGTCCCGTATACCTCCCAGTCGGTTTGAGCAGATTGACATAAATTCCAACCCAAGAAACCACTTGCTCCCGTAACTAATAGTTTTTTCATCTTTGATCAATAAGTAGGTGGGTAAAATTAATTGGAAAATGATTGTGGTAGGTAGTGGTTAGTGGTCAGTAGTTAGTGGTTAGTAGTTAGTAGTAGATGCAGTTTATATGTTGCCCCTAAATTTATCAGAATTATTACCGATTATTTTGTTACTTGTGAGTGGCATAGGATTATTCCTCAGTCTGTGGATTATCATACCTGCCCCTACTTTTTCCCTCTTACCCTTGGGAGTAGGTGCCCCAGAAGTAAGTCCTTGGTTGCTTTTGCTGAATGCGATCGCCTTACTGTTAACTATTTCTCAGCTTAAAGTAAGTGTTTTCTACGATCTTGCTGTAATTGCTAGCTTAATCGGATTACTTCTAAGTTGCCTGCCACTGATTCAGCTACCGGCTGCTAACGCCAAGTTTGCTCAGGAAATGGCACAAGTTTTAGGAAAAGATTATTTAACTAAAATTCCTCCTTCTTTACAGACGCAGATGCGCCCTCAGCCTTTCGTGTTATTAGATGCCTTTCGGGGTATTCCGCTTCCAGAGGTGCGTATTCAACGGGGGGTTATATTTGCTAGTCCTGATGGAGTCGAGCTTAAACTTAATCTGTATCAACCTTTCCTTACAGGAAAATATCCCGCAATTATTGTTATTTATGGTGGAGCTTGGCAAAATGGGACTGCCAATAATGATGAAA
>CBDUCX010000106.1:0-15251 GCA_965365755.1 uncultured Pleurocapsa sp.
GTGGTTTAGGTGCTTACAGCAGAGACGATCAAGTCTCCCATAAGATCCTCTCCGACGAGATTAAGGGTTTAGAGATTATGGCGACCATGTTGCCTTCTATTTTCCTGGGAATTGCTGCTTTTTTACTCCACGTAGTTCTCTCTCGCCTTGTAGGTACACAACGGGAACAGATAGCTGTCTTAAAAGCTTTTGGCTATGATAACTTTACCATTGGTTACCATTATCTTAAATTCGTTCTCACGATTGTCACTGGGGGTTCAATTTTAGGAATTCTGGTGGGCTTATGGCTAGGCAGAGGACTAACCCAAATTTATACTCAGTTTTATAAATTCCCCCTGCTACGTTTCGACTTTAGTCCCAGAGTATTAGCTACTGCCATTATAGTCAGTTATGCCGCTGCGGCGATCGGAGCATTTATGGCGGTAAATAAAGCTGTTGCCTTACCACCAGCCCAGGGGATGCGCCCTGAACCTCCAGCGGAGTTTAAACCAACGATTATCGAAAGGTTGGGTTTACAACGTTTCTTTTCTCCTGCGGGGAGAATTATCCTACGCAATCTAGAAAGAAAACCCATACAAGCTGGTTTATCGATTCTCGGTGTTTCCCTCGCAGTAGCAATTTTAGTTACGGGAAATTACATGAAAGATGCCGTCAACTATCTGATGGATTTTCAATTTCGGCAGGTACAACGGGAGGACATGACAATTGTCTTTAATGAGCCTCGTCCTTCTCGTACTCGTTATGAAGTAGCTAGCTTACCTGGAGTGATCAATTCCGAACCATTTCGTCTTGTTCCCGCCCGACTGCGTTTTGAGCATCGCACCTATCGTACTGTCTTAACTGGTATCAATCCCCAGGGAGAGTTTCGTCGCCTGATGAATAAGAACTCTAACTTGGTTTATCTCCCCAGTGATGGAGTAGTGTTGACCACCAAACTAGCAGAAATCTTAAACGTCCAACCTGGAGACACTTTAACGGCGGAAGTATTAGAGGCAAATCGTCCCGTAAGACAAATTACAGTCACAGGATTAGTAGATGAACTTTTAGGAGTGCAAGCTTATATCGATATCCATGCCCTTAATCGTCTGATGCGTGAGGGACAAACTATTTCGGGGGCATATATTTCGGTGGATGCTCATCTTGCTAATAAACTTTATACAGAATTAAAACGTATCCCTGCTATTACTGGCATATCTACCAGACAAGCAAGTTTAAGAAGTTTCGAGGAAATTAGTGCCGAAAATCTGAAGATCATGACCACTTTTTTAGTCGCTTTTGCCTGCATTATTACTTTTAGTGTTGTTTATAACTCTGCCCGTATTGCCCTGTCCGAAAGAGGAAGAGAATTAGCTAGTCTGCGAATTATTGGCTTTACTAAAGAGGAGGTAGCATTTATTTTGTTAGGAGAACAAGCAATTTTAATTTTGTTAGCAATTCCTGTTGGTTATTTGATTGGCTATGGTTTAGCAGCCTTAATGTCTTCGGCATATAATTCCGAACTGTATCGTCTACCTTTGGTAATTAATAACTCTACTTATGCTTTTACTTTTGTGGTGGTGCTACTGGCTGCTCTTGGTTCAGGTTTAATTATTCGTCGTCAAATTAATCGCTTAGATTTAATTGCTGTGTTAAAGACAAGAGAATAAATGTTATCTGCTTAAAAAAAGTAAAATTACCAATAAAAAACTGAAAATTATTGGCAATTTATATTTAGATTAATTTGATAGAATTTCTGTTGTTCAGATTCAGTTTATTCTAAAGTCTAATTAACACTGCGGATTACTCTCTTGAGAGCATTCTTGTTCCCAACATCTTTTAAACAAAGTAATTTGGTATAAATACCAAAAATGTCTGACATTCCAGACAGAATATTGATGGCCTAGTTGTTGATTAAAATATTGCCAAACTAAATTAGTTCTTAGTTTAATTTTCCTATTCATCGACCAAGTGTCCTGTATTAATAAAGTTGTTTTAAAGCTAAAAGATGATCAAATTTCTCGACCATACTTAAGTGGCTTGTTGAATTGCCTTCTAATATTAATTTGCCCAATTAAATACGATTGCCCTTGCTCGGAAATGCCTAAAAATTATACTTAAAAACCAAAATATTTAAAATATTAAGTATTCTTACTAATTGCCAAATAACCAAAAATCTGTATAGTTAAGCTATGCTGCGAGTAATATCTAGAGTAATGCGACCGTTAAAGTCGGGAATGGGTGCTGCGGGTTTTGATAGCTGGACACGAACTTGACTAACTTTATCCAAGCTTAATAGCTGATCGGCGATCGCACTAATCAATTTTTCTACTAAATCAAACTTAGCGGTGGTGATTTGCTCTTTGACAATGGCGATCGCTTCTCGGTAGTCTAAAGTATCGGCGATGTCGTCACTTTTCCCCGCAGGAGCTAAATCCACCCACAGAGTTAAGTCTACTTCAAACCATTGTCCTAAAACTCTCTCTTCAGGTAAGTAACCTACATATCCGTAAGCACGAATGCCATTAACTTGAATCGAATCCATTTTTTTTGATTATTTTATCCCGCTTGATACGATTAATAACTAACAACTGTACAGACAAGGCATGCCTTGTCTTTAACATACTAATAACTAATAATCAATAACTAATAACTAAAATTAAGCTCTTTTCCGCATTCTCCGAGAAATAACTTTAGCAGATTCCACCTTAGCAACCGCTTTACTTAAAGGCATAATGCGGATTCTACCGTCAAAGGTATTTGCCTGATAAACTTTATGCTGATTAAGATCTACCGCAGTCATCCAGCCACTATTGTGATGATATGCACCAGTTTCAATATCTAACCATCCTTTTCCCGCAGCTATTTGTCCAGGTTCAACTCCAGGTAAAGTAAAGGTAATAGTATGACCTGTAATAATTAATTTATTATCAAAAAATGCTTTGTCCGCAGCATGAAAGTCTTCTCTAATCCAACAAAACTGATCAGCACACTGCTCACTTAAAGGAATGTTGGGATCAACTCCCGCATGAACCAACCAGTAATCCCCAAGATCCAAATATAAAGGCAGACTTTTGATCCAGTCAATATGTTCTTGAGGAATTTTACTATCGTAGCTGTCAACTGTGGCATGACCACCACTATATAACCAGCTTTGGTACAGTTCAATCGATACTTCTCCAGATCCCACTACATCCAGTAACATTTCCTCGTGGTTGCCCCTCAGACAACTAAATTGATTGCGCATAACCAATTCAACAACCTGTGCGCTTTTCGGGCCGCGATCAATGAGATCACCTAAAAAATACACTTGATCATCGCTGGTAGGTGAAATTGCGTCGAGTAGAGCGATTAGAGTGTCATAGTGTCCGTGTACGTCACCAATAACAATGCGGCGGTTTTTAGTCATGCTGGCTATTTTGACAATGTGCATTCTGGACAATCAATTTTTACTACTGGAAGATTTTACAGATAATAAAAGTAAATTGTTAACTTACTAGTAAGTATTCCCGCCTAATTAAGGATTATGCGTCATTCTAAGGATTAATCTTTGTAGACTTAGTATACGAAAATTATCTTGACGACGGAAAAAATACTATTCTTGAAGTATAGGAGAATAATGACGAATCGAGTAGTCTCTTTAAACGAAGTTGCCACCATCAAAATTTTGCAACAACCATCAACTAGTGCCTGGGTTGATCAAGCGATCGCCAACTTAGATACTATCATGTTGGATCATTCCCACTGTGAACGTAAAGCAGCAGGAGTGGCAATTAATCTGATGTTTCGCTATCCTTCTCATCAAAAATTAGTTCGTCAGTTAACAGCGATCGCCCAAGAAGAATTATCACATTTTGAGCAGGTAAATCAATGGCTAGAAAAGCGCAGCATTCCCCTAGCACCTCTTAACTCTCCACCTTACTTCTCTAAGCTCAAGTCCCAAATCAGACATACTGAACCAGCCCGCTTAGTTGACTCGCTGTTGATTTCGGCAATTATCGAGGCTCGCTCCCACGAAAGACTAGGCTTAATTGGAAAATATTGCCCCGATCCTGAATTAGCTCAATTTTATCTGAGTTTGATGACATCCGAAGCCCGTCATTACGGCATCTATTGGTTATTGGCAGAACAATATAGCGATCGCTCTACAGTTGAAGCTAGGTTGGCAGAATTAGGAGAATATGAGAGTAATATTTTAGCAACTCTGCATTATGAACCAAGGGTACATAGTTAAGCAGCGTCTCATTTGCAACTTGGAGCTTTTGAGCTATCTTTTTTGAGTAAAGAGTAACAAGTAAAAAGTAACGAGTAATCATTAGCATAATGTAGGCTGGGCATTGTAAAAACCATAATAAAGACCGATTATTCTAGATAATGCCCACCAAGTAATCTAGGTAGGAGATGAATAATAGATATCACGAATTTTTGATTAGAGATTGGCGGGAGTCAGATCGAGATGTAGCAGCGGAGGTGATTAGGCAGGTATTGTCAGAGTATGGTTTACCTTGGCAGCCTGAAGTGGCTGATCGGGATGTAATTGAGGTAGAATCTGCCTATCTAGAAGTTGGGGGCGAATTTTGGGTAGTTGAGCAAGATTCAACTATTGTGGGAACGGCAGCTTATCAACCTATTGCTAGAGGACAGAATGCCGTAGAAATCCGCAAAATGTACTTATTACCAGAAGTTAGGGGTCAAGGATTGGGGAAGTACTTGTTAACACAACTAGAAAAAGCGATCGCCATTAAGGATTATCAAGAAATTTGGCTCGAAACCGCATCTATTCTAAAGGAGGCAGTAAAATTATACGAGTTCAACGGCTATCAACCCGCCGATGGTGTGGAAACAGCGAGATGTGATTTAGTCTATCTCAAGCGACTGTGCCACTAAACATGTGCCACTAAACAACTATAGGAATAGATCGAAACAAGCAGACTATGTTTTTATTAGCCGGGGACATTGGCGGAACTAAGACTATTTTACGCCTGGTAGAGGTCACGGAAGTCACCCTGACCGAAAAGACTTTTAAGACTGTTAAAGAAGCCCAGTATATTAGTGCTAATTTTCCTGATTTAGTGCCGATGGTGCAGGAGTTTCTCGCGCAAGATCAATATATTAAGCCACAGCTAGCCTGTTTTGCGATCGCGGGGCCAGTGGTCAACAATACTTGCAAACTGACTAACCTTAGCTGGGTATTGGAGGCTCAACGACTAGAAATAGAGTTAGACATACCCAAAATTAGTTTGCTTAACGACTTTGCTGCTAACAGCTTTGGTATCTTAGGTTTAAAAGATTTTGATGTTCATACTCTACAGGCTGGAGAAGCCAGAGAAGATTCTCCCATCGCCGTAATTGGTGCAGGGACAGGCTTGGGAGAGGCTTTTTTAGTTCCCCAAGGAAAAAAATATCAAATTTTTGCCAGCGAAGGAGGACATACAGATTTTGCTCCCCGCAACGAGTTAGAAACTGAACTGTTGCGGTATTTACGCCAGAAATTAAATGTCAACCATATCTCAGTCGAAAGAGTCGTTTCTGGTCAGGGAATTACCTCTATTTATCAGTTTTTGCGAGATAGTAATTTTGCGACAGAATCACCTGAAATAGCAGAAAAAATTAGGCTTTGGTCACAGGAAAACAAAAAAACTATTGACCCCGCAGCCATTATTTCTCAAGCAGCCTTCAAGCAAAGCGATCATCTATGCGAGAAAACCATGGAGATTTTTATCGAAGCCTATGGTTCCGAAACAGGTAATTTAGCACTTAAACTTCTTTCCTATGGGGGAATTTATATTGCTGGCGGAATTGCGGCAAAAATCTTACCTCTAATGCAGGATGGTAGATTTATCAATGCTTTTAAAGACAAAGGCAGAGTTAGTCCCCTCATTGAATCAGTGCCCGTCCATATTGTTTTGAATCCTCAAGTAGGATTGGTTGGTTCGGTGCTTTATGGTTTGCAGAACCAAGATACCATTTGAGATTTATATTTAATCTTTGTGTGATTGAATTCTGCTGCAAAATTATTTCGTAATTATCACTACCAAGGGAAATAAAGGGATTTCCTGGACTTCTGTAAATATAGTATTATGTGATCTGATTAGTTCACTTAAAACACGACAACCTCATAAATCCGATTTCTGTCAACGTCATTATTTTTATCAGCCATTAGTTTAATAAAACATATCTATGAATTATATTACGCTACTGAATAAGTTGGAAATCGGCACTTGGCGAGTAATTTTAAATTACTTGCAGCGTATTTGACAAAAAGTTTAAAGGAAAATAGTTAAACTATGTTGATTTCAATATGTGTTGCAACTTACAAAAGACCGAAAAGATTGCGGCTTTTGCTTGAAGGACTCAATAAATTAACTTTTGAGAGAATCAATTGCCCTGAAATAGAGGTCATTGTAGTAGATAATGATACTGCTGGATTGGCTAACCAAATTTGTGCAGAGATTCAATCGGGATTTCGCTGGACAATAAAAACAGGTGTCGAGAATCAAAGAGGCATTACCTATGCTCGCAATAAATCGATGTCCATGGTTTCGGTGGATGCAGATTTCATTGCCATTGTCGATGATGATGAAATCCCAGAATCGACCTGGTTAGAAGAATTACTGGTAGTACAGAAAGAGTATGATTCAGATATTGTTACAGGGCCTGTAATCCCCCGTTTTCAAGAAGAAGACGAAGTTCCTCACTGGATTGTTAAAGGGAAATTTTTTGAACCACCACGCTATCAAACTGGGGAACAAAGATCGGTAGCTTTTACGAATAATGTGATAGTCAAGGCTGAAATACTACGTAAATTAAATCCAGTTTTCGATAATCGCTTTGCAACTTCTGGAGGTTCTGATTGTTGCCTATTTTTAAATCTCAACAAAGCAGGATACAAAATTACTTGGGCAGATAAAGCAATTGTATATGACATTATTCTTGCCTCTCGTATTAACCTGAAATGGATTTTGTTCCGAGGCTATCGGGAATGGAGTAATCATAGTTCTGTAGAAAAAGAGCTATACCCTTCCTTTTCTGTCCAGTCAATTCGGATTTTAAAGGGATTTGGCTTGATTGGGATTGGTCTTATACGGTTGATTCCCTCTTTATTAATGGAAAAAGCTGCCGTTGTAACTTCCTTGCTATATATCTTTCGTGGTATGGGAACTTTAGGAGGTTTATTAGGATTTTTCTACGAAGAATACAAAAACATCGGGAATCTTACATTAGCGGAGGAATAAAAAATTTTAAATGAGATTTAAAATCTTAATTTCAAATTCCAATTCCAACGTAAAATCCCGATGTGGCGTTTTGCAGATGAGTAAACAAATATGGAATTATCTTAATAGGGGGTTTGGGGGATGTATAAGACCTATTCCTTTAGGTGGAGGATGTAATACATCACCCAAGCGAGCTGGGGCGAGCAATTAAACTACTTATAAGTATTATTATACATGGGGTTGCGTTCGTTGGTAGTATAAGTAGATGAAACAGCTACGAGGTTTTAAGTACCGAATTAAAGTGAATGACTCTCAAAGGTTACAGTTAGCTCAAACCTTTGGGTCGGTGAGATTCGTCTTTAATTGGGCATTAAATCTAAGATCTGCTTCGTACAAAGAGAAAGGTCAATCCATATCCTACAATCAAACCTCTAAACTACTGACTGCACTAAAAAAGCAAGAAGAAACGGCTTGGCTAAAAGACATTTCTTCTGTGCCACTTCAGCAAGGATTAAAGCATCTTGATCGAGCTTTCAAAAACTTCTTCAAACAACAAAATAAAATCAAAAAACTCCCACTCTCAGTCAGAGAATGGGAATGCAATGGGTGCGGTAAATTGAATCCAAGAGATAAAAATGCTGCACTTAATATTCTAGGGGCAGGACTTGCCCTGTTAGCTCGTGGAGTATCCAATGACGGGGAATTACCGATTAATTTGGGTAATTCTAGTTACGATACTACGAAGCGAGAATCTCTATCCGAAGGTGTATCCTTTAGGGCGTCCTTCAACTTTGACGAAACGAGAGCGTAGTCAAATGTAGGTCGGGGAGTGTCAAAGTCCTACATCGGCAGCATTAGTCGAAACTACAAAATCATCGAAGTAAGCATTAGTGTCTTGCTCAGGCCACCAGTCACTGCCAGATCCACCATGGAAAGTACTGAAGTATGTGGTGTCAATGCCTTGACCATTAGTAAACCGAAGACCGTCGAGATCAAGGACTTGTTCATTGTCCATCCAAACATCTATTTCTCCATTGGACTGGCTGCCGTCATTAACCTTGACTCTTTGAATCATGTTGTGCCATTTGCCTCGTTCAAAGTACTTATCACTGCCATCAGCTCCTGTAAGGGAAATATCTTCTCCCCAAATTTCTGGCTGATCCATATGATATAGATATAAAACAGCTTTTCCATTCTCGCGCCACATATATCTGGAGGTAAATCCATTATTACCATTAGGTTTATTTCCTCCCGAAGCGAGATCTCCTGAACCTAGACCTGGTAACTTTCCGCCACTATGTCTGGCACCATCAAAATCGAAGTTACCGTCAAATTTCACCCAATAAGAAAGGTAATATTCTTGTTGAGCAGGAACTTGCCACTTTGCACCAACATTTGATTGAGCATTTGCTGGATAATCAATTTTCAAAGAGTTATTGCCAGAATGAGCCTCTTGGTTGGAAATAGAAGCCAACTCACCCTCATTCATTTGAACAGACCAAGCGGCATCCCAATCTTGACGTTGAGTAACAGTGCCATAGGTAGTGCCGTTAGCGTGGTTTTCAAATCCGACTGAAATAGCATTAGAACTCAGTTGAGATGGTTGAGATACTGGGATGGGTTCACTAATAACCGAACCCATCAGATTATTGTCAGTAGGAGGTGTTTCGACTACAGGTTGCTCTGGTGCTGGGGAATTTGAAGTTAACTCAGGTGCTGGAGTTGTAGTTTGAGCATTTGAATAATTGAACTGAGGAAGAATGGCATCTTGACCATAAGAGTCAATAATAAATACTGCTTTAGCGGTTTCTCCTGGGTCAAGGTCTTCGGTGCTACCCTGTCCGCTGATGGTGGAGTTGCCATTGCCATTGTCGGTTAACTCTACTCCATAAACCTCTTTGATGTTGTAGGTAGTGGGGAGGTTCAAGTCGAGCATCCAATCGTTAGCGACCAATTCTGAGGTTAGATTTAGTTCAACCTTGTATCCAGTGCCCCAGTCTTTTTTGATAGAAGAATCTGCGTAAATATTTGTATTAGCGATTTTTTGAGTAGCCATAGTAACTTAGTAACGAGGTAATAAAATTAATTTGTTTAACTTATGTACCCTTTATAAAAGCTTTACAATGGCTTCACAGTGACTTTATAACTACTGAAAAATGAAGTTAATCACACCTTCGATCACATAATTACAGTGAGATAAAATAAATAAACTACTTGGTTTCTATTGATTCTGAT
The DNA here is from genome assembly GCA_965365755.1 of uncultured Pleurocapsa sp. GTDB lineage: Bacteria > Cyanobacteriota > Cyanobacteriia > Cyanobacteriales > Xenococcaceae > Waterburya. Next base: position 9,426 of record CBDUCX010000106.1, read on the forward strand.
CGAATAAAAAAGAAGTTTGAGTAAAAGAAGAACTGTTGATCCTTCGAGCTACACGTTCGGGAATAGCGTAATCATAAATGACGTGAGCTTTGCCGACTAAAACTGCTATGTGGACTTGGGGATGATTTTGATAGTAAAGCGAGATCGCTTCTGCCATTGTTTCATCCCATAGTACTTGTGCAGTATAGAAGTTCTCTGCCTCCTTACTATTTCCCTGTTCATCTTCAACGTGTTGTTGATATACATGGAACAATCTTTGACGATATTCTGGATTATCCAGTCTAATATCTGACAAAGGTGGGATATAGCGAAAGTCTTTTCCTGTTAGACTGTCCATACCAAATTCAGCTACTTTGTGCGTAATTTCCGTCGGCGTATTTAGAGCAATTAAAGAAATTTGGTTGGCTTGGGCAAAACGTAATATAGGAGCGTACAATTCCCAGTCAAAACCCCAACGGGTGTCGTATTCGGTTTCTTTCCGTAATTTAGTCTCGTCAATTTCTTGGGCTAGATAGCGATTTAAGATTGGCTGAAAAGGACGCTGAAACATTTCTAAGGCGATCGCTAATTCTTGATCGGAGTTGACTAAATTCTCGTATAGTTGAGTAATGATGGCTAACTGTTGTTGATGAATAGAAGCACTATCATGATTTTCCCCCAGGTAGATCACGTCATTTTGTTGAATCCGACTCACAACTGCTGGAATACTATCTTCAGTAATTGTTTCAGCCAGAGCAATTACCCTAGGAGAAGACAGAATTAGGAACCAAACTGCTAAAAATACTCCTGTTAGATAGATCGAGGCGGGAAACTTTAAACGCATCCTAAATATAAATAAAGTTATTTTATATCATGACTATTTCTCATACTTCTTTATCTACGCGATCGCTTTCTTTAGATCATCAGACTCTCGCTCAGATGTTAGTGGAAAAAGAGAACATTTTAATTATCCAAGATCTCGACGGCGTGTGTATGGGTTTAGTTAAAGACCCTTTGACAAGAGTGATGGAAACTAGATATATCGAAGCAGTCAAGACTTTAGGCAGACATTTTTTTGTTTTGACCAACGGGGAACATATTGGTCAACGTGGAGTTAACGGTATCGTTGAACGAGCTTTAGGCAATAGAGATTCAGTTAGAGAGCAAGGCTTATACATACCAGGTTTAGCTGGGGGTGGGGTGCAGTGGCAAGATTGCTATGGAAATGTCTCTCATCCTGGAGTGAGCCAAGCAGAAATGGCGTTTTTATCAGCAGTACCTCTTAAGTTGAGGGATTTCTTGAGACAATTAGGTCAGCAGCTAAAATATGGCTTAACTCAAAGTCAGTTAGAAGAATATATCGGAGCAACAGTATTAGATAATAAAGTCTCTCCCACAGCAAATTTAAACGTTTTTCACGAGGCATTTATTGACCAACCTGAACTATATGCCGATTTGCAACAGGAAGTAAAAGCGTTTATTGATCGCCTGCTGGAAGAAGCACAGCAACAGGGTTTATCAGACTCCTTTTTTGTCCATTATGCTCCCAATTTGGGCAGAGATGAACAGGGACAAGAAATTATGCAGCCATCCCAGGGCAAAGATTCGGGGACGACAGACTTTCAGTTTATGCTGCGGGGTGCCATCAAGGAGGTAGGAGTATTAGTTATCCTCAATCACTACTACTATCTACATACAGGAAAATATCCTTTGGGAGAAGAGTTCAACGTTAGAGAAGCCCCCAGTCAACAGCAAGATTTACTCCAGCTAGTTAAAGATAACTTTGATCCTGCCACCATGCCTACCATTCTGGGTGTGGGAGATACAGTAACTAGTAAGGCAGTAGAACACAGTCCTATCGAATTTAAACGGGGTGGGAGCGATCGCGGATTTCTGCAACTAATCCAAGCTTTAGGCCAAGAATTTAATACCGATAATGCGATCGTTTATGTAGATAGCAGTGGCGGAGAAGTCAAAAACCGTCAGCCACTCAAGCTAGACCGCAGCAAGCCTCAAAAGACAAAAGTTATACAAGGGCCAGGAGACGAGCGAGATACCGAAGACCCTCTGACTCTAAACTTTGTTTTTCCCCAAGGACATCAGCAATATGTAGATTTCTTTTGTCAGGTAGCTAAATCTCGTTCAGTTCAAGTCTAAATCTATAGCAATACTCTTTGATTATTGCCCCCCAAATCTAATTGAATAATGCAAATAAAATCTGGTTGAATTCGACTTCAATTAAAAACTTTGACTGAGATAAAATTAAATCAACTTTGCTAAGAGAAAGATTAAACACTGTAGAAATGGATGTTGAACCTGACGGCAGAATTAGTGAAGCTTTTGAACAAATCGAGCAACACCTAGAACGCCATGACAAAAAAAACTATAGTGATCCTGATGGTAATATTCCCGTTCCCGTAGTGATGTTTGTTGCTGGTTTTACGAAAACTTAATTAAGTTTTGTTAACATACAGCTTGATTTAGTCGCTGTTATCTTGACAATCGGCTAGAACTGTCTGATGAAATAATAACTATTTAAGAAACGAGTTTTGAACAAGTATATTGATGGCGTAATTGTATTGACAAGCGTTTGCTCTTTAGGATTAACCACGATCTCCATTGCCGAAAGTAAAATTGATGAACCATCGAATAATATTGCCAAAGACATGCAGCTACAGAGGTTGGACAATTCTTTAGTAATCAATCTAAGAAATGCCGAAACCTACAATACTCCGACGCCAACAAAACCGCAGCCCAAACCTGTCTCCGATATCGCAGTCAACCTGATCAAAGAATTTGAGGGATTTAAAGATTACGCCTATATTGATACAGACGGAACACCTGTCATTGGTTATGGTTTATCGAGAATTGATGACCAGCCCGTGAGAATTGGCGATCGCATTTCCCCAAAAGAGGCAGAGATAGCATTAAATAACCATCTACAGGAAATTCATCAAGAATTGGATCAGTTGCTCAAAGTTAATCTGAGCGAACAACAATTAAGCGCCTTAGCATCCATCTCTTTCAATGTAGGTATCGGTTCCATCAAAGAGAGTACTTTAATCAAGAAAATCAACCAGGAAGACTATGCGGGTGCGGCAAATGAATTTCTACGCTGGGACAAAGCTAATCAGGGAGGCAGATTAGTGCAAATGCCAGGATTAACCAGGAGAAGACATGCCGAAAGACAGCTATTTTTAGAGCAAAGTAGCTAATTTTAACAAACTGGGCGGAACTCTCAGTCTTCGCACAGCAAGGCTGGGATGGATAGTCCTAGGACGGCAGGAGCATTAATAAAACGGTTAATCAGAAAAATTCTTTCTTTATTTTTAGGTAGCTGTTTGATGTAGTATTCAGCGCGACTAGCAGCCGACTTGATTCCAATGTCCGCAGTAAAGACTAATTGAAGGGGATGTCTAGTTCTCGTGTATTTGGCAGCTTGAGCATTACCAGATTGATGCACTGCAAAGCGTTTCGGGACATCATTAGAGATGCTAGTGTAGAGAGAGCGATCGCCAAATTACCACAAATTCTTTGAGAAAATTAGAATAACAATGCCATGCGAGTAAAATTGCCAAACAGTATTTTGTTAATTAATTACGAAGATCTTCCCGAATATAAAAAAGGTGGTTCGGTAGTACGCAATAGCTACTTTTGGGCTTTAAAATCGATCGCCTGTTTTAGTCCCAGAAACAAAGATTGGGAATACGATCCAGAAGTTTGGGTTGCTCTAGGGAGGATGCTCACTTCTTTCAGCGAATCTGGATATTTAGGCGTTCATGAAACCTGGCTGGAATTTCCTGAAAACACTCCAATCCCTGATGAATTGCGTTTTGTTTCTGGCTATTTATAATACTTTATACTAACCAGCCAGTTTCAATTAAGATAAATTAACAAACAGCGTAATTTCTTAACCTGCCACGAATAATATCGGGTCAAAAATAACAACTTATAACAAAAGCTGGCTGGATAAATTGTGATTATATATACTTTATCTAGTAGCCTATTGAAAATAAATATTGCACTGGCTGGGAGTTGTACCGTTGTGACCCATTGCTAAAAACCGAAGGAGAGCGATCGTCAGGTTTTTGGACAGTCTAGTAGAGTTATTCGGTGTGGAGTTTTTATCGCTTCCTCCACTTAGTTGTTACCGAGGGAAGGCGCAATCCTTCATCAAAACGGTCTTAGGTAGCAGACGAAATTAGCTCGCTCAATATTTTATAAACAAACATTAATTGTAATAATCTCTCTTGCCTTTACTTAATAATTAGGCTGAGAGTTTTTTTCTGCGCTGTGAGGTTCACTATTAATCCTAGCTTTTGCTAATTAAAACTATTTATTTGGTGATTCTTCTTGATAACTGTCGTCTTGCTCTAACTCTGGACTTTCGTGATTTATACCCGTACCCTCTCTCCCCTCTACTTGCGGTTTAGGCTTTTGTTCCGACCCTTGATCTATCTGTAATATAGGTTCTGACTCTTCTTCTGGGAGAAAATAAAGCTTTTCCCTACCTTGATCAAAAAATTCCTGTGAGCTATTACTCGGATCAATCCTATTGATTTGACTGAGATATATATTGCCTACATTTGTCCTATTGTCATTCGTTATGACCGATGGATAAGACTGTGCTGAGTTTGTTCGAGCAAAGGTCAGCAATGAAATAATTCCAACCGAGCAAGAAATTAATCTAATCATGTCGTTTCATCTACTCCGAGTGTCCAATGTTGATTTAATTATCGCAATAACCCCACGTTGCCTTTTTCTAAGCTAACTTGATCTGCTTTAATTTTAGCTAGATGGCGGAAATACAGGTTCTGTAACGCAGGTTAGGGTGGGTGTGGTTAAAAATCGTTGGTTAAGAGCGATCGCTACATAACTAACCAGACAACGTGATTATCATTATTATTGGAGTAAGACCGTCACAGATTTGAGGAAAGAAAAACGGACGCGATCGCTTTTACAACAAGTACGCTAAGCCCAGAAGTAATGAACTTTATCTAAACTCCCACTTTAGGCATCGGTACGTGGTCGTGGGGCGATCGCCTATTTTGGGGTTATGGTTCTGATTATGGAGAAAAAGAAGTAAAAAAAGCATTTGAAGTTGCCTTGGCGGGAGGAGCAACTCTGTTCGATACTGCCGAAGTTTACGGTCTGGGAGAATCAGAGCGGCTTTTAGGAAAGTTTATCAAGCAAACCAGCCAACCAGTGCAGATAGCCACTAAATATTTTCCTCTGCCTTGGAGATGGGATAAAAAAGCGGTAGAAAAAGCTTTGAGCAACAGTTTGAAAAGACTCGATGTCGAGCAAGTTGCCCTGTATCAAATCCACACACCCTTCGACTTTTTAATGGGTCAACCGACCTTGATGGAAGCCCTAGCCGATGAAGTCAGAAGAGGTCGAATTCTCTCGGTAGGAGTAAGTAATTATTCGGCAACCCAGATGCAGGGGGCAAGCAAGCTATTGTCACAATATGGCGTTTCTCTAGCCGTTAATCAAGTTCGTTATTCTCTTATTTCATTGTAGGATTATGATAACAGGTAAATCTCAAATTACCAACGATGTTGCGTCGTTAGATACTACACAAAGCGATATCTGGAAACGGTTGACGATTATTAAAACGGAAGCCTAGTTCAAAACCGTTAAGGCGATCGCTCCCAGGGTCGTTTGATTACTGACTACTAACTACTAACTACTCCTCCTCATTTCTAGCCACTTCGTTAATCTGCATCAGCTTGTCAATAGGTTTTCTTTGCGCAAAGGAATAGTTCCAATTATCTAAAACATCTTTAATAATTACTTCTTTGAACCAAATTTGACCCACTACCGTTAATGGGAGAGAAAGAAACA
>CBDUCX010000107.1:0-15250 GCA_965365755.1 uncultured Pleurocapsa sp.
TTACTGGAGCAGAATGTAGAACTAGGTTGGATGCCTGCTGTTTGGTACAGTCCTTTATGGTCAACGATGAAAGCCTTTGCTCTACCCGCCTATGCCGATGGACACATTAGAATCAATCTTCAAGGACGCGATCGCCAGGGGATTGTTAAACCCCAAGAATATGATGCAGTATGTCAAGAAATTACTGATATTCTCTATCGCCTCCGAGACGGCAGAAGTGGAGAGCTATTGGTCAAAAAAGTGATTCGTACTCGTAAATCTCCTTTAGATGCAGATCCCAAATTACCTGACCCTGATTTAGTGGTAATTTGGCAGACAATTGCTACCGATTTAATTGATAGTCCAGACATTGGTCGCATTGGCCCAATTACCTATAACCGCCCCGGTGGTCATCGCGAACACGGGTTTCTCATGGCAAAAGGGCCCAGAATTAGTCCAGAAACTAGCTTTGCTGACGGTAGAGCGGTAGATGTTGGTGCCACCATACTAGACTTAATGGGAGCAGATATTCCCGATTATTTTGATGGTAAATCTTTGATGCAAAAGTGTTTATCTTCTATCCCCAGGAACTAGCTAAAACACAAATCAATATTAAAGTATCTGTATAGAGTAAATGAGTATTGAAGTATCTGTTATCATTCCTGCTTACAACACTGAGCAATATATCGCTAAAGCGATCGAATCTGCCTTAGCCCAGACTTTAGCCAATATTGAAGTAATCGTGGTTGATGATTGCTCCACTGATAATACCGTCAAAATAGTTCAAGGCTTCAATGATCCCCGTCTCAAACTAATCCTAAATAGAGAAAATATGGGGGCAGGGGGTGCTAGAAATAAAGCGATCGAGGCAGCTCAAGGTAAATGGATTGCCGTCTTAGATTCTGACGATTGGTATGCTCCCCAAAGGTTAGAAGTATTAGTTAGTTTAGCTGAACAAAAGAATGTTGACTTTATTGCTGATGATTCCTACCTTGTGGAAGATGGGGTAAGCACTCCCTGGAGTACGATAATTCGTGAAAGTGGCATCAAGGTAAGCGCCATTCAACAATTTGAAGCTGCTGATTTTATTCTCACAGATATCGAGGGTAGACCAGGATTGCGCCTGGGCTTTACCAAACCATTATTTAGCAGAGAGTTCCTGATTAACAATCAAATTAGATATGAAAATATTCGAGTTACTCAAGACTTTTGGTTTGATATGCAGTGCTTTATGCATGGTGCTAAATTTTTCTTAGTTCCTGAACCATACTATTTCTATCGCGCTCGCCCAGGCTCATTGGTTTCCAGTAACAAGATTGAACGAATGAAAGAAGAATGTGAGGTGATCAGCCGATTTTTAGCCAATACAGCATATATTAAGCAAAATCCAGAAGTATTGGCAGCTTTACAGCTAAAGATGCGAGCAACTCGTATTTGGCTTGATTATTATTTGGTTATTGAACCTTTGAAGCAGGGCAAAATCTTAGTTTGTCTAGAGGGAATTTTCTCAAATCCAGCAGTACTCAGACATTTTGTGGTTAATATACCAAAGTTAATTGGTCGTCGCTGGCAGAATTTGTTGATGAGTAGTCACAATAACTTGCAAAAAAATATCTTTAAAGTCTAGTCACTAAGTTGATTTCTCGGAAAGATATTACCTTTAAGCGATCGCTATCAAGATTTACGAACATCACAAGGACAGTCTGGTAAGGATTCTATTCAAAGTTACTCGAATGCTTTTCTATGAGTTCGTTAACGAAAAGAACGATACAAACGATACAATTAATTGGTTAGAAGGAAAATATAGTTACTTCACACAAAGGAACAATTAAAAGAGGATGCAGATCAAAGCAACCGATACAGCATTATTAGATTGGACTGGTGCGATACTTGCCGTTGGTATCTTGGAAGGTAAGACTGAGTTGTCAGGAGATTTGGCCAAGTTAGATCAGAAATTAGCAGGTACAATCTCGGACTTAATTGCTGACGAGGAATTTGAGGGTAAATCTGGTTCTACCGCAGTTAGCCGCGTGGGAGGCAAGAATCCTATACGTAAAATTGCCTTGGTTGGCTTAGGTAAGGCCGAGGATTTATCTATTGATAGCTGGCGTAATGCCGCCGCCGAGATTGCTCGTGTGGCCAAGAAAGATCGTAGCCTAGGTATTCATATTCCCTCGGAATTGGAGTCCCCTACGGAAGTCGCTCAAGCTATCACTGAGGCAATTATTCTGGCACTACACGAAGACAATCGCTTTAAGTCTGAACCAGAATCCAAAGAACCTAAATTAGAAACTATTGAGTTAATTGGTTTAGCAGGTCAAGATCAGGCGATCGCCAAAGGTACAACTATTGCTGAGGGAGTAATCCTAGCCAGAGAACTAGTTAATGCCCCTGCTAACGAGGTTACTCCTGTGACTATGGCCGAAACGGCTCAACAGCTAGCGCAAGACTATGGTTTAGAAATTAAAATTTTAGAAGAGTCAGATTGTGCCAAGTTTGAGCAGGGTATGGGGGCCTATATTGGTGTCGGGAAGGCTTCAGAAATTCCCCCCAAGTTTATTCACCTAACCTATAAGCCCCAGGGAACAGCAAAGCGTAAAGTTGCTATTGTGGGTAAAAGCCTCACCTTTGATTCTGGTGGCTTGAATCTTAAACCTAGTGGTAGCGGGATTGAAACCATGAAAATGGATATGGGAGGTGGTGCCGCCACCCTTGGCGCAGCCAAAGCGATCGCCCAACTTAAACCCGATGTAGAAGTCCACTTTATCTGTGCTGCCACGGAAAACATGATTAGCGGCAAAGCCATGCACCCAGGAGATATCCTCAAAGCTGCTAACGGCAAAACGATTGAAGTTAACAATACCGATGCTGAAGGGAGACTAACTTTAGCAGATGCTTTAGTTTACGCGGAAAAATTAGAGGTGGATGCGATCGTCGATCTAGCTACTTTAACAGGAGCTTGCGTTGTCGCTCTGGGCAATGATATTGCAGGGTTGTGGAGTAACGACGAGACTCTGGCTCAAGAGATGAAAACTGCCGCAGAATTAGCGGGAGAAAAATTCTGGCAGTTACCGATGGAAGAAAAATATTTTGAGGGCTTAAAGTCACAAATTGCTGACATGAAAAATACTGGCCCTCGTGCTGGTGGGTCAATTACGGCTGCGCTATTTCTGAAACAGTTCATTAAGGATACTCCCTGGATGCATTTAGATGTGGCTGGCCCCGTATGGACAGATTCTGTTAGTGGAGTTAATAACAAGGGAGCAACTGGCTTCCCTGTCAGAACCCTAGTTAATTGGGTCAGTAGCTAAGATTTGTTGGAGACTAGCTTGTGGTGTAGAGCGATCTGTAGCAAGCTACAGTATTGACAATTTTGACGACTGCTGACACCATTAAAAAAATGTATTTGCTAATACATTAAACTTCTGATATCGTTGTTATTTTTGTTATTGCGTTTAATCTTAACCCCAGGTTACAATTGACGCGATCGCAGAAAAGACGCGATTAAGTTTCTCTTTTAAGGTGTGAGGAAAATGTCCAAATTAGTACGCAACTTATTGCTGGCTTCTCCAGCAATGCTCTGTCTTGTATTGGGTTCTCAACTATCAGCTTCTGCTCAGTTAACTGCTGAGGCAGATGGCAACAGTCAAATACTTGACCAAATAAATAATTATAGCCAAGAGGGTAAAACTACCCCCCGTAATCAAGTAACTAACGTTAATCAGCTACGAGATGTTTCCCCCACTGATTGGGCTTACGAAGCACTGCGGAGTTTGGTAGATCGTTATGGCTGTATTTCTGGTTTCCCTAATCAGACTTATCGTGGCAATCAAGCTCTTTCTCGTTATGAATTTGCTGCTGGCTTAAACTCTTGCTTGAATCAGATTGAACGCTTAATTGCTTCACAGGGTTCCGTGACTTCGGAAGATTTAGATACAATAAATCGTCTGTCTCAGGAGTTTGAAGCAGAATTAGCTACTATTGGCGGTCGCGTGGATGAACTTGAAAGCCGTACAGCCGTATTAGAAGACACTCAATTCTCCACTACAACTAAATTAGAAGGGGAAGTAGTCTTTGGTCTTAGTGGCGAGTTCAACAATACCAGTAACGATGAAGTTGTTTTTCAAGATCGGGTACGTTTGAACTTCGTTTCTAGTTTCTTCGGAGAAGATGCTTTATTTACTCGTCTTGATGCCTCAAACGCTGGATTTGATGGTTTCCAGACCGAAGATAGTAGCGGAAATGATGTTGATCTCCAAACTGGTGCCTTAACTTACCAAACTAGTGATAGTGGTAATGACTTTGGGATTGGTTGGTTAGCATACTATTTCCCCATCGGTGATAAAATCGATGTCTACTTACCCGCAGCTTTTCCCCTCTGGCAAGACTTTGTACCTACCCTTAGCCCATACTTAGATTCCTTCACTGGTGCTACTGGTTCACTTTCCAGTTTCGCTGAATCTAGTCCCATTTACAAAATTGGTTTGGCTTCTGGTGGGGGTGTTGGTTTCAACTTTGAAGCTACCGACTTTATTACTGTCAGTGCTGGTTACTTCGGTGGTGATACCTTTAATCCTGATGCTGATGCTGATGGCGGTTTGTTCAACGAAGAATATTCTGCACTAGGTCAGGTTACTTTAAGCTTCTTAGATGATAAGCTACAAGTAGCGGGTACTTACGTTCTTGGTCAATTTGGATTCAATGAAAATACTATTTTTGACTTGGGTGTTGGTACTGACTCGGCAAGAAATCCTTTTGGTGACACAGGCAGAGTATCTGCAAACTCTTACGGTGTAGAAGCAGCTTTTCAACTCAATGATCGCATCGCTTTAAATGCCTTTGGTATGTTTACCGATGCTCAAGAGGCTTCTGGTCCTGATGATACAGAAATTTGGTCCTACGGTACAGGAGTATCCTTCCCAGACCTTGGGAAAGAGGGCAATTTAGCTTCTGTATTTGCTGGTGTAGAACCCTATGCGGACGGTGAAGATAATCCCATCCACCTTGAAGGTTTGTATAAATATCAGTTCAACGACAATGTTTCTGTTACTCCTGGTGTGGTCTACATAATCAATCCTAACGGTGGCGAAGAAGTGGACGATGCTATAATCGGTGTCCTCAGAACTACCTTTTCTTTCTAAGTCCAAGACAATTAAGCATTATTTAGCTAGTTGCTAATTTTGAAGACCACAGTTATCTATTGAGCTGTGGTCTTTTTGATTTTTAAATCTTTAATGCAACGGATTGCCAAGAATATCTACAACTATATAAACTGTTTTAAATAAATACTTAAATTACAAATAAGTATAAATACTGAAGGCATTGACTTTAAGACGGCTTTAAAAATCGGGGTTTGATCATCAACTTTAGGTTAATTAACCGTAAAGATACTTAAGAAGATGAAAACTAAATATTATTCTAAGTAATAATATTTAGATGGATATACGTAAAAAAATCTTCTTAAAATTTATGATTAATAATATGCCCCTTAAAAAATTAGTAAATCTAGTCATCATTGAGCCTAATAGGCATCAGGGAAAACAGTTAAGAGAATTAATTAAGAATCATAGCTCCAATTTTCGGGTTCTTCTGCTAGAGGACTTAGAGCAGGTATTTCCTTTGATGTATGGAGAAATGACTATCGATGTTTTATTCTTTGATATTGAAGCAGAATCTAATACTGATAATCTAGCTTTATTTACAGCTATCTCGCCCCAAACCCGTCTCATTCATTGGAGCGATTACCAACATCCAGAAGTAATCGAGCTGTTATATTCTTTAGGAGTTAATTCTTTTTGTACTAAAGAAGGTGATGCAGAAATTATTTTAGAAGCTACCGATTTGGCAGTTAACTATCCTCAGTCCTTATACTTGGATCAAAAGTTACATCAATGTTTGTCTTTACTTCAAAGCTAGTAACGCTGGAATCAAGTATTAATTCAAATGCTGTCAGGGTTTCAAGTTAACTAAATGGTACTTTATTTGCCTTTAGCTAAACGTGAGAGAAGCCCGACATCATAATCTTTGATTCGGTGTCTGGAGAACGTCAACAAATAGCTTGTAAATCGAGAACAAACCCCGACAATATATTTTCTCCCGATAAACTATCGGGTGCATTTAAAATTTCTATTTGCTTCCCTTGACGGTAAATTTCTACCTGTTGTTGTATTGGATTAATCAGCCACCCTAACACCATGCCGTTATCTAAATACTCTTGCATCTTTGCTTGAGTCTTGGCTATATTATCGCTAGGAGAAAGTAATTCAACCGCAAAATCGGGACACAGAGGCAAAAATCGTTGTTTTTCCTTGTCAGTCAGTGTATCCCATTTAGCTAACGGTATCCAAGAAGCATCAGGGGATCTGTTTGCGCCATTGGGCAAAATAAAGCCTGTGGAAGAATCAAACACTTTACCTAAATTATCTCGACTATTCCACACCCATAATTGAGCAATAATTCCCGCATTTTTATTTCCTGTTTCTCCACCTGTTGGAGGCATAATTACTAGATCTCCATTAGCATTACGTTCGATATGTAAGTCGCGGTTATTGATACATAGTTGATAGAATTGTTCGTCGGTTAATTCAATGGATTGGAGATCGAGGGTAAAAGTATTCATTTGAGTATATTAATCATGAAAACAAGACAAGTTGTTAAATAGCTAAATCATTCTAGGCTGAGAATGGGGAATCATTCAAGATCCCTTTAAAATAATAAAAGTTTAGAAAAAATAGCTAAAGGCTAATAACTAAAAACTACTAACAGTATTATTGTTGATTCCATACCCGAGATTTGAATAAATACGGTTTTGCTATTGTTTATCATCCCGATTACGTTGCTCCATTGCCCGATGAACATCGGTTTCCTATGCCTAAATTTAAGATTTTGCGTGACTTGCTGCTTAAAGAGGAGGTAATAGTACCAGAACAAATTTTCCAGCCAGAATTACCAGATTTAGAGTCAATTAAGCTAGTTCATACCCCAGAATATGTACAGGGATATTGTAACGGCACCCTGGAATATAAAGCTCAACGTCGCATTGGCTTACCCTGGAGCGAAGCCTTAGCTAATCGTACTCGTATTGCCATTGGCGGCACGATACTTGCTGCCAAATTAGCTCTGGATTATGGCTGTGCCTGTAATACCGCAGGAGGGACGCACCACGCTTTTCCCAATTATGGTTCGGGTTTTTGTATCTTTAATGATTTAGCGATCGCCTCTCGAACATTACAACACCAAGGATTAGTCAACAAAATTTTAATTGTGGATTGTGATGTCCACCAGGGAGATGGTACAGCTTATATCTTTCAGGATGACGACAGTGTATTTACTTTTTCGATGCACTGCGAGGCGAACTTTCCTGGCAGAAAACAACAAAGTGATTTGGATGTCCCTTTACCTGTCGGTTTAGATGATGATGGTTATTTACAAATATTAGCCCATCACCTATCAGATCTACTAAGTGAAGTAAAACCAGACCTCGTATTATTTGATGCAGGAGTAGATACTCATGTAAGCGATCGCTTGGGTAAATTATCTCTGACAGATTGGGGAATATATCGCAGGGAAAGAATGGTTTTAAGCACTTGCAAAGCTGAGGGATATCCTGTCGCTAGTGTTATTGGTGGAGGTTACAGCAAGAATATGTCTGCACTAGTTTATCGTCATTCTCTATTACATCGCGCAGCACAAGAAGTTTACTCATAAGTAAAGTTTACGCCTCAAACACTCTCGGTCAAAATTTATGGCAAAAAAGGATTGAAATACCTTCCCTAAATCAAACAGTAGAATCGGACGGCGAAAACGATTTAGTATTTAGGTATTTCTTCTCGGAGCGAAAAATTATCTAACAGAAGTCAACTCGGTTTGTAATTCTTGATGTTCCTTGTTTTGCAAAATGTAAGGAGTCAATTGTGAATGAATATCTAAATAATTAACCAAATAAGCTTCAATTCTTTCAACCATCATCTCGTAGTCTTTAGGTGTTTGTTGATTGATGGGTTTCAATTCACCTACGGCAATCTCTGCTTCTCGCATGATTTGCCAAAGCTGTTTTTGCAATGATTGATAAATGGGATTAAGAATTCCCCAAACATTGGTATCAGCAAGACAGTAATCAGACGTAATATGTTGATTAAAGTGTCTGCGAGCATCAATTTCCTGAAAACGCTGAATTAGCTCGATCGCTTTGGGGTGATTAAATGACATATAAACTAGCTGATTATCTCGTTCTAGGGCTTCATAAAGTTTGCCTACAAAGGATTCGTAATCAGCAAAACTTGCTTGGGAGAAATTGTTCAGGTCGATAGCTCTAAGAGTACTTTGAGCCGCAAAATAAGCAGTTGCCACACCACCAGTTAAGCCTGGAGAAATCAAAGGATCGACAAAAAAGGCAGCTTCGCCAATACTTAACCAACCATCTCCTGTAGCTTGTTCAGCATAGCCACGAATGTTAGCCCGTGCTCTTAAGGGCTGGTGAGTACCATACAGATCGGAAACTAGTTCCGCACCCTCCAGTAATTCTGCGATCGCTGGATATTGTTGAGCATAATGATCGAATGCAGATTGACGACCTTCAGTGAATTTTGTATCACGATCTTGGCGTAACACCATGCCAATACTAACTATATCTTCTTCAGGACAGCCATGACGGGCAGCTAATTCGGCTTTAGTGGGTAACTCTTCTCCAGCAAGAAAGCGGTTAAACAGGGACTCTCTTTGAGCATCGGGTATATTTTCCCAAGAAACGAGAGGAATGTACCACATCCAACCTTCACGAAAACACAAATGCTGTGTATACTCATCACGGCTAAACTGAGCTATCTTTTGCCAGTCAGTGCGATCTCCAAGACGGTTGACTTTTTTAAAGTAGCCCCATACTGCATTACTTTGAAAATTTACATCTTCTTTGTTATACAAATCGAGATGTCTGGCAATTGCGCTGGCAGGGCCACTAGCATCTACTACCAGTTGAGATTTAATTTCATATTTTTGTTGCCCGAAACGATAGGCAATGGTGTTACCGCGATCGCTCAATTGAGAATTAGCCAAATCAACTCGCGCCCCTTGAACTACTTCTACTCCTAAGCGACGAGCGTTAGTAATCAACAAGCCATCTAGTAAACGTCGTTCGACTTGGAAAGTTTCATCAAATGTTTCCAAGATATATTCTGGTGCTTCGCTAACATTTTCCACTGATTCGTCAACGTGAAAAAAACCTAAGCCATTTTTGGGAAAAAACAGCAGTTCAAGAGCTTGTTGAGAAATTCCCACAGAACGCAGGGCTTTACAAAATCCAGAAAGCGTGCTTTCGCCAATTTTAAATTTGGGTTGTGATTCTCTTTCCAGGACTACCACCTGTAGCTGGGGGCGTGCCTGTTTGAGCCAAGAAGCATACAGCAGACCTTGAGGCCCTGCACCGATTACTGTAACCTGATATTCGCTTTGAGAACAGTTTTTAGCGTGGTTTTTTGGAGATCCAGTGTTAACACTCATGGGGAACTTACTTAAGTGAAATACTACAATAATCCAACGGTAACCGCAATTTTGTAATTTGATAATGTAGTAATCACTTAAATTTGAACATCTGAAATTCTAGAAAACAAACAAGATATCAGTAATAGTGCTGAAGCAAAAAGAATCTTAAATAAATATATTTAAGTCAAAACATTTAAGTAAATATATTTAAGCAGGAATATTTAAGTAAATATATGTAAGCAGAAATATTTAAGTGAATATAGCAGTCCTAAACCATTCGTGAACATCATAAACAACTAATGACTAATGATGTTATGCCCTTGTGGTACTAATAACAAAATATTTTTCACGGCTCAGATAGGATTGCTATATATTTATCTTTATCTAGTCAATAACCAATCAGAAAGAGAATGAGGGGTTAAAGGTTTGGTAAATAGATAACCCTGTCCGTAAAGACATTGAAGAGTTTGTAACCTAGAAAGTTGAGCTTGAGTTTCGATTCCTTCCGCAATTACTTTTAAGCCCAAACTTTTGGCCATCATTACAATCGTCTCCACAATTTCACTGTTGTTTCCTTCAGAATCAATTGCTCGAACAAAGGAACGATCTATTTTTAGCGTGTCAATTGGTAGGCTATGGAGATAGCTCAAGGAAGAATAACCAGTACCAAAATCATCTAAATGTAGTCCAAACCCTAAAGTCTTCAACTGCTTTAAAGTTTCCATAGTTATTTGAACATCTTGCATTAAAAGACTTTCTGTAATTTCTAATTGCAGACTGTGAGGTTCTAATCCAGTGGTTTGCAAGATCTGAATCAATGAATCAATTAAATGAGGCTGAGAAAACTGCTTTTGAGAAATGTTAACCGCGACGGTCAAATTAGGATTCTTAAATTTGAGCTGCCATTCCTTTAACTGGTAGCAAACTTCCTGCAACACCCACCAGCCAAGGGGAATAATCATCCCTGTTTCTTCGGCTAGGGCAATAAATTCTCCAGGAGAAACATAGCCTCGTTGAGGGTGTTGCCAACGTGTCAGAGCTTCAAAACCAATTACTTGACCATCACCTAAAGAAACAATCGGCTGGTAATGTAGTCGAAATTCTCCTCTGTCAAGAGAATGATTAAAATCAGTTTCTAGGTGCAGTCGATTTACTACTTGAATATGTAAACTCTCGTCAAACAACTCATAATTACTGACGCCTAAACTCTTGGCTTTATACATGGCAATATCAGCATTACGTAATAAGTCTTCTGCCGAATTTAGATTAGGGTCACTAAAAGCAATACCAATGCTGACGCTAGTAAAAACCTCGTGTATGCCCAAATGAAATGGAGACTTTAAACTTTGTTGAATACGTTCTGCAAGTTTGGTTGCTTCATCCATAGTTTGAATATCTTCGAGCAAAATTGCAAATTCGTCGCCTCCTAATCTGGCTAAGATATCGCTGGCACGTAAACAAGTTTTTAATCTCTGGGCAATACCTTTCAAAAGTAGATCGCCACTTTTGTGACCTAAACTATCATTGACATATTTAAAACGATTTAGATCTAAAAAAAAGACCGCAAATTTGCGGTTGGGATCTCGTCGATATTTTTCCAAAGCTCGATTCAGATGATTGCTTAACAAGCTACGATTGGGTAGATCGGTTAGGCGATCATATAAAGCATCATAAGCTAGTTGTTTTTCTGCTTTTTGTCGTTCTAGCTCTGCTGCTGCTCTAGCTGCAAAAATTTTGAGGATTGATAGCTCAGTCGATCCATCTTCCATCGGACGCTCATCAATTACCACCAAATGTCCCAGAATTCTTCCTGATGAATTGACCAGAGGAACACCTACATAGCTTTCCGCATTTAATTTGACTAGATCGTGATCCAGAGGAAAAATAGTCCGTAACTTTCTGGGATAATGGCAAGATAAGCCAGCAATAACCTTCTCGCATGGCGTATTTGCTATAGAGTATTCAAAGTTTTCACTAAAATCTTCTTTGCACCAAAAAGCTAAGGTACAGACACGCTCTGGAATACTTTTCTCTATACATTCTGTAACAAATGCGTAGCTGACCGAGAGGGCGCAAGTCAAATGATAGACTAAAGAATAGAAGAAATCTTTGCCCGTTACAGCAGCCGTACCTTCAACTACCGAACGTAAAGATATTTCTGTCTGCATATACTTAGTCATATTTTCCTGAATAATCAGGATTCCCAACCAGTCATCTTGCTGGACTTGTCTAAGATGAATAATTAGACCATTGTTGGGCAGAAAATTCTCGTGATCATAAATGAGTCTCGATTCTGTTTTCTCTAAGCAAGCGATCGCTGTAATTTCTGAGGCAATTTTTTGAGCTAAGTCTGCTTCTCTACCAACTATAGTCTCACATCTCTTTATGTAATTATCTCCAATACTCGTGTTCCTTGAAAGACAACTATTACTGGAATTATTTTTCCAAGCCTTATTCAGTAGAATAATTTCACCTTCTTGATCGATTAAGGCAATTTGACTATCAAAAGCATCCAAAGTTGCTTGAAATAACTGGAAGTAATCCATAATTAACTATTAACAAGATATCTGATAGATGTTTTTTCTTTCACTTTATCTTAATAATCTACCTAAATACTGATTAAACTATTTCTTTTGAGTCTTAATTCTCAATAAATCATCGAAGTTTGTACGCCATTTATCTTTTCTTGCAAAATAAGATCTACCACTACTAGTCTGCCAATTTTAAATTGAGGGGTTGAGATGAGACAAGCGGTGCGACCCTGCGGATGTTTCATCCGCCAAGGAATGCGCACCGTCGAAGACAAGGAGACAAGGAAGAAACTTTAATCATGCTATTCCTCAAAACAAAGTTGTCCGACTACTACAAGGATTTAGCAATCCCTCCCCCCGTACATGGGAACAAGTATTTTATCTTAAATTAGGCAGTTAATATCAACTGTTGACGATGGACATTAAGTAATTGAATTTCCATCTTCGATACTTGTTCGAGCATATAAACCAAGTTATCTGGGGAAAGATTTGTACCGTCGTTGCGACAGCTACCAGTAAAGCGAATTACTGCTTGGTTATCTGTCTCGGATTCTAAGTTAAGGGAGAACAAGCGATCGCATAAATTAATTACTGTTTTATTCCCCGACTTGGTAAATTTCTCCCAGAGTATTTCTTGACTGTTATTGATGGCATCGATCCACTGTTGCCAAGATTGTTGCCGAGATGTTTCAAGATCTTCTCCTACCTGTACAGTAATTAGATATTCAGCTTGATCCATTAGGCGACTGGCATTAAGAGATTTAAGATCTACTTCTGCTACTTTATAGATCGGGATATTCTCTGGTAATTGGGCTGCTAATTTAGTACGGAATTCTTCGAGATCCATTTCTCTAGTTAATTCAAAATCAACTATCTCGCCATTACTAGTAATCCCTAAAGATAAGGCGTTGGCAATAGAAATTTTCGGCCCTGGGTGATATCCTCCCGTAAAGGAAATCGGTAAAGCAGCACGGCGGATTGCGCGATCAAATAAACGAACCAGATCAAGGTGGCTAATGAGACTCATTTCCTCAAGTTTGCCAAACCACATGCGGATCTTTTGTTCCTTGTTTTGATTGGGTTTAAAGTGTCCCTCGAATTTAGGGATCTCAGGAGGTTTAACCACAATGTTGTGTCCGAAATCTGTCCCGCAAACACCGCAATGAGAACAACCATCAAAGGCGCAGTCTGGCACTGTGGCAGCATCTAAGGCTCTTTGTAAGTCTTCTTTCAGCCACTGTTTATCTATACCAGTATTAAGATGATCCCAAGGTAAAGGTGCGTCGGTAGCATCTTTGATCGAGGTTGCAGTTTCGGGATTTAAAAAGAGATTCCATTCTCCATTTTCTACCTGACGGTATTTCCAGGTTAAATCAGCTTCAGCGATCGCTTGTGACCATGCACCATAGGCTTGATCTAAATTCTCCCACCAGGAATCCATTCCCGCCCCTAATTCCCAAGCCCGTTTGACTACGGGGGCTAAACGGCGATCGCCCCTCCCCACAAAGTCTTCCATGGCGGAGATGCGAACATCGGTATAGTTCACTTTAACTCCCCGTACTCGGCGAAATTCTGACTTGAGTAATTCTTGTTTGCGTCTAAATTCACTGGTTGATACGGAATGCCATTGAAAAGGTGTATGGGGCTTAGGCGTGAAGTTAGAGATTGTGATATTAAAATTAAGGCGTTTATTACTAATCTGGCTACATTCTCGACGCAACCAACGCACAGTATCCACAATGCCAATTACATCAACATCGGTTTCTCCAGGTAAACCAATCATAAAGTACAGTTTGACTTTACTCCAGCCACGGGCAACGGCAGTTTGGATACCCCGCAGTAGTTCTTCGTTGGTTAATCCTTTATTAACCACATCCCGCATCCTTTGAGTACCAGCTTCGGGGGCGAAAGTTAACCCAGACTTCCGTATACCACCGATAATATCGGCAATATTGTCATCAAAGCGATCTACCCTTTGGCTAGGGAGAGACAAAGAAATATTCTCCTCCTGCAAGCGATTTTTAATCTCCATCCCCACCGCAGGTAAAGCCAGATAGTCGGAACAACTCAGAGATAATAAGGAAAATTCATTGTAACCAGTAGCCCGCATCCCCTTTTCAATGGCATCTACTACTTTTTCGGGTTCAACATCTGTTGCTGGGCGAGTCAACATTCCTGGCTGACAAAAACGACAACCACGAGTACAACCCCGTCTAATTTCTACTGTCAAGCGATCGTGTACGGTTTCGACAAAAGGTACTAAACCGATAGAATAGGCAGGTATGGGAGTAGCTACTCGACGCAAGATTCGCTTAGGCACATCAGTGGTAATTGGATGTACTGAGCCATCTGCTGCCATTTCATAGAATCTGGGGACATAGACCCCAGGAACTTGGGCTAAATCTAGCAAAAGCTCCTCTTTACTCAATCCTACTGCTTTCCCTTCTTTAATTACGAAACCAATTTCAGGTAATAATTCTTCTCCATCACCTAAAGCAATAAAGTCAAAGAAGTCTGCATAGGGTTCGGGGTTAGAAGTAGCGGTTTGTCCCCCAGCAAATATTAAGGGATAATCCCCTGCATCTCTTTCTTTCCACGTTAGCGGAATATTGCCTAAACTGAGCATTTCTAAGATATTAGTTGCCCCAAGTTCATAGCTGAGACTAAAGCCTAAGATATCAAAATCCTCTAATGGACGTTTAGACTCCAGGGCAAATAACGGCGTATTCGTATCTCTTAATTTTGCCGCCAGATCAGGGGCTGGGAGATAAGTGCGATCGCATAACTGTTGCGGTTGAGCATTAATTATATTGTAGAGAATAATATGACCCAAGTTAGAAGCCCCCACCTCATAGACTTCAGGATAAGTCAGCACCCACCTTACCTCGGCTTCATGCCAAGGTTTATGCACTGCACCAAGTTCATTACCCAGATATCTTGCAGGTTTAGCTATGGTTGAATCAATGGGATTATCACTTATCAGGGTCAAAACTAAATTCTCCTATCTGCATCTGTTAGAGGTAACTCTCTCTTGGAGAGACAAAGCCTGGATTAACCTTTATTTAATTAAGGTCGATTTATACTATATCGAATCTCGAAATTTTTAACCTTATAGCCGACCTCTCTATCGAAGTCTTATTGTAGTATACAAAATCCCCATTCTTGAGTGATAAACGACTTGGTGCAAAATGTGTGTTTATTTTACAAAAAATGAAGATATATGCAAGCCGCAATATTTTCTCCGAAACGAAAACGAAAAGGAT
>CBDUCX010000108.1:0-15218 GCA_965365755.1 uncultured Pleurocapsa sp.
AAGCCACACTGACTAATCTTTTGGTACTTGATTAATATAAAAATAACAAAACAAAGTCTTGGTGCGCCTACATGCGGCTTAAGCCTTTGTCTTGCGCCTGCTCTAAAGGATACACCTTTGGATAACGCGGGGTCGCACCGCTAAATTGAAATTCTAAGTTAATCAACTATCGTCTTGGTGCGCGTTCCTTAGCTGATGAAACATCAGCAGGGTCGCACCGCAACTGTTAATCAAAGGAGACACAACTATGGCATTAGTACGTTACAATCCTTGGCAAGAAATGAATTCTTTACAACGCCAACTAAATCGTTTGTTCGATGACGCTTTAACCCCTGCTAATTGGGATGACTTTGGTAACTTCTCTAAAATTCCAGCAGCAGAACTAACTGAAACCGATGATGCTTTACATCTAAAACTAGAAGTTCCTGGTATGGAAGCAAAAGATTTAGACATTCAAGTAATGGCAGATCGAGTAGCAATTTCTGGCGAACGTAAGTCTGAAATCAAAGAAAAAACTCGCTCCGAATTCCGTTATGGCAAATTCCAAAGAGTAATTCCTCTACCCGCACGCATTCAAAATACTAACGTTACCGCAGACTACAAAGACGGTATTCTCAATTTGACTTTACCCAAGTCTGAGGAAGAAAAAAATAAAGTAGTGAAGGTCAATCTTTTAGGCGAAGCTACTGCATAGTCTTCCAAGGATAACGAACAAGCGTCATATAGATTAGATTAATAGTGAAACCCAGTTGCATAGGATAGTGACTGGGTTTTTTGTTGTGATGACAATTTAGTAATTTATTCCTATGTAATTAATTCTTAAAACCAAATTGAAAATTTTCTCTGTTTCTTTACACTTGAACGAAACAATCATCTATAAATACTAACGTTGCGCGTTAATAGTATTGTCAGCTAAAATTCCAGTCATTTTTGTTTCCAACTCGGTTAAATAATGTCCTAAATTCCAAGAAAGCTTATAACCGCGATCGCGCAATTCAATTCCGCAAATTAAATCTTCTTTGACTTCAAACCGCACTTTAGCTTCTATGGCAATTTGCTCGTGGATAGCAGTGGTTAACTGTTCTTTTTGCTCGTCAGAGATTACAAAAGAGCTATATAAATTAATTGCATGATGAGAATTAGGTATGGGTGCAGCACGAATTGCTTCAAGTCGAGCATCATCCAGGTTATAGAGACGAGCGATAAACATTTCGACAATTTGCCTTTCTAGATCGGTATTAGCCAAATCTGATAGAGCTTTACGAGTTGCTAAAGAAACCTGGTGACTGAGGCGGTCGCGAATTTCATTAGCTAGCTTTTGGCGATCGCGATCAAAGTCTTGGTACCATTGCGATCGCATTGCATTTACCTCGGCGATCGCACTTTGAGTCAATCTTTGTTTTTCCAACTCTACTTCTTGTTTGGCTTCTTCTAACCATTCCTGCTTTTGCCTGGCTAATTCCTGTTGCTTTTGTAAATACAGTTCCTTTTCCGTCTCAGCATCTTGCTCTTTACTGGCTGCTGCTGCTAGTTGACGTTCAATTCTTTGCGATCGCGCTTCCATAGCTTGAGTAACGGGTTTATATAAAAACCGCTTCAGCAATGCTACTAAAATTAGAAAATTGACAATTTGGGCGATAACGACAAAAGGATCGATGAGCATGGTTTAGTTTGGAGTTCGGAGTTCGGAATTCGGAGTATGCCCTACGGGCACGCTGCGCGAACGGAGTTCGGAGTTCGGAGTATCGGAGTTTCATATAAGTAATCGGCAATTAATTAACTATTTTTACTTGCTACTTATTTACTCTTGAATGAGAGCTACTAACTACTAACTACTAACTATTTTCATCCTCCTGCTTTCTCAATAAAATAAGCCCAAAAAGGATTAGCAAAGATTAAAATCAAGGTGATTACAAAACAGTAAATAGCTGTTGATTCGACTAACGCCATCCCGACAAACAGAGTACGGGTGATATCTTTAGCTATATCTGGCTGTTGCGCGATCGCGCTTAATGCCTGTGCTAGTGCTTTTCCTTCTCCAAGGGCTGGTGCAATTGAACCAACAGCAATTGTTAGCCCTGCGGTTAAAATTGATGCCATTGCGATTAGACCAAGGTTATCCATAATAAAATTTAAAATACTGGTTAGTTGTTAATTATTAGAAGTAGCTGCTGCGATAAATACCATCGCCAAAATAGCAAAGATATAGGCTTGAATTAGCCCTGTCAAAAGTCCCATTGCCTGCATGATAATTGGGAAAAATAAAGGAGCAATAGAAAGTAAAATTGCCACAATCATCGTGCCACTCATAACGTTGCCAAATAAACGCACCGATAACGAAATCGTGTTAGAGAATCTACCAATAATATTAAATGGCAACATAAATGGTGTTGGTTGCAGATAATACTTTTTAAAGTAGCCCCAAAATCCCTGTTTTTTGATGCCATAAACAGGAATGGCAAAAAAGACACAGATTGCTAGTGCAGCAGTCGTAGAAAGCGAACCCGTTGGCGGTTGATAGCCAGGAATAATAGTGAGCAGATTAGAAACAGCAATAAAGACAAACAGAGTTCCTATAAAAGGAATATAAGGCTCTGGTTCTTGTTGGCTAACTTCTTCGATTTGATTGCCAATTCCCAGTACTATCACTTCTAGCAGATTTTGTCCTGGTGAAATTTTAGTAGATGCCGATAATTTACGAGTAATCAGCCAAGAACCAAGAACGAGTAAAACTATTACCAACCAGGTAAAGATTATAGTTGCATTGAGAGTAACAATGCCTCGTTGCCAGAAGATAATTTGGTCTGGAGTCAAATTCATATAACTATGGTTACTAGTTGGTAGTTAG
This sequence comes from uncultured Pleurocapsa sp., assembly GCA_965365755.1. Taxonomy (GTDB): domain Bacteria; phylum Cyanobacteriota; class Cyanobacteriia; order Cyanobacteriales; family Xenococcaceae; genus Waterburya. The sequence goes on from CBDUCX010000108.1 coordinate 2,849, forward strand.
TGGTTAGTGGTTAGTTGATGCACGTCTTCCCATCAATCAATTTTAGAACCCTCAATCTTACTGTGTGGTTGAATCAATAAAATCATCGTCGTTCTGACTGCCAAAAAGCCCAAACAACAAATCAGCAGAGGAATTACACCGTATACACTATTACCACCAATAATTAAGGACAAGATAAATAGAGTAACTGCCAGTCTGAATATGAAACTAAACAGTATTAATCGATATGGATGTTTGGTAACTGGTAGTTGCTGCACCGTCATCCATAAACCACCAAAGTAAAACAGTCCCAAACTTACACCTACAACAAAAGCAATTATCGGTATCAATGTTTTATCCTCCGATAAAATCTGCAATCATACTACGAACAAAATTTGAGGAACTTGTGAGATGGTCGTTAGTCATTAGTCGTTAGTCGTTAGTCATTAGTCGTTAGTCGTTAGTCGTTAGTCGTTAGTCATTACTAAAAATAACAGCAAAGTCTTACTTTCCATTACTCTGACTCTCCTTAGTAATCCAGTACCAAGCATTCAAACAACCCAAGGCTACGCCAATAACTAAACACATTAACGTCCAAGAATATTTACTAGGTACATGAGTATCGATCCAGATTCCTAAAGCAATACCCAACAAGGAAGGGATCGCCACCGACCAACCCACCATGCCAAACATCCCCAAACCAAACCAGATATTATTTCTTTCCCTTCTAGCTTTTAGTTTGCGATCGCTTTTTTTGCCAATCTGATTAGGAAAAGACTTTTTAGCCATGTCCCAACTCCCGAAAATGACGCATCATACTCACCTCAAATTTAGCTAAAGCCGAACGAGTTAATTTTTCTTTTTCATCCAACATCTGAAACTGTTCGATTACCATTGGTTTGAGAGTTTCCAAATCTTTTCCTACAATTGCATTACGAGTAGAAACCAAAACCTCTGCACCACACTTAACCAAAATGCCTTCATCTACTGCAATAAAAACCTCTTCCTCATCTGTAGCAAAGCTAAGAATGCCTGGGACTAGTGCTGTCAAAAAATCGACGTGATTAGGTAACAGACAAAAATGACCGTTTTCCGCTTCGGCAATGACTTTAGTAACAGGGCGATCAATTAGAACCTTGATGGGGGTTAAAACTTTTAATTTCATCTCAAGTTAAGAGATTGCGTTAATTAAAAGCTATTCTTACAATAGTTTGTGAGTATAGTGTGATGCTTTTTTGATCACACGAATAGCCCTTCCAGGTTTAAAATGATTGAGCCATCATAATTTTGCTCGTTTTGTCCATACCACCAAAGCCATCAGGATTATTACCCGACTCCAAAGATGACAGAATATTCAGCAAAGACCGTTCCCCGTCAGAGCATAAATTTATCCGTTTTAAAATTCCAAAATAAATGGGATTGTTTGTTATATTTAAGCATTAACTGATAACCTTTCTGTTATTTTGCCAACTGTTCTACAAGAAATATTGTTATCGCTAAATTTCTGTTCAACTTCATTTAAGTTATTGGGTGAAATCGACAATTGGTACATTGAAAGCTTGAGATGCAGCTTTCATCCCCTCCAGCAATGGTACAGCTTTGGCATTACCTTCTGTCCAAATTGTATCAACGATTGCGATCGCAACTCCCCCCATTGCAGCAATATCGCTAATATTAACCATTACCGCACACCAACCCGCAAACCAAGGATCTGATTCTACTAAAACATGCCACATTCCTTCGGCAGCCAACAGTAAATAACCATCACCATCGGGAATAGCAGCACAATCATCACCAACCTGTATGGGACTACCTGAATGTAAACCTAGTATTTGGCTGGCAATTTGTATATCTTGCTTCTGGATTATGCCTAATGACTGTTTGAGTCTTACTGCTAATTCTTCGAGATTTATAGTCGGGCGATCGCTCATAATCTAATCATCAAATTTAGAGTGTTCTTTCAACCACAAGGCGATCGATTCTTGAGTTTCTTTATTCATAGTTAAACCTTCCATCTTGACTACCACTTCCATTTCATCTACATTTAGCCAATAGTTATTCAAACCCAGGAAAGTATACATAACCATAAAAGCAGTTCGTTTATTACCATCAACAAAAGGATGATTATTTGCTAAACCATAGCCATAAGCTGCTGCTAGATCAAAAATAGTCGGATCTCCATAAGCAAACAAATGTTTTGGTCTGGCTAAACTCGCACCAAGCAGATTCTCATCTCTAATACCCGAACTTCCGCCATGTTGAGCTAACTGATCTTCATGGATAGCTAATGCTATTCTTTCCTCAACCCAAATTGGTTCTTTCATTAAGCCAATTCTTTCATTGCGTTTCTATACTTGTGGCTGCCCTGTTTATAGATAGACATAGCTTTCTCAAATTCAGGATCGTAAGCTGAAAGTTTAACCCCATCAGGAGTTTCCGTCACAAAAACCGTATCCCCTTCGCTAACTCGTAATTTCTCTAACACCTCTTTAGGTATAGTTGCACCGAGAGAATTTCCCACTTTGCGGATTTTTATTTTATGCATAGTTTTCAATTTAAGTAATACAAATATTATAACTTGTCTTGATTGTAGGCGATCACTTTTGCCCATTGCAGCAATATCGATAACATTAACCATTCCCGCACACCAAGAATCTGATTCTATTAGGAGGTGCCATATTTCCTCGGCAGTTAATAAATAGTAAATAGCCTTCTCCGTCAAGAATAGTTGCATTCGTAACGTGCAAAATGCAGGATATAGAATTGATATATATTACCTTAATAGATAATATTTTTTTATAGATGAACAATTATATAGATAAATTAATACCATTTAGCTGTTTACCACCTCATAACATAGACGAGTGGATTAACCTAAAGCCCTTTGTAGAAACATATAATTCTTTATTTGAAAGAAACTACATTTTAGAATCTTGTCCTGAAAAAGATCATAGAAACACTCCTGAACCAGAAATATTGCTACGTGATGGTGACAACCATATGGTGGTAGAACGCAAAATAATACCATTGCCAGTAGACTATGTTAGAAATCATCAGCTTTGGCATGAGTTCAGCAATAGATTAATCGGAAGCATCGTAGAACAATTTTCAGATAATTTATACATATTTAGAATTCAAGATGTTCATATTCCAAATAGGAAAAAGGATGCTATAAAACTTGCAAATGAGATATCTAGCACAATACTTGAGTATGAATTGAGAATAAAAGCCACAGAGGGGAGATTTTCAGGAGGCATTTACTCAGATGATAGTGATGGTTCTATTCCTTGGAGTTTTATAACTGTTTCAGATATTGATCGGGAAGAATATCTACAAGATTCAGGAATCATTTCTGAACTAGGTATTTCTCGTAAATGGTATAGTCCGCAAGATATTACAGAAGAATTTCCAAAATTAAAGAAACGCTTATTAAAATTGATAACTAGCTCTATTGTTAAATTTAATAAATACTCTGACTGCTTGAAAATTCTAATCATAGAACCATACTCAAGTTATCTTAGGTATCCTGTTGATATTCTAGCTGATGCCATTAATAGTTTAGAAATTCCTCAGAATTTAGATCAAATTTGGATAGCAAAACGTATTGAATTTGATCTTTATGAGTCAATAGTGGATTATGAAATGGTAAAAAACAATCGCAATTAATTCATATTGCTTTTGCTGTTTCTAAGGTAAATAGTGGTAAAGGTGGACTTGGGTTACATAATATTACTACTTGTTTATGATACAGATAATTGCTGCAACCGCATTGGTAAACTAGGACGAGTTTGATTTGTCGGGGGATAAAAATCTAGTTCAGCTTCCATAAGATGATGGGGTCGATTACAAATATTAATTGCCTCGACTGAATTCCAATGCAATTTTTGAAAAAAACGCACGTTGGGTAATTGGACGGTGGCCAAAAAGCGATCGCATTTAGGACTTTTAGAGAGAGCGATCGCATTGCATCTTTATCTCGTTCTATGAAATAGCAGACAAATAAGGAATAATGCCTGTCGATTACAATTAAAAATATCCAAGATCGAATAAATCGACCATAAACGATTATGAATGAAAAAGAACAACTTATTCGAGAAATAGAACAAGCTCCCGATTTTTTGGTAAAAGAAGTATTGGATTTTTTACTCTTTACTAAAAGTCGAACAAAACATCTTAAATCAAATAGCGATCTCGGCGAAGCTGAGGCGCTGCGCGATCGCGATCTAGAAACAGAATTAAAAGCAATGGCTGAAGATCGAGAGGTTCAGGAAGAAATAACTGCCATCAATAGAGAGTAAGAAATTGGAAATATTTTTAGCAGACCGTTTAAAGATTTCATCTGACGAAATTGCTGAATTCTGTCAGAAATGGAGTATTGAAGAGTTAGCTTTATTTGGCTCTGTATTGAGCGATCGCTTTCATGCTGAAAGTGATATTGATATTCTTCTTAGTTTTCAGCCCAATTCTCGCCAAGGGTTGTTAACTCTTGCCAAAATCAAACATGAATTAGAATCTCTTGTGAGCCGTGATGTAGATATTGTGCTTAAAGAGGCAATTTTAAAGAGTGACAACTGGATTCGTCGCCGAGAAATTTTACAAACAGCACAAGTAATTTATGAACAGGGATCGAGCATCGCTTCTTGATATTGTCAATGCAGCCCATCGCGTCCTTACTTTTGCCCAAGGTGTTGATAAATCTGTCCTATCAACCAATGAAGAAAAACAATCGGCTATTCTCTATCAGGTCATAGTTATGGGGGAAGCAGCAAAAAGATTGTCGCCTGAATTTCGTAATCGACATCCTCAAATACCTTGGAAAGAGATTGCAGGGATGCGAGATATTCTTGCTCATCAATACGATAGAGTCGATCTCAAAACTATTTGGGATGTGATTAATAATGATATTCCAGAGTTATTAGCCTTTATAGAACCTCTTCTGCAAGATTCTGAAATATAGTTTGATTGTAAATATTCAGTATTATTATTGTTGTTATTTAGTGGCACTTTTGGCACAAACCAAAAAACTCTAGCGTATGATAATAAACTTTGAATGTATGGGACTTTTCTAGCTGCTTTTCTAAGTCGTGTACGGGACATTGATCAATAGGAACTGATGTACCACAGTTAACACAGGTAAGGTGATGGCGATCGCTTTTAATGGAGCTATAAACAGACTCCCCGTTAGCCAAAGTACGTACCTGGACTGCTCCCTGTAATTTCAAAGCTTCTAAGGAACGATAAACTGTCGCTAAACCCATATCCTGTTCGCGGTTACGAAGTTCGATATAAAGATCCTGAGCCGAAATAGAACGCTTAAGACTCTGGAGTAATGTCATAATTCGCTCTTGAGAACGGGTGCGTTGCGTTTTCATAGTTTACTTATATATATCGAACCTAGATCTATTTTACGTCTCTATTAGCTTCGATGATCTTAACCTGGGCTAACGGAGAGAGGTTGATCGTAACTGAATCTTGAATTTAATTTATTTGTAACCATTAACGCTATAAAATCATAATGGCTCTTAGCTTCTAGTAATCATTAATCACAATTCTATGGCTAGCAAATATCACGCTCGTATTTATGTTACTCTTCGTTCTTCGGTACTAGATCCAGCAGGTACGGCGGTAGAATCGGGACTTAAGCAAATGGGATATACCGAAGTGGAATCCGTCAGAATTGGTAAGTACATTGAATTAAAGCTCACCGCAGCCAACGAAGATGAGGCTAAACAGCATCTTGATCAAATGTGCGATCGCCTGTTGGCCAATACGGTAATTGAAAATTACTGCTTTGAACTAACCGAACTAGCTACAGTTTAAGATTCACGATTAGGAGTAAAGTTATGAAGTTTGGGGTAATAGTCTTTCCTGGCTCAAATTGCGATCGCGATATTTTGACCGTGACTCAAGGATTGATGTCTGTGCCGACTCGGATGGTATGGCATCAGGAAACAGATATCCACGATCTCGATGCGGTAATTATTCCAGGGGGTTTTAGCTATGGTGACTATCTCCGCTGTGGTGCGATCGCCCAATTCTCCCCTGTAATGGACAGTGTGATTGAACATGCCAAGGAAGGAAAGTATGTTTTAGGAATTTGTAATGGTTTTCAAATATTGACAGAAGTTGGTTTATTACCAGGGGCATTAATTCGCAATCGGGGTTTACATTTTATTTGCGATCGCGTTCCCCTTAGAGTTGAGCGGAATGATTTACTCTGGACAGAAGACTATCAGCCTCAACAAGTAATTACTTTACCTGTATCTCATGGGGAAGGTTGCTATTATGCCGACGATGATACTTTAAAAGCTTTAGAAGATAACAATCAAGTCTTGTTTCGCTACTGTAGCCCTTCAGGAGAAACTACTGCCGAGCATAATCTTAATGGTTCGCTAAATAATATCGCGGGAATTGTCAATCAGCAAGGCAATGTCTTAGGTATGATGCCTCACCCAGAAAGAGCCGCCGACCAAGCGATCGGTAGTACTGATGGACTAGCTATGTTTCAGGGATTACTGAACTCGATGGCAGTTGTTTAGTATGATGCGGTCAATTTTGTTAGTTGTTAGTTGTTAGTTGTTAAATGAATATTGAGCAGTTAAACGCGGATTATGGTATTGCAGATAAAGTGAAATTTGTTGAGGGAACAGACGGTTTTCCTCTAATAGAAGTAAGTAACGAATATGCCCAGGCTAAGATCTCAGTTTACGCAGGACATATATTGTCGTTCAAACCTGTTAAGCAAACTCAAGATATCATCTTTGTAAGTAGCAAAGTCAATTATCAGTTAGGCAAGGCAATCAGGGGTGGTACGCCGATATGTTGGCCTTGGTTTGGGCCAGATCCTGAAGCCAAAGGACGACCTAATCATGGTTTTGTCCGTAATCGAATGTGGCAAATGCGAGATGTCTTCAGTACTCCCGACGGTGAGACAAAAATCACCATGGGGTTAGTGGATACCCCTGAGACAAGAGAAATTTGGGACTATAGTTTTGATTTGGCGATCGCCATTACTGTTGGTAGCGTTTTGACAGTGGAATTGATTACCCGTAACACAGGGAATAAAGCGTTTAACATTACTCAGGCTTTGCATACTTATTTCCAGATTGGAGACATTAATCAAGTAACAGTATTAGGTCTCAAAGATCGAGAATATCTAGACAAAGTTGATGGTGGCAAACAAAAAACCCAAACTGGCGAGGTTACTTTTGCGGGAGAGTGCGATCGCGTTTATTTAGATGTCCAACCAAAATTAGTAATTGATGATCAAGCATTAAACAGGAAAATCAAGGTGACAGCCACTAATAGTAAAACAGCAATTGTTTGGAATCCTGGGGCAGAGATCTCGGCAAAAATGGCTGATTTAGGCGATCAAGACTACGAAAAATTTGTCTGTGTAGAAACTGCCAACGCTGCTGATGAAGTAATTGAGGTAGCTGGTGGTGGTGAATATATATTGACTGCTCAATATGCTGTTGAGTAGTTATAGTCATTTAAAGACGACCGCCGTTAACTAAAGATTTCCCGAAATGCGATCGCACTTCACCTAATCCATTTAAAGTTCACTATTTGTTGCTATTTACTTGTGTGTACCATATTACTTAAGACCGATATACGGCTTATGGGACAAAAGCTGAAATGTTCACTACAAAAATTAAAATTGATATATGGCATTTGTATTAGTAGACAAGTAAATAACACACTTTTGCGTGGTTAATTGCAATTTAGAAATTAAAAATGTTTGACAACTTACTTCCACCCCTCAACGACCACAATTTGCCCTATCCCGATACTATTCATCCAATCGTGGTTCACTTTGTAATTGCGATGGTCTTGTTCGCTTTTTTATGCGATGTAATTGGCTATTTCAGCAAAAACTATAAACTCTATGAAGTTAGCTGGTGGAATATGTTTTTTGCCACCATTTCCATCTTTATCGCCATTGTCTTTGGACAAATTGAAGCAGGTTTGGCGATCGCCTATGATGCCGTCGAACCGATTTTAAACCTCCACAGCATTATTGGTTGGTCATTATCGGGAATCATTGCAGCTATTACTGGTTGGCGATATGTAATTCGTTCTCAAGACCCCAAAAAGATGCCCATTGCTTATTTGGGGATCGGATTTTTGCTTACAGGCTTAGTATTTTATCAAGTATATCTAGGGGATGAATTGGTTTGGGTATATGGATTACATACAGTGCAGGTAGTTGAAGCGGCAAAAGAAGGAATTTTATAATTTGTCCTTTGTCCTCAGTTCTTTGTTTTTGGTAGCGAGTATCCAATGACTAATGACTAATAACCAATAACTAATAATCATGAATCCAGAATTAATCAATCAATTACAACTGGGTGCTAATGGACTACCTTATAAAATTCCTATGCACCCCAACTTAGTTCACTTGACTTTAGGTTTATTCATCATTGGTATTGCTTTTGACATAGTGGGAGTTTTATTTCCCTTCGACAAAGTAGTATTTAAATATCTCGCTATTCCTGCTACCCGTAACAACTTCTTTGATGTGGGTTGGTACAATATGCTGGGTGCAGCTATCGTGACTTTCTTTACCGTAGCCTTTGGTTTTTATGAAATTATGTTGGTCGGCTCAACCCCAGATATTAAAAGTGCTTGGGGTTTGGGCGCGATGGAAACTATGCTGTGGCATGGTGTTGGTGGCGTTTTGTTGCTAGCTGCCATTGTCGGTATGACTATCTGGCGAGGTTTTCAACGCTATGTCTGGCGTAACGATACTAGTAGACAGGTACAGTGGCGATATTTGCTAGCTGGTTTAGCGATTATGTTTGTGATGTATCTCCACGGAACTTTAGGAGCGCAACTGGCTGCAGAGTTTGGGGTTCACAACACAGCAGGCAATTTACTCCGTATGGGACAAGACCCCAATGTATTACTGAAGTGAGGTTGATTGATAAACATGAAACGAGCTATTACTTTAAGTGCGATCGCCTTATTTCTAGTTGCAGCTAGCATTTGGATGGGTCGCGTCTCCTATTCTTGGTTTCCACCCCAAGCTTCGGCTGAAGCCATTCTCTATGACGATCTGTTTAGTATCCTGACCGCTATTGGTACGTTTATTTTCTTAGGGGTTACTTTAGCAATCTTCTATAACATTATTTTTTATCGCGCTGGTAGATATGACACCAGTGATGGCCCTCCTATTGAAGGTAATGTACGTTTAGAAATACTGTGGACTGCCATCCCCTTTCTAATTGTTGTTGGTCTGGCTGCTGCTAGCTATCAAACCTACGACAAAATGGATCTTCATGGTCCTACAGAAATCGCCCATTTACCCCAATTAATGGATTCTGCCTATGCCGATACGGGAGAAAGTACATTGACACCGATGACGAATGTAGAAGTCGATTCTAAACAATGGGCGTGGGTGTTTCGCTATCCAGAGAAAAACGTTACCAGTACAGAACTACACCTGCCAGTAAACCAACGGGCGCATTTCCAATTGCGATCGCAGGATGTGATTCATGGTTTTTATATCCCAGCCTTTCGAGTCAAACAGGATATTATTCCCGCTAAAACTATTGACTTTGAATTTACCCCCATCCTTAAAGGTAAATATCGTTTGCGAGATTCTCAATACAGCGGTACTTACTTCGCAGCCATGCAAGCAGATGTCGTTGTGGAGTCTCTCGAAGATTACGTCCGCTGGTTAAACGAAGCAGCCAAACAAATCCCTACTGCTGCACCTAATCAGGCTGCCAGTGAATATGCCCGCAGAAAACAAAAATCAGACTCCGCAGGTTGGAAAACTGTCGTTCCTGCCCCTTCACCGATGGTTAATTATCATCCTTAATTTTTAATTAGTTGAGTAATAAGTAAGCCAGAAATTTGAGCTACTAACTACTAACTACTAACCATTAACTACTAACTACTAACTACTAAATGACAGTCACATCAAATCCCGAACAACTAATCCCCGAAACGCCACCGAATTGGCGCAAATACTTTAGCTTTAGTACCGATCATAAAGTAATCGGGATTCAGTACATTGTTACCGCCTTTTTCTTCTTTCTCCTCGCGGGTGTATTTGCCATGATTATGCGAGGGGAATTAATCACTCCCGAACCAGATTTGCTAGACCGCACTGTCTATAACGGTCTATATACCATGCACGGCACGATCATGTTATTTGGCTGGACTTTTCCTGTCCTGGCTGGCTTTGCTAACTATCTTGTTCCTCTGATGATTGGAGCGCGAGACATGGCGTTTCCTCGTCTTAATGCTGCTGCCTTTTGGATGATCCCTGTAGTTGGTATTCTCTTTATCCTCAGTTTTCTCGTCCCTGGAGGCCCTTCCCAGTCTGGTTGGTGGGCATATCCCCCTCAAAGTTTGCAAAATCCTACAGGTAATTTAATTAACGGTCAATTCATCTGGCTGTTAGCAGTGGCCATATCTGGCGTTTCTTCCATCATGGGGGCGTTGAATATCGTCACTACCATTATTCGGATGCGCGCCCCTGGTATGGGCTGGTTTAAAACTCCTGCTTTTGTCTGGACGGTATTAGCGGCACAGTTAATTCAACTCTATGGTTTACCCGCTTTAACTGCTGGTGCGGTAATGCTATTGTGCGATCTTTCTGTGGGTACGGCATTTTTCGATCCCGCCCAGGGAGGTAACCCCGTATTATTTCAGCATTTCTTCTGGTTCTATTCCCATCCTGCGGTATATGTAATGGTTTTGCCTGTATTTGGCATCTTTTCGGAAATATTCCCAGTTTATGCCCGCAAACCACTATTCGGTTACAAAATTGTGGCAGTATCTTCCCTAATTATTACTGGCTTAAGCGGCATTGTTTGGGTACACCATATGTTTGCTAGCGGTACACCTGGCTGGATGCGAGTTTTATTTATGGCGAGTACCATGCTCATTTCCGTCCCGACGGGGATTAAAGTATTTGCTTGGGTAGGAACAATTTGGGGTGGAAAACTGCGTCTTGATACAGCAATGTTATTTGCCTTAGGGGGTTTGATTAACTTTGTCTTTGCAGGGATCACGGGTATTATGCTCGCCTCTGTCCCAATCGATATCCACGTCAACAACACTTATTTTGTGGTGGGACACTTCCACTATGTTCTTTATGGCACGATCGTCTTTGGAATTTTCGCGGGTATTTATCACTGGTTTCCGAAGATGACAGGCAAAATGTACTACGAAGGTTTAGGTAAACTCCACTTCTACTTAACCTTTGCGGGTACTGCCCTTAACTTTCTACCCATGCACCCCTTAGGCTTGATGGGGATGCCTCGTCGTGTCGCTTCCTACGACCCCGAATTTGCTTTTTGGAATGTCTTAGCTAGTTTAGGCGGGTTTTTACTCGGTATTTCTACGATTCCTTTCATCTTAAATATGGTTAGTTCTTGGAATTCGGGCAAGACAGCAGGTAACAATCCTTGGCGGGCAATTGGTTTAGAATGGCTGGTTTCTTCTCCCCCTGAACATGAAAACTTTGAAGAAATTCCCGTAGTTATCTCTGAACCTTATGGTTATGGGAAAGATGAGAAACTGACGGAGAATATGGGCGGGTAAATTAGGTAATAGGTAATAGGTAATAGGTTATGACTAGTTCTGAAAGTGCAATTGATAACGCAGAATTACAGCGATCGCTTGAAATCTCAGCAACTCACGAACATGAAGAAGAAGATAATAGGATGTTAGGCTTTATTATCTTCCTGTTGTCTGAAAGTGTAATTTTCCTCAGCTTTTTTGCTGGTTATATCGTTTATAAAACGACGATGACTGACTGGCTTCCTTCTGGCATTGAAGGATTGGAAATTAGAGAACCTGCAATTAATACTGTCATTCTGGTTTCTAGTAGTTTTGTCATCTATATTGCCGAACGATTTTTACACAAAGAAAATCTCTGGGGTTTCCGCTTCTTTTGGCTATTGACTATGGCAATGGGTAGCTATTTCCTCTATGGACAAGCTGTGGAATGGAATAGCCTCGAATTTGGTTTTACCTCTGGCGTTTTTGGCGGAACTTTTTATCTTTTAACTGGCTTTCATGGTTTGCACGTTTTAACGGGAGTGTTGCTACAAACTATTATGTTAATCCGTTCTTTTCTACCTAATAATTACGCAGGTGGACAGTTTGGTGTAGAATCAACTTCTTTGTTTTGGCACTTTGTTGACGTGATTTGGATTATTCTGTTTATTTTGATTTATGTTTGGCAGTAAATTTTGACAAAGTATTCATCTTATTTTTGGGAATTATATAAATAACTTAATTGAGGTAATTATTGTGAAATATATAATTCGCCCCATTCTTCCTCGAATTCGAGATGTAGTAATAATTGATGAAGCTGAGTACAAAGAAATTACTGATGCTCGAAAGTTAGTTTGGGATATTCTCTTAGTTA
>CBDUCX010000109.1:0-15191 GCA_965365755.1 uncultured Pleurocapsa sp.
GCATATTATTTTCACAACACTCCTCTCACTTGAAGGAAATAGTTATAATTAACTCCTTAATGCTGTTGAATCAATGATACTCAAGATGTATTTTATGGAATCATCATAATATTTACTCCTATTTTCACTATAACTTTATTGTCAGTAATAAAACATCATCATTTCGGCTTAAATAACAATATTAAACTCAGCTAAAATACTGATATTGGTATCAATTATTTGAATATAAAATTTTTTACATCTAATCGATATTTATTGTTTGTTGATGAACTTTGCCCACTTTGGACAAGGGAGTCAGGTAATTTGGCAAGAATTTTTCTTACTCAATTCCTAGATTTACCATATTTGGCACATTTAACTTAACTTAGGTATCTTTTCTTACTCTCTATTACGGGAATTATAAGTACTAACACTCACAATTTCCTCAAACTTAAGATCTATCTTGATAATAGAGAACAGAAAATGTTTCTATTCTTTACTTTAGATGGAAGTACCAATGATGTTTTGATACATTGAACCAATGGATTCTACCAAGTTCTGATATTCTCGTCGCAGAAATATGCAGAACATTCTATACAGTTTGTATGGTAGAGCGTTCGGGGTTCAAATTATCTTGTTGCATTAGAATTCACTTCAGTCTACATCAAATTATTGGCGCTCAAAGTTACATGGCTTGATGTTAATTAATTTGTCAGTAAGACACAAAGTATCATGTCCATTAATTATGTTAATTATGATTCATTAGAACTGGAAGAATCAGAGTTCCGCTCTCTAGATGGAACTAACAATAACCTGGATAATCCTCTTTATGGTGCAGTAGGAACTAATCTGCGAAATATTGCTCCTCTAGACTATGGAGATGGAGTTTCTACCTCTGCGGGAGAAGAGCGACCGAATGCCAGAGTGATTAGTAATACTCTGGGTCAACAGAATGAGAATATTGTCAGCGATCGCAGTTTAACTAACTTCATCTGGGCATTTGGGCAATTTATTGACCACGACATCGCCTTGAGTCCTGAAGATCCTGAAAACACGATTGAGATCGAAGTTCCTTCAGGAGATCCTTGGCTCGATCCTGATGGTACTGGAGGGGTCATAATTCCCTATGACGGGACTGCTTTTACTCCAGGTACAGGAACAGATATCAATAATCCTGCCCAGATTCCCAATAACATTACCGCTTGGCTAGACGGTTCTAACATTTATGGTTCGGATTTAGAACGCAACGGCTTTTTACGGACTGGTTATGGAGGCTTGCTGGAGGTGAGCGAAGATAACCTCTTACCTTTAGGACATGAGTCCTTGGATAATGCCAACCCATCCCATCAAGACCCCAATAGTCTGTTTGCAGCAGGAGATATCCGCGTTAATGAAAACTCAGTTTTAGTTACAGTGCATACCCTCTTTGTACGAGAACACAATCGCCTGGCTACGGAATTAGCAATTGCACATCCCGACTGGACTGATAGCCAAATTTTTGAACAGGCTCGTCAAATCAATATTGCTCAATACCAGGGAATAATTTACAACGAGTATTTACCCTCACTGCTAGGAAAAGATGTCTTACCCGAATATAACGGCTATGACTCCACAATTGATCCTGGCATCAGTCGTACATTTACCTCTGCGGCTTATCGCTTGGGACATACTCAAGTAAGTTCAGAAATCTTGCGTCTTAACCCCGATGGTACAGAAAATGAAGCAGGAAACTTAAGGTTGTCGGAAGTATTTTTCCGTCCAGTTGAGGTGATACAAGAAAGTGGGATCGATCCTATTTTGCGGGGTATTTCATCCTCTCTGAGTCAAAATATTGATCTGAAATTGATTGATGATATCCGCAATCTCCTATTTACTTTTGGTTCTCATACTAGCGGACGTGACTTATTTGCCATCAATGTTGAGCGGGGCAGATTTAATGGCTTGAGTGATTACAATACAATTCGTGAATCTTTTGGCTTAGCCAAAGTTGATAGTTTTGACGATATTACTTCTGACCCTGAACTGCAAATTGATTTACTGGAACTCTATGGCAATGTGGACAATATCGATCCTTTTGTAGGTCTTTTGGCAGAAGATCATCTAGCTGGTTCTGCTGTGGGGGAAACTGTGCAGGCTATAGTACTGGAACAATTCCTGGCATTAAGGGACGGCGATCGCTTTTACTACGAAAATATTTTTACTGATGAAGGAATCGCGCGGATTGAAGATACTACCTTGGCGGATATTATTCTACGTAATACTGACACAGAAATTATCCAAGACAATGTTTTCTCGCTGCTAAACGAAGGAACCGAAGGTGATGACGAACTTCGTGGTGGACTGGGTAACGATTCGATTTTTGGTGGTAATGGTGATGATTTAATTTTTGGTTATCAGGGGAATGACTTCCTTTCTGGTGACGCAGGAAATGATTTACTAGTTAGTTTTGGGGGAAGCGATCGCCTAGAAGGCGGTATAGGTAATGATAATTATCAACTAAATCCCTCAACTGCTGGCGGTTCAGAAATTAGCGATGCGGGGGGTTGGGATTATCTGCTACTGGACAGTGAAGATTTCAACCTAGAACCAATTAGTTTTTCTGATTCGATTAATTTCTTTGATTCGTCACAGATTTCTTTATCCCTGTCCACAGAAGAACTTATGGGACTAGAAAAAGTTGGCAACGATCTGATTATCGATCTCAATCTTGATGGAGAAGTTGAACCTACCGCTGACTTAACTATCGTTAATTTCTTTGATGCCAATGGCGGTTTAGGAGAAGGCGCAATTGAAAGGATCAATAACCTTTCGGCTTGGCAAATTGCCACATACTTTGATTTTGATCTCGATTTTGACTTTGATTTTGATCACAGCTTTGGCGCTGATTGCTGGGCTAACTCTAGTTCTATCGGTGAATATCTGAGGGATATGATCAGTTTTGATACTAGTTTTGATCTTGACTTTGAAGGAGCTATTTTTCCGACAGAATCTAGCGTTTTCTGCTAATCTGCTTGATAAATCAGAGACCAACCTAGTTTTACTGAAGATTACGCCCTAGATTCTCCCCTTTTGTCTAGTAAATTTTCTACTAGACTACCTACTAAACTAAAACTCACAACTTCCTCAATTTTTCGATCTATCCTCGTGATAAGAGCAGAGAAGAGGGAGTAAAATGAATGCAGTTTTTGCCAATCGGCAGGAAGCAGGAAAAAGATTAGCCCAGAAATTGATTTCATATGCCAATCATCCCCAGGCAATAGTTTTAGGGTTGCCTCGCGGTGGGGTAACTGTGGCTTTTGAAATAGCTAAAAGTTTAAACCTCCCGTTGGATGTCTGTTTGGTCAAAAAACTAGGTTTACCTGGCTATCCCGAAGTAGCCATGGGAGCGATCGCTGAAGATGCTCTAATCCACGACTACAGTGGTAACATTACTGTGATTGATGAGGACACTACTCGCAGGAATGATGTTACTCCAGAACAAATTCAAGCGATCGCTAGTAGAGTAAAAGCTGAATTAAGATGGCGTGATGCCTGCTATCGTCACTGCCGTCCGATGCTCAAAATTAAAGGAAGTCTGGTTATTCTGGTGGATGATGGCATTGCCACCGGTTTAACCATGCACGCTGCGGTCACTGTATTACAGCAACATCAACCACAAAAAATTATCATTGCCACTCCAGTCGCCCTGCAAATAACCCTGGAACAATTAGCAACCTTGGTAGACGACATCACTTGTTTAGTTACACCGAAGTCTTTGAGTGCAGTGGGTTTCTGGTATGAAGATTTTAGTCAAGTAACAGATCAAGAAGTGTGTGATTTACTTTGCCAAGAGACTCATAGAGGTTTAGCAGAGTCTTATTAGTTAAAAGCCTTATTTGCTTTATTCATGGGAGTGGTAAAAATGCCCAAAAGACAAAAACCAACAAAAACACCCCAATCGAATCCAATAGGATGGAGCATAATTGTCACGGCAATTTGCTTGATTTTATTTAGCCTATTCCTCCCCACAACACCAGCGAATCAACCTCAACCCTATAGTGAATTTATTAATTTGGTAGAAAGCGATCGCGTGGAAAGGGTAGTTATTGGCTCAAGTCATATTGAATATGTCCTCAAATCTCAATTTAATAATAATGAGTTAGATCAAGTATTTACTACTGTGATCGTCAATCAGGATACCGAGTTACCTAAACTACTGCGTCAGCATCAGGTAGAATTTTCAGCAACTCCTGTCAATACTGGAGATGGGGTTTGGGGTTTGATCAAATTCTTATTTTTCTTCTTCTTGATTATTAACTTGGGTAGTTTGCTGTTTAATCGTGGACAACAAGGAAATGTCGGTTCCAGTCCTTTTGGTATTGGTCGCAGTAATGCCCGTATCTACTCCGAAGGTACTATGGACGTTACCTTTGATGACGTGGCAGGAATTGACGAAGCTAAGGCAGAACTCTATGAAATTGTCGATTTTTTGCAGCATCAAGTCAAATACTCCCTTTTAGGAGCAAAAATCCCCAAAGGAGTCCTACTAGTAGGCCCTCCAGGTACAGGTAAAACTCTCCTGGCAAAAGCGATCGCTGGAGAAGCAAAAGTTCCTTTCTTTAGTATCTCTGGTTCAGAATTTATCGAAATGTTTGTTGGTGTGGGAGCGTCCAGAGTAAGAGACTTATTTGACCGTGCCAAAAGACAAGCTCCTGCTATTATCTTTATCGATGAACTAGATGCCTTGGGTAAATCTCGTGCTGCTGCTGGCTCATTAATGGGCGGTAACGACGAACGAGAACAGACACTCAATCAGCTATTAGCAGAAATGGATGGCTTTGAACCAAATGCTGGAGTAATTCTGATCGCTGCTACCAACCGTCCTGAAGTCCTTGATCCTGCTCTATTGCGTCCTGGTCGTTTTGATCGCCGTATTCTGGTAGATCGTCCTGACAAGTCTGGTAGATTGGCAATCTTAGAAGTACATGCCCGCAACGTGAGATTGGCAGAAGATGTGGATCTAGATAAACTGGCTGCCCGTACACCTGGTTTTGCTGGTGCAGATCTGGCAAACCTAATTAATGAAGCTGCCTTACTTGCTGCTCGTCGTAACCGCACTGCCGTACTGATGGAAGATTTTAACGAAGCCACTGAAAGGATTCTCACGGGGTTAGAAAAAAAATCGCGGGTACTCAACGAAATCGAAAAGAAAACCGTTGCCCATCACGAAGTAGGTCATGCTATTGTCGCTTCCTTAATGCCTGGGACTGATAAGATCGAAAAGATTTCCATCGTGCCTCGTGGAATGGGAGCCTTAGGCTATACCCTGCAACTACCAGAAGAAGATCGTTTTTTGATGATCGAAGATGAAATTCGCGGTCGGATTGCGACTTTACTCGGAGGTCGTGCTGCGGAAGAATTAATCTTTGGAAAAGTATCTACCGGTGCTAGTGATGATATTCAAAAAGCAACTGATCTGGCCGAAAGATACGTAACCCTCTATGGTATGAGCGATCGCATAGGGCCGATTGCCTTAGAAAAAATCCAGCAGCAGTTTTTAGAAGGTATTACTAATCCTCGTCGTCAGGTCAGTCCCCACATTGCGGAGGAAATTGATCGCGAGGTCAAAGGAGTAATTGATGATGCACACCAAATTGCCCTAGAAATATTAGGTCAAAATCGCCAACTATTAATCGAAATAGCTCAAACCTTATTAGATCAAGAAACTATCGAAGGAACAAAATTGCGATCGCAACTTAGTCTAGCCAAAAAAACTATAGCAGTAGATCAGTGGTTGCAAACAGGTAAACTCACTCAAGATCATTTACTCGCCCCGACTTTAAGCAATAATGGCAAAACTCTTAATTACTAAGTTGACCTGAGTTAGTAGTTAGAGACAAGGCATGCCTTGTCTGTACAGTAGTTCGGAGTTATAACTTTCGTTATCACAAAGGTCAAAAAATGCATTCACAAACAGAGGAAATTAAACAAATTGCCGCCCAGTTACTTGCAGGGATGCTGGCAAATCCCAACATTCATCTTACGGAAAGTGGTCAATTAAGCAAAGAACAAGAGGAAGAATTAATTGAAAAAGCGATCGCTATGGCAGAAACTTTGATTGCTAGAGCAGAAACTCAAATTGAAAGTCACTGGCAACAAAATCTTTCTCCCTCCTAATCATCTAATAAACTGTCTTATAGCAAGATCTACTTGTATTAGGATACTCATTACTCATTACTCATTACTTACGAGCAGTTAACTAAACTTGTCCTAACCGATTAACGTACTGCGATACTTATTGACTGCTGCTCGCTTTAACTTAGACCAGGCTCTAATAGTTCTGACTTTGACCATGGGGTGATCGAGCCAATTCTGGAGCAACCAAGGAGACTTAGTACAATCTAACGTTGTGGGAAGTGCTTCGGCTAAAAGGGTTGCCTGCTGATGAAGCTCTATATAGAGGTTGAAGGCATCAGGGTAGTACTGCTGAATTAGTTTTGCTCGATGTAGGTTTACGGCACTAACTCGGAATAAAGACTTATCATATAAATCTTGTGGCGATCGCAAATTTAACTTAAGTTGTTGATTAATTGAGTCAACCACAAACTGAGGACTTTGAATCACATCTTCAATTCTTAGTAATAACCAAGGTCGCTCCGTTTGGTGACAAAATTTTAAAATAGCCAAATTATAGCTAAACCAAGTTTTAATAGCGATTTCTGGCTCAGTCTTAAAGATTAAATCTCCCCGTCGAAACAATGAATCAACCACATCCCAGGGAGAACGATAGATAAATATAAATTTTGCTTGAGGAATTAACTGCTGCCAACAGTCCAGAAACAGAGTGGTTCGGGGATCTTTCCAGCCCCAAATCGGATATTGCATCCTGGCTGCGACCAGGATTTTAGCTCGCTCTAAATATTCCCCAGAAAAACTAAAATTTGCTTTGGTTGTCCAACCTTCGCGGTTAATTGCCTGGGAAGTTAAACAATCACGATGCAAATCGACAAAATCCCAATCCTCAAAATGACCTTTACTATTGCCAGTGCCTTCATTCATTAAGCGATCGCCAATAAAAACACCACTACTCTGTAATAAAGATGTAACCAAGGAAGTTCCAGAACGGTGCATTCCCGTAATGACTAATACAGACTGACCTTGATCGGTTTCCTCCATGGCTCCACAACTTTGTATTTAACGCTTATTCCTAAATCTATAGCCATCTTGCCTAAAATGGGGAAAATCGAGTTAAACCTCGCCTACATAGAAAACCGTAGTTTTTGAACTAGCAACGAAGCAAGTCAAACGGCAAGACATACTTGTTACTTACGAACAGTTAACTTAAAAACTCCTAGTTTCAACAGGGCGATTGGATAAGAGTCGCGAGACCTTATGGGTCGCGGTATCCTTCTGGGCAATCAAGTAAAATTCCTGGGGAGTTGGTTGCTCTGAAGTTGCGAGTGAATTACTAATTTGATAGTAATCTCTAATACTCTTAATCACTGCTAAACCATTAAATACGATAAACTTGCAAATATCCATAACAGACTAAATTTTATATATAGACAGGAGATATTAGCTTGAATAGTCAGTCATCTAATAGTTGGCAACCTCTACTAGGTGGTATTATTGCAGCCCTAGTGGTTCTGATTTCTTTTAATTCATTTGTAATTCTTAATCCAGGTCAGGCTGGGGTTCTGAGCATTTTGGGGAAAGCTCAAGATGGGGTTTTGCTAGAAGGAATCCATCTGCGTCCACCTTTGGTTTCTAACGTGGATGTTTATGATCTGACAGTACAAAAGTTTGAAGTGCCCGCAGAAAGCTCTACTAAGGATTTACAGGATCTCAAAGCTAGTTTTGCGATCAACTTTCGTTTAGATCCCCTCCAGGTAGTAGAAATACGTCGGAAACAAGGAACATTGCAAAATATCGTCTCGAAAATTATTGCCCCTCAAACACAAGAATCTTTTAAAATTGCTGCTGCGAGAAGGACTGTGGAAGAAGCGATAACTAAGCGTGACGAACTCAAGGAAGACTTTGATAATGCCTTGAGCGATCGCCTTGATAAATATGGTATTTTGATTCTGGATACTAGTGTAGTTGACCTAAGCTTTTCTCCCGAATTCGCTAGAGCAGTAGAAGAAAAGCAAATCGCCGAACAGAAATCCCAAAGAGCCGTATATGTCGCCAGAGAAGCCGAACAACAGGCTCAAGCAGATATTAACCGAGCCAAAGGTAAAGCTGAAGCTCAAAGACTGTTGGCAGAAACTCTAAGAGCACAGGGGGGTGAGCTGGTACTACAGAAAGAAGCGATCGAAGCTTGGCGCGAAGGTGGCGCACAAATGCCCAAAGTTTTAGTCACGAGTGGCGACTCTAAGGGGGGAGTTCCTTTCTTGTTTAACCTGGGTGATGTTCAATAGGCTTTTTTCTTGAGATTTCGTTTTCCAATCGGATTAAAAACAAAAATGATGCTGCTGACCCTTTTGCAGGGACAGCATTTTTTTTGAGCTAACTTTATCTATAGTGCTAATTATTTAGCAGGGGATTGCCAAAAAAAGACAATGAGCTAAGATTGCAATTAAGATCGCATTATTTTGATCATGTCAGCTTATTGTGCCTACTAAATTAACTTTTATTTTTCATATATCCTTGCTGTTCAATTTAAATAATTTAAATAATTATCTTTGGTATTTCATTCCCGAACGCCAATTGTCAGCTTAGGCATACTCATATCTATAGTTCGCTTTAGATTTGGGAGTTTCAGGGCTTAATTTGAGTCAACACCAGCTTGAGTTTCTCACACTCGTGAAAGATTTAGTCAGAAGTTGATTAAAGGATCACAGCATACTCTGTGATTTTCTTTTAAAGAAAGGAGATATCTAAGGCTGATCCTACTGGGGAGAACTTTTCAGTGGGGCATTGACTTAAAACATCTTAAACATAACAACTATCAACACCATCTCAATGTAGGCAGACAGAATATATTTAGAGGAAAATAGAGTATGCTTATATGCCCCCAGTGTGAATTTGAAAACCCGAAAGAAAATAAATTTTGCCAGAATTGCGGTATTTCTTTGACCCATAAAGTTTGTTGCCAATGCCAAGAGAATATTCCGATAGAAGCAGAAAATTGCAGTTTATGCGGTGCTGCTAACCACACTGTACTATGGGCAATAATTTCTCAGAAAAGAACTAGAAAAGAACCAGAATTGGCTCAGGTAAGCAATGATGCAGGGAACAGTCAGGCACGATTGAAAATTGAAGATTTGTCCGATTTGTTCGCTAATAGCCAGGGAAAAACTAACCTGTCTCTCAAAATTCAATCACACACCACTGATACTTACAATCGTTATACACTGAAGCAGGATTCAGATTCCGAACCACTGTTGCCAACTAAACATAGAGATCTCGAAAATGTATTTCTCCAAGGTAAAGTAATCGACCAATATCCCCTACAAAAATCCTATCTGGCAACTTTACAAAAACAACAGATGGATTTATTCGCTGAACTAAGCCAAGATCTCGATAGCTCATATTTATCCGTAACCCAATATTGGAATTTAGTAGGATTACCTACTCATGCTCTGCCTTATCTAATTCTAGAAAGATATACCCCTACAGTTCCCAAAATTTACGATGCTTGGCAACAGCAAGACCAAGGAGTTGTTCTCTTGCCAGACCGTTCTCAATGGAAATTAGTCACTGAACTATGGTCAAGCCAAGAACTGTCCTTACTACAAATAGTATGGTTTTTAGATGAAATGGCAAAGCTGTGGTCACCTTTACAGCAAATTAGCTGTGCCCAAAGTCTATTAATCACTGAAAATCTGCGTATAGATGAAGACCAGGCTTTTTGCTTACAGCAGTTATATATGGATTTAGACAATACTCCAACTCTCAAAGATTTGGCTCAAACTTGGCAGTTGTGTTTAGCTGAATCTGGTTTAGCTGATTTAAGTCAGCTTGATTTACTGCTAGATAAAATTATGGCAGGGGACATTACCCTGATCGAACAGTTAAGGTTAGAACTTCAGAACCTTGGTCTTGATGAGTCTGAAGCTGAGTCCTTTAATGTTGATCATATTAATCCTAGAAGCGTGAATACTTTTCCTTCTGAATCCGAAATAACTGAATCCCAGCCTAATTCACTTGCCGATGCCGCAGAAAGTTTCTTTGATGACACAGAAGAAGAGATGATGTATTCCAGCGAGCTTGAAGAACAGGCAACGGCGATGATCCCGATGCAGCTAAGAAATATTACGGAAGCTTGTTGTACAGATATTGGCAGCCTGCGGGATCACAATGAAGATTTCTTTGGAATTAAGACCTCGATTGAAAAGACGGAAAATAATAACGAAAATAACCTTAGGGTTAAGGGTTTGTATATCGTTTGTGATGGCATGGGAGGACACGCGGCGGGAGAAGTTGCTAGTGCCATGGCAGTAGAAAGTCTGCAAAAATATTTCCAAACCCATTGGCAGTCAGAATTGCCAGACTACGATACGATTGACAGGGGGGTACTGTTAGCTAATGAAGCTCTGTACCAGACCAATATTGAGAATTCTCGTTCTGGTAGTGGCAGAATGGGGACAACATTAGTTATGGCTTTGTTGCAGGATACCCAGCTAGCGATCGCTCATGTGGGAGATAGTCGCATCTATCGTATCAGTCGCAAACAAGGATTAGAACAGCTGACCCTAGACCACGAAGTTGGCCAGCGAGAGATTAATCGCGGAGTTGAACCAGAAATTGCCTATGGTAGACCTGACGCTTATCAACTAACTCAGGCATTGGGACCAAGGGAAAGTAACTATGTTCGCTCGGAAATTCAATTCTTCGAAATTACGGAAGATTGTCTCTTGTTACTTTGCTCTGATGGGCTTTCAGATAATGAGTTAATCGAGCAACACTGGTCAGAGTATTTAGAACCGTTAATCAGTTCAGGTGCTGATCTTCAAGATGGTTTATTTAAACTGATAGACTTGGCTAACGAACATAATGGTCACGACAACATTACTGGCATACTGCTTAGAATAAAATTGAAACCTGACTTTTAGAGACTAAGACTAAAGTTGTCGTCTTTGCCTAATTAATTGATAATAGCCCCATATGGTCATTTTTACGCTTTTAGAACCCCAGACAAATCAACCACTACAACAGTGGGAATTCTCTGAGCAATCAGTAATTCGCATTGGTCGCGCTCAAAACAATGACATCGTACTTCATGGCTATTTTCAGGTTTCACGGCAGCACTTGGAATTAACTTTAATTGATCCACAGCAAGAGAAATGGCAGTTGATTAGCAGGGGGACTAACGGGACTCTAATCAATAATACTTTTGTGACCGAAACCATTGTCAACCATGATGATTTGATTCGTTTAGCGGAAAATGGCCCCGTGTTTAAGTTTGAGATCGAATCTTATTTGGCTAAAAATCAACCAGAACTGGAACAAACCAATATTCTCAATACAGTCAAAGTTTGCGATCATCAAGATAATCCAGACGGGAGTATTTTTTGCCGACACTGCGGACAGCCCATAGTTGAAGAAGAACATTTTGTGGGCAATTATCAAATTCTGCGAACTTTGGGTAGGGGGGGGATGGGAACTACCTATCTCGCTTGGGATCGTAATCGTACAGTGAAGAATGCACCCATGCTTCTGGTTCTGAAGGAGATGAATGCAGATATGGCTCGCATTGCTAAAGCTAGAGAACTATTTGAAAGGGAAGCCCGAATTTTAAAGTCTTTAGAGCATCCTGGTATTCCCAAATATTATGACTTTTTTGTCGAGAATAATCGCAAGTATATTGTGATGGAATTAATACATGGTCATAATTTGGAGCAGTTTGTTAATCAACGAGGAGCAACCGAACCCAAAAGGACAATCAACTGGATGATCCAAGTCTGCGATATTCTCAAGTATTTACACAACCTAGAGCCACCTTTAGTCCATCGAGATATTAAGCCCGCTAATTTAATGCTACGTAATTTAGATAGTCGTCTAATGTTATTGGATTTTGGTGCAGTCAAAGAACTTGGTACTGCTTTAGAAACTCGGATCGGGGTTGAAGGATATAGCGCTCCAGAACAATATCGGGGTAAGCCTTGCCCTCAATCTGATATCTATGGAGTTGGGACAACTATTATTTTTCTGCTGACAGGTAAAGCACCTATGCAATATTACCGCTACCAAAGCAATAAATTTGAGTTCGATATTGATAATATCCCTAATTTGCCCACTAATTTGGCTCAGGTGCTTAATGTGGCTTGCCAACCAGAACCGAGAGATCGTTTTCAAACAGCTCAAGAACTTTCTCAAGCTTTATCCAGTTGTCTTTGACGACTAGTAGTCGGACAATTTTGTTTTGAGGAATAGCATGGTTAGATTTTCTTCCTTGTCTCCCTTGTCTGATCTCAACCCCTCAATTTAAAATGAGCAGAATACTATTGGGTCGTAAGTAACGCTAGTTGTTAACAACTAATTCCATTACCTACGACGTCTAATCATACGTTGCGAAAAATTAATCTTCGTCCCAATCTTCTACTAATAGTAGCTCTTGAACTTGATCTTGAGGAGAGAAGTCAAAATCTAATAGTTCTCGCTTCCAATATGACCAGTCATTGCCCAGTAAAAGGGCTATTTTGCCAATGCGATCTTCTGGTTGGACGATTTTGGATTCTACCAAGGAAGATACCTTGCGTTGCAATTTCATCATGGGATGCGCAACTTGTTTTGTCATACGCTCAATTTTGCCTGCTATGATATGTTGATTAAATGATTTACGGTCTGGCTCTCCGTCTGGCTTTACTTTTATAGTTTGAAGCCTGAAGTTTACAGAGTAGCCTGACATACTTTTAACTTACAGTACACCATTTCGGCAAGCTTTTGTAACGATCTGTACGGTAATTACGACATAAGGTCGGAAAAACCGACAACAGTAAACAATAAAATATGACTAAAAAAAAAGTAGTGTTTTTGGTTTCTGGTTGGATGATTTCTCTACTAGTTACTCCTGTCTTGGCTCTGAGGGATTCTATTGGGGAAAATGGAGTTAATGCACTCCGTCTACATCAAGCTCCCTATAATTTATTGGGTCGAAAAATTGGTATTGGACAGGTGGAGGTAGGTCGCCCCATCAAGATAGGCAAAGATAAAGCAGCTAATAATTTGAGGGTGATTTCCCCCCAAGCAGTTTTCTATCGTAATCAACTTCCTGTGTCAGACAAGAATGTAGACGAACATGCCAGTATGGTTGCTGAGGTAATGATCGCCCAAGACAAACATCTTCGCGGAATTGCTCCTATGGCAAATCTATATTCCTCCGCTGTCGGCTCATTGAATGAGGGAGGACAGCCTCAAGAATGTTTGGCAAGTCAACATATTGCGCAACAAAATAGCGGTGATGTCAGAGCAATTAATTTCAGTTTTGGTGAATCTTTAGCCAGAGATGAACGCAATGAGGCACGATTAGACGGCAGGGCTTTACTAACTTCTTGTATTGATTGGTCGGCCAAAAAACATGATGTTTTGTACGTCATAGCGGGGAATCAGGGTAAAGGAGGAATTCCGATTCCCACAGATAATTTTAATGGCATCACTACTGCCTACACTACCAAGAGGAAAGGTGAATTTAAAAAAGTAGATTTTGCTAATCTCAGTGATCTACCTTTAGGAATTGGCAGTAGCTTTATTAAGCAGGAGATTAATTATGGCAATAGACGGGCAGTTAGCTTGCTTGCCCCTGGAGGACAGATCTCGGTTTACAATCAGGAAGGTGATATCGAGCAGGTTAGTGGTACTAGTTTTGCAGCTCCTCATGTTACAGGAGCAGTAGCATTGTTACAAGAGTATGGCGATCGCCAATTACAGCAACCAGCTAACCTACCTAATTGGAGTCTTGATGCCCGTCGCCATGAGGTAATGAAGGCAGTTTTACTTAACTCCGCAGATAAAATTGCTGATCGAGGGGATGGTTTATTGCTAGGGATGAAACGAACTATCTTAGGGGAAAAAAATCATAACTGGTTAGATTCTGATGCTTACGAAAATCCCCGCATTCCCCTGGACATTCAAATGGGGACGGGACAAATTAATGCTTGGCGAGCATATCAGCAGTTTAGCGCAGGGCAAGCCAGCCATAATCAACCGATTGAGTCTCGGGGGTGGAACTATGGCGAGATTAAAGCGAATGAATATCAAGATTACTATCTAAAACAGCCTTTAATAGGGGGAAGCCATGCCGCAATAACTTTAGTCTGGGATCGCTTAGTGACTCTGAACGATTTTAATCGTAATCAGCAGTATGACGTAGGGGAAACTTTTCGCAATCGCGGTTTAAATAATTTAGACGTTTATCTCTTACCTGCCACAGCAGATAGCAATATGAGAAACCTCTGTGCTTCATCTAGTTCAGAAGACAGTATTGAGCATATTTTTTGCCCCATACCTACCACAGGAAGATATAAAATTCGGGTTTACTATCGCCACCAGTTCAATGAACCGATCCAAGGTTATGGTTTAGCCTGGTGGACAAAAGGGAAAAATTAATAACTGATTACTGTAGGTAGGGACGTTTCAGGTCATGTCCTCTACCCAAATCTCTAATTATTAATCCTTTAGAGGGGAATAACCTGGAAGTCAACAGTAGCACTTACTTCTGGATGTAGTTTAACTTCCGCTTGGTAGTCGCCAGTAGTACTAACCACTGGAACTTCGATACCACGACGGTCAACTTCAATTCCCGCCTGCTCCTTAATCACGTCTGCTATTTCTTGAGAAGTCACAGTACCAAAAATGGCATTTTCTTCCCCAACTTGCTTACGGATAGTTAATTTACCAATAGTTTTGAAAGCAACTTTTTTGTTTTCTGCTGCTTGTTTTTCGGCTAATTTTAACTGTCTTTCTTTTTCTCTTCTGGCTTCAACCTGCTTGATGATACCTTTGGTCGCAATACTAGCTAGACCTTGGGGAAGTAAATAGTTGCGAGCATAACCAGGAGCAACATCTACCAAATCTCCGTTATTACCCAATTTACTGACGCTTTGATTTAAAACTACGGATATACGCTTTGCCATTTTCTGTCTTAATTGTCCTGTACTAAACTATATATTTGATGTGGCGATTTTGGCTTACACCTCAGAACTCCTTATTATATCAGACTGATATTACATATAGTTATTACATATAGTTCCCGAAAGTTTGCCCTATGAAGCGATCGCATTCTTACAGTG
>CBDUCX010000110.1:0-15165 GCA_965365755.1 uncultured Pleurocapsa sp.
CAAATTTTTGGCTTAATTCAAGCACTTGCAGAATACGAAAAACTAAGTCATCAGGTGACAGGAACTTCAGAAGACTTACAGGAACATCTGTTTGGCAATCGGGTTTATGCTGAGGCGATTATTGCGGAAATAGATAGCAAGAAAATAGATAGTAAGATTGTCGGTTTTGCCCTGTTTTTTCCTAACTACTCAACTTTTTTAACTAAGCCAGGTATTTATTTAGAAGATTTATTTGTACTTCCCGAATACCGCCGTCGAGGTATGGGCAAGGCAATGCTATCTTATCTTGGTAAATTAGCCTTAGAGAGAGATGCGGGACGATTAGAATGGAGTGTTTTAGACTGGAACGAAAGTGCGATCGCTTTCTATCAAAGTATGGGGGCAAAGGTTCTCCCCGATTGGCGTATCTGTCGCGTCACTGATGACGCTTTGGTAAGTTTGGCAGCAAAGTCCTCAATAAATTACTAAGATGAAAAAAGCGATCGCCGAAACCATTGCTTCTATTTCGTTAGGTGAAAGTAGCAAAAAATGCGCTCTGGATTTCTCCTTGGACAAAAAATGACCCCCGTCCAGGAAAAAAACCTTGGTGGATCTAATGGCGTTGCTGATTTTAAATATTAAGGCAGAAAGGAATAGAAAAGCCTACTCACATTCTTAAGCAGGCGATCTAATCTGCATCAGATACCTTAATGGAAAATAGGACACTGATGGCTAGGAAAATTTTTACTGATTGACAAGCTATTAAGCGTGAGTGTAATGGCGAGTTTGATATGGGAGTAGAGCTTGTATAGCCCGAGATATATCTTCGCTTAGATTCCATTTTCTAGCTAAAGGCTCTACATCTTGTGATGATGAAACGCAGAGTGATTCTTCTGGAAGAGCCTGTTTTACATTCTTAACCAGTCCCATAAGTTCACGTTTCCTCTCGTTTGAAACACAATTGAATCTCATCAGTCTGTCAACTACGTATCCAGCTTTTTGAAGTTCATGCAATTCCATATTATTCAAATTTGGAGCATAATCTTCATGCCAGACTGCCAAAGCGATCGGTTTTAAATCTTCAGCGGAGAGGGTGGCTAAAGGAGAGCTAACTGCTTTTCTAAATTGTTGATCTAAACTCATCAGGTTTCCTCATTAAGAAGATTTATAGCCATTTTTATATTGAATTCTAGCTTATTTATGGCTGTTGTACAATAGTCTCGGGCTATTTCTGCGGTTTCCACAAACTCTTCCAAGGTAAATAAATGATTGCGATACAAGGCTTTAATATCTTGGCGATCACACGTTTCTAGTCTACCTATCTTGGAAACTGCTATGTCTACAGCAGAAACTAAGTAAAGAAAAACAAGCTTTGATTTAGTTTTATGTATTAGTGCTGCCCTTTCCTCATAACCAGCAGCAATAGAAGCGATTGAGGGGCTGAATCCGCCATCCCAATCTAAGCTACGAGGAAAACCTTCTTCATCATCAAAATCTACCGATTGAATAGCTTGTTTTATAGCATTTACAGGCTTTAATTCTTTCACCGATTGTAATTCTGCGTCCACATCATTACTAGTTCTAGTGCCAGTGTGCATATGCATCGCGCAGCCTCCAAAGATGTAGACTGAGACAGCATTCTCAGGTAAGTTACTGTAATTGCAACTAAGATAAGAATCTAGGTTCTCAAACATTTCGAGAATAGCTTGAGAAAAAGCGGTATGAGTGTAAAGCATTTAGTTTTTATTACTGACGTTGATTTTTGAATAATCAATTAGTTGCACACCGCTTTAGGGATACTCTGTCCAGCATCCCTCATGTTCGCAACAATTTCTAGAGATAGAAAAATTGTATACTCCGAACTCCAAACTCCTAATTCCGAACTCACTTTCCCTAACGCATAGTCACAAATTCTTCAGCCGAACTAGGATGAATCCCCACAGTGGCATCAAAATCAGCCTTTGTTGCCCCCATCTTAACAGCGATCGCTATACCTTGAATAATTTCGGCTGCGCTGTCTCCTACCATGTGTGCGCCAATTACCTTGTCATTCTTAGTATTCACAATTAATTTCATCAAAGTTTTTTCCTGCTTATTGGGCAGAGTATAGTACATAGGGCGAAATTTACTACGATATACTTTGACTGCTGACCCATATCTGGCTTTGGCTTCTGATTCTGTCAAACCCACTGTAGCGCCTTCTGGAGTACTAAATACGGCAGTAGGTATGTTTTCGTAACTCATCTGGCGAGATTTACCCCCAAAGTGAGTATCGGCAAAGGCTCGACCCTCATTAATCGCTACGGGGGTTAAATTAATGTAATCGGTACAGTCTCCCACCGCATAAATGTGCTCTTCCTCAGTTTGATTATATCTGTCTACGGCAACTGCTCCCTTGACGACTTTCACCTTGGTATTTTCTAAACCAAGATTTTCTAAGTTAGGTTCTCTACCTGTAGCTGCCAAACTGATCGCGTCAGCGACAATGATTTCTTTGGTGCCATCATCAGTGGGGATGGTAATTTCTAAACCAGGGTCTTTTTTGGCGATCGCAAGTAGAGGCTTATTATTCAAAATGCGAATGCCGTGTCTTTCCATCCCTTCTTGAATTTCACTGCGTAAATCATCGTCAAAACCGCGCAAAATTTTATTCCCACGAACGACCATAGTTACTTCTGTTCCCAAACTGTTGAGAATACAGGCAAACTCAACGCCGATATAGCCACCACCGATAATTACGATGCGTTTTGGTTGCTCTTTAAGGTGAAATATTTCTCTGGAGGTAATGGCGTGTTCAATTCCAGGAATGTCATCAGGCTTTACGGGTTTACCCCCGACGGCAATCAAGATCTTTTCTGCCGT
The DNA here is from genome assembly GCA_965365755.1 of uncultured Pleurocapsa sp. Classification (GTDB taxonomy): domain Bacteria; phylum Cyanobacteriota; class Cyanobacteriia; order Cyanobacteriales; family Xenococcaceae; genus Waterburya. Next base: position 2,842 of record CBDUCX010000110.1, read on the forward strand.
CACTTTGCGATCGCCAATTTCCACCGTGTGGGAATCAACAAATTTACCATAACCTTCGTAAACCTTGACACCAGAATTGTCTAACATCTTTTGATAGATGCCGTTGAGACGATCCACCTCATCATTGACCGCAGTGATCATTTTTGACCAATTAAAGCTACTGCTGCCTACAGTCCAACCATAACCTGCCGACTCTTCAAATCCCGCAGGAAAACGAGATGCATAGACCATGAGCTTTTTGGGAACACACCCTCGGTTAACACAAGTTCCCCCCAGGCGATCGCTTTCCACGATCCCTACCTTTGCTCCATATTGAGCCGCACGTCTAGCGGTGGCAATTCCCCCCGAACCCGCACCGATGACAAATAGATCGAAATCATAACTCATATTTCATATACCCCCTTCTTGGATAACTGACTAGTTAATATATTTGAAGTCCAATGTGAATCAAAAATTAAGTTTTATTTGATTGGTACTTATATTAGACGTCTAGTGTAAATTAAAAATCAGACCGATTCGTTTTTCAGCTATCAGCTTTTTACGAAGAACTAAAAACCAATAGATTGTCACAAGAATAATTCACATCAGGCGCAAATTAGAACCAAGCTAATTTACACTAGCTTGATTCTTTACATAGCTTGAACTAGGGCATTTACTTTGTTATGGCAATACAGGCTGGCATTAGGACACTTACTACTTATTAGTTATTAGTTGTTAGTTGTTAGTTGTTAGTTGTAACTTACGAGCTATTAACTAAACTTATCCTAACCGATCAAAGTACTGCGATATATGTCTTAGACTCAAATCAGCCAAAAAACTACTTCGTTCTTATGCCAAATGGGCTTCTAAGAACCAAAGGCGTTTGTCTATGGTACGAGAAATTTCGGTGTAGAGATCTGCTGTATCTGCGTCACCCAGATCCTCTGTCTGATCAATTGCCTCCCGTACATGCTTGGCGTATGCACCATAGCGATCAGCTAATACAGTGACATGTTCCGCCCCAGAGACGGCAGCTAAATCATATTCAGATATTATAGATTCAGCAGCAGCGATTCGGGCTGTTCCCAAAGCGGTTCCCCCCAAAGCCGTCACCCTTTCCGCTACCATATCGACATATTCTTCTAGTTCTGTCGCCATCTCATCAAACAGTTCATGTAACTGGTAAAAGTCCATACCCTTTACATTCCAATGGGCTTGCTTAGTCTGAGTTTTAAGATCTAAGGTTGCTGCTAAAGTTTGATTGAGAATGGCGATCGCAGAGACTCGAACATCTTCTGCTAAATCAATTCGAGTTCCATAAAGCTTTTGCTGAGAAACGGTAGAAACCATAATTCAATTCTCCTAAGTGTTTATTTAGTGTAGAAAATTCAGTCTGAGACATTCAAGTAAATGATTTACTGATTTAACCAAAGGCAATATCCAAAAACATCATGGCGACAAAGCCAGTCATAATCCCTAATGTACCTTCCTGAGCAATACTTTCACGGTCTATTTCAGGAATAATTTCATCCACAATGACAAATAGCATCGAACCTGCTGCGATCGTCATTCCCCAAGGTAGGAAAGACTGTCCAAAGTTAACAATGCTGGCTCCTAACGCACCACCAACTGGTTCAACTAACCCCGTTAGCAACGAGATCCCTAAAGCATATTGTACTGAATACTCTAACTCTCTTAATGCAAGAGCTACTACCAAACCTTCTGGCATATTTTGTAAACCAATGCCCAATGCTAAGGGTAAACCGTGGCTCATACTGCCATCGGCAAAACCGACACCAACCGCTAAACCTTCAGGAAAGTTATGAATTGTAATCGCAATGATAAATAACCAGAGACGTTCAAAGTTCTCAGTCACTCGACCTTCTTTACCCTTCTGGAAATGCTCGTGGGGAAAATAATTGTGCATCAACCATAATAAACCTGCCCCCAAAACTATTCCGATACTAACTATTAAAGCCGATTCTGTCTGGGAATAACCAAGATTCCCTGCTGCTTCTTTACCTGGAATGATCAAGGAAAATGCAGTTGCGGCTAACATTACGCCACCACCTAAGCCCAAAAGTATTCCTTGCCATTTTTGACTCAGTTTATCAGTGAATAAAATGGGAAGCGCTCCCACTGCGGTAGCTAATCCTGCACCTAAACTTGCTATAGTACCGAGATAGATTGTTCCCATTATTTTTCTTGAGGAGGAATATTGTCTTGAATATCACTTCATAATCTGGATGATTATTGTGATTCTTTTAGATAAGCTAGCATCGTTTCGGCATCGGAAACTTCAAAGGGATCGGTGGGACAGTCATCGCCATAATCGGGTTCAATAAACGCTTTTTTGATTTTCATATCATCGACGAACATTGAATAACGCCAAGAACGCATGCCGAAGCCCAGATTATTTTTAGTGACCAGCATCCCCATCTTGCGAGTGAACTCACCGTTGCCATCGGGAAGTAAGAAGACATTTTTAACCCCCTGTTGTTTGCCCCACTGGAACATCACAAAGGCATCATTGACTGATAAACAGATAATTTGATCGATGCCTAAAGACTTAAATTCTTCGTAGTGCTTCTCGTATCCAGGTAGATGAGTCGAAGAACAGGTGGGAGTAAATGCCCCAGGAAGAGAAAATAAGACTATTTTTTTGCCTTTAAAAATGTCTTCAGTGGTTCTATCTTGCCAGCGATAAGGATTTGGCCCTTCAACGGACTCATCACGTACTCTGGTCTTGAATACTACGCTAGGTACTGTATCTCTCATATCTATATTTTGTTCCTTGCCTAACTATTGATCATCAATCTCATTAAATAAATCATACTCATAACGACTACGAGTTGTCAAGTAAATTAATATAATGTTGACGATGATCTTTCTTCTAATAGATTCTTGCATATACTAGACTTGAGGAGGATTCATTTTATTAAGTAATGCATTTTTAATGTAGCTAATTAATAAAAATTGACAAGAATAGTTAAGTTATATCAATGTCTGACATCAACTACAGCATAAAACAAGCAGCAGACCAGAGATGGGGTATTTATCAGGACGAAAAGCTACTGGCAACTATTGGGAGCTATGAAGCTTGTGAGTCAATTTGGAAATACTTGCAGCAAGAACTTTCATACACAGATAATATCAAGTCTCGGTTATCCTATCGCAATGCGATCAACAAAAATTTGTTAATTAATTCTGGGAGACAAGCTATTTGATTAGGTAAGCCTAATTTTTCATTAGATATATAACGAGAATCAAGCTTAATAAGTTGGAGCAATAGGGAGTGGTAGTCAAACCAGATTGGTTAAGAGTCAAAGCACCGCAATTTGAACGGGTAGGTAGCGTGAAGGAGATCTTGCGCGATCTATCTTTAAATACCGTATGTGAAGAGGCATCTTGCCCTAATATTGGTGAGTGCTTTAGCGTTGGCACAGCAACTTTTTTAATTATGGGACCAGCCTGTACTCGTGCTTGTCCCTACTGCGACATCAATTTTGAGAAACAACCCCAAGCTCTCGATCCGCATGAGCCATTGCAACTAGCAGAAGCAGTAAAACGTCTCCAGCTCAATCATGTGGTCATAACATCGGTCAATCGTGATGATTTGCCTGATGAGGGTGCATCTCAATTTGTACGCTGTATTGAAGAAGTACGCCAAGTTTCCCCTCGAACGACGATTGAGCTGCTAATTCCCGATTTGTGTGGCAACTGGGATGCTTTAGAGATTATCTTAGCTGCCCAACCTGATGTCCTGAATCACAATACGGAAACTATTCCCCGACTATATAAGAGAGTACGTCCCCAAGGAGATTATCAGCGATCGCTGGAACTATTACAGCGTGCCCGTGAAATTGCTCCTTGGGTATATACCAAGTCAGGTATTATGGTTGGTTTAAGCGAAACTGACGCGGAAGTCCGAGAGGTTATTCAAGACCTAAGGAATGTAGACTGCGACATTTTGACTATTGGGCAGTATCTCCAGCCTTCCCAAAAACATCTAGGAGTCAAAGACTTTGTGACCCCAAAACAGTTTCAAGCTTGGCAAGAATTTGGCGAGTCGATTGGTTTTTTACAAGTAGTATCAAGCCCTTTAACTCGGAGTTCCTATCATGCCGAACAAGTAAGAGCCTTAATGCAGCTTTACCCGCGCCAGAAACCCAAGATAATGTCAGTATAATCACTGAAAAAATTCAATCTTTTTAACTCCCAGAAACCGATATTAATTTACGGTTTCTTTTTTTTTGATTATTTTAAGTAATCACCAGGCAAAGCTACTTTATCCCTTGCTCTCAAAGGGATAGAAGGCTTAATTGAGCTAGTTTAATCAAGCGATCGCTCAAGATGATATGTAAAGAAATATAACAAGTTTGTACTTTGAGGAACTTTCAGTTAGGAAGATACTTCCACACACCAGAAAGCAATATATAAAGGCTTCCTCAAAATCCTTGTGATTTAAACAACAATCAGCCAACCGTGTTGTTACTGAAAGTAGAGGGAAAAAAACTGAAAAATAGCCAAAAAAACTTCAGTATATGTTCATTTTAGAGATAAATTGGGCAATCTATTTTCAGAGGAGGAAGTTGAACCCACAACCTTCACTGGAGTCGTCACTAAGAGATCGCTATGCTTGCAAATTCTTCATACGTTGAAACCGAAGGAGATAATTCTTCATCTAACTCTGAGATTAATTTGGATCTAGAAGTCAATCCTGACAAAGATGGTCCTGATAAGTTGCCCGAGGAACTTGTGGAACTTGATTTAGATACTGCGGATCCCGATACTATCGCTCGCAGAGGAAATCGTACTACCACTGATTTAGTCAGACTGTATCTACAGGAAATCGGCAGAGTTCCTCTATTAGAAAGAGATGAAGAAGTTTCAGAAGCACAAAAAGTACAACGACATATCAATATTTTAGAACAGCGTAGCGAAGCCGCTAAGGCGGGGAACGCTACTCTACAAGAATTTACTAAGTTGGTTGACGTACATGATCGTCTCGTAGCCCAGCTTAGTCATCGTCCCTCGATGAAAAGATGGTCGATAGCGGTGGGTATGGAAATTCCTCTTCTCAAAGAAAAATTAGCCGAAGGTAAACAAGCTTGGGCAGAAGTCATGGGCTGCGATGTCAAAGAATTGGACAGAATCCAAAAAAATGGCATCCGCGCTAAGGAACACATGATTAAAGCAAATTTACGTCTAGTGGTTTCTGTCGCCAAGAAATATCAAAATCGGGGTTTAGAATTACTAGACTTAATTCAAGAGGGAACTCTCGGCTTAGAAAGAGCAGTAGAAAAGTTTGATCCCACCAAAGGTTATCGTTTTAGCACCTATGCCTACTGGTGGATTCGCCAGGGAATCACTAGAGCGATCGCCACTCAAAGTAGAACTATTCGTCTTCCTGTTCATATCACCGAAAAGCTGAATAAAATTAAGAAAGCTCAACGCAAAATTTCTCAAGAAAAGGGACGTACACCGAAAATTGAAGATATTGCCAAAGAGTTAGACATGACTGCGGCTCAAATTCGGGAAGTTTTGTTACGTGTTCCTCGTTCTGTTTCTCTGGAAATTAAGGTAGGGAAAGAAAAGGATACCGAGTTAGGGGACTTATTGGAAACTGAAAGTGCTTCTCCAGAAGAAACCTTAATGCGAGAATCTTTACAGAAAGATTTGCACTATCTGTTGTCAGAATTGACCAGCCGTGAACGAGAAGTGATTCAGATGCGCTTTGGTTTTGGGGGAGAAAAACCCTTTTCCTTAGCGGAAATTGGTCGCTGTTTAGAACTGTCCCGCGAACGAGTCAGACAAATTGAAGCCAAAGCTTTACAAAAACTACGCCAACCACGACGCAGAAACTTAATTAGAGATTATTTAGAGTCTCTAAGCTAAATTAACTTAATGGAAGATCAATCGAAATTATGCAGGGTATGGCGATGCTATACCCTTATTTTTTACTAGATATTTTATAGCCAAATACTAAATCCTATTGGTAAATTCAAGATATTAGCTTGGCATAAACTCTTGTGACGGAAAAAACGTGATATCTTATTAATTAAATAGATAAATTTTTGTTACACTCGATACAAAATCTAAAAAAAATACAATTTATGACTAGTAAGAAAACTGTTATTTCCCCTTCAATTTTATCAGCAGACTTTAGCCGTTTAGGTGCAGAAATCGAAGCTGTTGACAAAGCGGGCGCAGATTGGATTCATATTGATGTGATGGACGGTAGGTTTGTACCTAACATTACTATTGGTCCCATGATTGTCAAGGCAGTTCGTCCCCATACGACAAAACCTTTAGATGTTCACTTAATGATTGTCGAGCCAGAAAAATATGTAGAAGAGTTTGCTAAAGCTGGTGCCGACATTATTTCTGTTCATGCAGAGCATAACGCTTCACCTCATTTACACCGTACTTTGGGTCAAATTCGGGAATTAGGTAAACAAGCTGGTGTGGTGTTAAATCCTGGTACACCTCTATCTTTAATTGAGCATGTTCTGCCCCTTTGTGATCTGATCTTGATTATGAGCGTCAACCCTGGTTTTGGCGGTCAAAGCTTTATTCCTGAGATGGTGGATAAAGTAGCCCAGCTACGTAAAATGTGTGATGAAAGAGGATTAGATCCTTGGATCGAAGTTGACGGCGGATTAAAACCCAATAACACTTGGCAGGTTTTAGAAGCAGGTGCTAATGCGATTGTTGCAGGTTCGGCAGTATTTAAAGCTCCTGATTATGCCGAAGCGATTGAAGGTATTCGCAACAGTAAGCGTTCTCAGCCCGAATTGGCGACAGCATAGAAAGTAGCGCACAATTTTCAGTCAATATATCAAAGATTCTTTGCTATCAAGGAATCTTTTTTTAGTTATTTTTTTAGTTAAATATCTCAAGTTAGATATCGAAGGTGATTTCCTGTTTATTAAAGGGTAGATTATGGTTAATTGCTGTAATTTCTTCTTGGGATCTACGATTAACATCGCCAATATAATTGTTTAATACTTTTGCCATAGTTTGATTATAAAAACGATGCAAACTATAATTTGCTGTGGCAGGAAAACCTCTCCTCTTCTTGTGTCTACCTCCTGCACCAGGGTCATACATGTTGATGCCATTGGCGATCGCCCATTCAATTGGTTTATAATAACAGGTTTCAAAATGGAGACAGTCGTACTCTTGGTAACAGCCCCAATAGCGACCATATAATTTATCTCCCTTATGAAGACAAAAAGACATGCCTACAGGAGTTTGCTCGTCTTGTTCTCGATAAGCTACCACTAGTAAAATGCGATCGCTGTAGTTGGGATATAGCTGTTCAAAAAACTCGCGAGTTAAGTACTTACTACCCCAATAAAATTTATCGCAGGTACTACTATAAAAGCGATAAATATATGAATATAAATGGCGAGGAATTTCCGAGCCGACATAGGTTTTCGTATATAAACCAGCTTTAGCCACGGCTTTTCTCTCTCGTTTAATGTTTTTGCGTTGGTTGCTATTAAACATCTTGAGATAATCATCGAAGCTGTTAAAATTTCGATTAGACCAGATATAGCCATGATGCAACCAGCTATGAAAACCGTTTTGTTCCATCATCGCTCCCCAGTCAGGATCAACAAACAAAAAATTACAGCCTGAGAGCCGATTGCGATCGCAAAATTTATCAATCGCTGCTATCATTAGCTGAGTAATCATCGCTTCATCTTCCCCAGGGGCAATTAAAAAGCGATATCCCACTGCGGGAGTAAAAGGAGTCATGCCTAGTAATTTAGGGTAATATTCAATACCTAAGCGATGAGATAAATCTGCCCACTGATGATCGAAGACAAATTCTCCGTAACTATGCCCTTTAATATATAACGGTGCAGCAGCAATCAATTGGCTGTTACGCCATACTGTCAAGTGGCAGGGTTGCCAACCAGTGCGCGCAGTAGCACTACCAGAAACTTCGATATTATTGAGCCATTCCCATTCTAAAAAAGGAGTATTTAGCGGTTTGGCTAATTCATCCCAATCTGCTTGAGGAATTTCAGCAATTTGCATCGTCCAGGATAGGGAATATTGAGATTTAATCTGCTCAACCATAATGGCGTTTAAAGGCTGGGGTGTAAACTTAAACTTTGTTAATTAGCCTAATAAATATTGCCGAAGATTGCAGAAAATTGATGACTAATGACTAATGACTAATGACTAATTGCCCACCCTAAGACTGAGAAACTAGCCTTTTCGCTCTTGGATAATCTGAATTACTAGATCGGTAAATATCGGATCGTTGATTCGTTTGGCAGCTTCAATCAAAATATCTGATTCTGGTTGAGGATCTTCTGCTGTTTTTTGGGGTACGTTCACCAGTAGTGAAAGATGACTAATTAGACGATCTAGCTCATCCCGAATCCTAGACCTTTTGGCGTAGAGCAGCCTCGCCGTTCGACGTATGGAACGTTCCCTTTCTAGCTCTAAGAGTAAGATATCTCGCTTCGACGGCTCATTCATCGCTTAATTTTCAAGATATTATGGCAAGAGAATCTTTGACTCGCTATAAACTGCTACCAGAAGACTCATATCTGCATTAAAACTAATTGACATGAAAATGAAAAGCTTTATATAAGTTAAAACATACTTATGTTACAGTTCGACATTCCCCGTTAAATATCGCAACTTTTATGAAGGTTAATCTAACTATTTACTTCTCGTATAAAAATAGTTAGCTGTTCGGATGGAGCGAATTTGTATATGACAGTAAGTGTTTTTCTGAGCCACAATACAAAAGATAAACCATTTGTCAAAAGACTGGCTAGAGATCTAGATAATCACGGATTTTATTAGTATTTTTGTATAGGGAAGTTCAGCTAAAAGAATTTTCAGCTAGTTGAATCACTTCTTGCTTACTCAATTTTAAAGCGATCGCTACTGCTTGATAATTTTCGGTAATATAACCACCAAAATAGGCGGGATCGTCAGAATTAATTGTGACGCCAACTCCTAAATCTGGATCTTCTAAACAACGGACTCCATGATCTATGCGTTCATGTTGTCCGTTGAGCATAGTTGACCAAAAAAAAGAGAGGGAATAATTTCCCTCCCTTCACGCTTTAATTTATCGGTTTTTTTCGCCACTTCTACTTGCTTTTTCAGCTTTTGACGAAGCATTTGCTCTCTTTTGCGCAATTGTCTTGCTCTAGCAGAGCCACCTTTTCCTTTGTCGTTACGTCCCCTTTTGCGCGGAGATTCCCATCGTTTAAGTCTCTCGACCATGTTCTTTTTCTTGAGTCACACAACCATACTTATTGTAACACTTGATTCATTTTCCCACTACGATAACCTTCTAAATCTAGAGTTACATAGACGAATCCTAGATCTTGAAATGTTTTGACTAATTCAGGCAAGTTTACTTGCTGCACAAATTGAGTAATCTTTTCCGCAGGCAATTCGATTTTGGCAGTATCATCTTGAGAGCGTACTCTCAGGTTGTCATAACCAAGCTGGCGCAGATATATTTCTGCTCTACCAACGCGCTGCAATTTAGTAACAGTAATTGATTCACCGTAAGGAAAACGAGAACTAAGACAAGGTTGTGCTGGCTTATCCCACCAGGCTAACCCTAAACTACGAGAAATTTCCCTGACTTCGGCTTTACTTACGCCGATTTCTGCTAAAGGCGATCGCGCTCCTCTTTCTTTGGCTGCTTGAATCCCTGGACGATAATCTTGGAGATCGTCGGCGTTGACACCATCCACCACGTAGGGATAGCCACGCTTTAAAGCCAATGGTTTCAAAGTGTCGTGTAGTTCACTTTTACAAAAATAACAACGATTAACGGGGTTAGAAGTGTAATCAGGGTTATCCATTTCATGAGTTTCGACCAACTCATGCCTAATGCCGATTTGTGCCGCTTGAGTTTGAGCGTCAATTAATTCTTCAGGGAGCAAAGAAGGAGATACGGCAGTTATTGCTAAAGCGCGATCGCCTAAAATATCATAGGCAATTTTGGCAACTAAAGTACTATCAACCCCCCCAGAATAGGCAATCAAAGCATGTTCCATCTTTTGAAATAAACTTTTTAATTGTTCTAATTTCTGGGCACTCATCGCTTAACTATCAATCAACTGTTAACAATTATCATCGTAGCTAAAATCAGTTGAGTAGTTGAGTAGAGTATACAAGTCGAACCCAAAATGCTGATCGCTAAAGACTAAAGGATCAACTATTAATAATAATAATATGCAATTATTATATTGAGCTTATTGACAGTTTCTTCTTTTCTAATCCTTTTCCTTAAAATGTCAGATTCATCATATTTAGAGAGAAAATTTCAGACTCGCCGTCAGTTTATCCAGTGGGCTGTGCTAGCGGGGGGCATCTCTGCTGCTACTTTGAGATTTAATGCAGGCAGAGTTAAAGCGGCTAAACCAATTAGAATTCCGCCTATCCCAGAGTTAGACAATAGTTTGGATGCGAGTTTCAATCCGATGTTGATTTTGCGGGATTTCGATTACGGTACATTCAAGGAAGAAGACGGGCAGACCATACGAGAATTTAATCTATATGCTCACAGCACACCAATACCGCTAAATAGCGCCATTAATTTTGTTAGTTGGAATTTAAATGATCGCGTCCCAGCCCCTACCCTAAGAGCTACAGAAGGCGATCGCGTGCGGATTATTTTTCATAATGAAGATGGACATTCCCATAGTCTGCACTTTCATGGTACTCATCCTGCGACAGAGGATGGTTTAAAGTCCGTCCGTCGAGGTAAAACCAATGTCTACGAGTTTGATGCCGAACCTTATGGTGTTCATCCCTATCACTGTCACGTTGCCCCTGTACCTCGTCACGTTGGTAAGGGTTTATATGGCTTGTTTATTATCGATCCGCCAGATGGTCGCCCCCCTGCTGATGAAATGGTAATGGTAATGGGTGCATATGATTTGGATAGTGATGGCAAGAATGAACTATATGCCTTTAACGGTATTCCTAATTATTTTCGTGATTATCCAATTCCAATCTATCAAAATCAATTAATTCGTCTTTATCTACTCAACATGATTGAGTTAGATCCCGCCGTTACGTTTCATATCCATGCCAATATGTTTCAGTTATATCGTACTGGTCGTAGCTTAGAACCTAGTGAGGAAAGCGATGTGATTACCATGGGGACTGCTGAACGTCATATCTTGGAATTTTCTTATAAATATCCTGGTAAATATATGTTTCATCCTCACCAGGATTATATTGCCGAACACGGCTGTATGGGCTTTTTTGAGGTAATTGCTGAAGATGCATAATTTGACTCAATCAGGGATAAAAATTCATAATTTTAAAATTATTGACTTTAATTCTCATCAATAGTAAAGTACTACTTCAGAACAAATAAGAATTATTATCAACATCCATTAATTATGTCTCGTCGAATTAAAACTATAGAATTATTTTTAGCTGTAGGTTTTGCCACTGCTGTAAGTACTCAAACTGTATCCTCTAACGCCTACGAAACAGATGAAATGCTTGAAGATACAACCGCTGAAACATACTTGCTGATGGCAGAAGGCGGTGAAGGTGGCGAAGGTGCAGAAGGTGGCGAAGGCGGCGAAGGTGCAGAAGGTGGCGAAGGTGGCGAAGGTGGCGAAGGCGGCGAAGGTGCAGTTAGTACAGGAGATACAGAAGTTGACTACATGACTGTACTTGGTTTGATGAAAGGTCATTTAATTGCAGCACAGGAATTAATTGCGGTACAAAACTACGAACAAGCAGAACCTCATATTGGACATCCTGTTGAAGAGCTTTATAGTGATATCGAAACTGTACTACCAGAGAAAGGGGTCGAAGATTTCAAGCCAACTCTAATTCAGCTACATGATCTAATTCAATCTGCGCCAGACTCCCCAGAAGTACAAACATTATTCGATCAGTCCTTACTCTCGATCGATGAAGCGATCGCAGCTATTCCCGAAGCACAACTCAATTCTCCCGAATTTGTGCTGGATGTAATGGTAGAAATGTTGAAAAATGCAGCGGCGGAATATGAAGCAGCGATTATCAATAATGAATTTGTAGAAGTTGTGGAGTATCAAGATTCCAGAGGATTTGTGCTGTACGCCGATGAACTATATCAAACTGTTGCCGAGGAAAAAAGCGCAGCAGATCCCCAAGGTCATCAAACTATTACCGATAGCTTAACTGAACTAAAAACCGCCTGGCCATCTATTGAAACTCCTGACGCTCCTCTAAAAGAGCCATCTGAAATTTATGGCTTGGTTTCTCAGATCGAGTTTAGTAAATAGCGATCCAAATCTAGAGGAAAATAGTATTTTAATTGCTGACTATTCCTGACTTGGG
>CBDUCX010000111.1:0-15152 GCA_965365755.1 uncultured Pleurocapsa sp.
GATGAGTTATCCAGATCTTTCTGCGATTCTTCATCTACTTCCGTTGACTCCTGTTTTTCACCGGCGCATATTTTTGCCTCTTCAATAGTGTTTACTTCTTCAATACATTTTTCGTACTCTTTCCATTTTGCCGTTACTAGTTTTTTGATCTTTTGGTGTTGCTCAACTCCCTCGTAGCTATAGCGATTAAGATTATTATCAACAATCAATTGTTCCATGTAGCTGATTCTTTCTTTAGTATTGGGATGACTAGATAGCCAAGCAGGAGGTTCAGGATTATCTTCATCTTGGTGGGATTCATGCAGTTGAGCCATTAAGTTGCGAACTCCATCAGCAGCATAACCAGCGTTAACTAAGATTCTCGTCCCAAAAATATCTGCTTGTTTTTCCATACCACGACTGTAGTTAAGCACAATTAAACCACTGGCTGTGTTGCCGACATAAGGGATGTAACTAACAATATTAGCGGTTAGATTTCCTTTGGTAACAAGCTGAAAACCATGGGATAAAGCACTGTGGGCAACTTCATGGGCTAACAATCCTGCTAATTCTGCTTCGGAATCGGTTTCCATAATTGCCCCAGCATTAACAAATATTTTCCCTCCTGGAAGAGCAAAGGCATTTAGGGCATCATCCATTATGATATGGAACTGATAGTCAAATTCTTCTCTCCCTGACGCGCTGGCAATTTTTTGACCTATTTGGTTAACGTAGTCAGTAACTACTTTATCTTTAATCAGAGGTACTTTTTTTTGGACTTGTTCAGCAGATGCGTCCCCCACAGCAGATTCTCCTCTAAGCAATAGAGAAGTGGTTTCGATAGCAGAAAGGGGGCCAAATAAACCACCTGTGAGGACATAGCCAACTGTTCCCATGATCGCATTACCAATAGCATTCCAGGTAATACTTGAGCGCAGATTACTCTGGTATTCTGCTAGATATTCTTCTGCTAGCTGATTAAATTCTTCTGCTTGAGGGGAATCGGGATTAAATAAGGCATATTGACGTGCCATGATCGAGGCATCGAGCCATTTTTCCACAGCAATATCGGCATTCATTTTAGCGCGTAATATTTCTGGTTCGTTAGGATAAAGATTAACAGCGCGATCTAGGACTGCCAGGGATTCTGACTCTCTGTCATACTCTAAAAGTGCTTCAGCGTAGTGAATATGACCTGGAATAAACTGGGGTTCTCTAGTGGTTAGCAGTTTTAAGGAACTAACTACTTTACTTGCCAACTGCTGCTTTTTTCCCTGCTGATAGTTGCGCCAAAATACTTTTCCCGCAGGACTAAGCTTCTTTGGATCTGTAAAAACTATCGCCGATTCAGGTTGTTCGGTGACTTTTGACTGCTCAATCTCCCACACTTCCTTCGCTTCACGATACAGCTTAATCGCAGCCGTCTTATCTCCCGCTAAATAAAGTTGATCTGCCAGAATTAGTTTTTCTAACCGAGCAATTTCTTCTGGGGTAGGTTGTTGGGCTTCTGCCTCAGAATCTGGCTTATTTTCTGATTCACTGCTTTCTTCTTGCTGATCTTTGGTTTCTTCGTTCTCTTCTTCTTCTTCTATGGTTGAATTTTCACTATTTGTTTCTTGAGCGGCATATAGCTGAGTTAAATTAGCTTGCTGGTGATTATATGGAACATTAGAAGACTTGACTAATGCTGTTGCAGGAAAAATTAGGGCATCGATCAAGATCAAGCTGCTCAAAGAGGTTAAAAACAAGTGTAAAAATTTCATAATAATACTCGGTAATTTCAGAAGATGGGATTTTTGGTCTTACTAGTAGTTTTTTCCGTTAACAACGAGGGGTTAAATCTTCTAACTCCCAACTTTTTTCCTATGTAGTTTTTTGGTAATCTGAAATTATTAAATGTTGAGCAAAATATAAAACTGGTAATAAATAGTCAAAAAATATTAACTATTACTTTATATTTTACAATTGGGGCATCTTAGACTAGAAAATATGTATTAATAGCTAGCACAAGCAAAAACAATGACAACACACTTTATTACTGCCGAAATTGATCTTCAGGAAACAACCCTCAAACTAAGTTCAGAAATTGAATCACAGCTTAAACAAGAGGGAGAACCTCTAAGGTGGGCGATCGCCAAAATAGATCAAGAAAAACAAACAGCAACAGTGGAAGCTATTGTGACTAAAGAAAATGTCACCCCGTGAGAAACCAGATTTTAATTTCAGACTAAATACTTAATTTATGTCCCCCTTTACTGTTGTTCTTATTGTTCCCACGGGAGTGGGTGCAGCTATCGGTGGTTATGCGGGAGATGCTCTTCCTGTAGCCAGAGCGATCGCCCAATTGAGCGATCGCTTGATTACTCATCCCAATGTTCTTAATGGCGCACAGTTATATTGGCCATTAGAGAATACATACTATGTTGAAGGTTACGGTTTAGACCGTTTTGCAGCCAGGGAGTGGGGATTACGTCCCGTTCGGCAAAACAAAGTAGGTTTGTTGCTAGATCAGGCAATTGAACCAGAATTACGCTTACGGCATCTTCAAGCAGCGGATGCCACCAGAGCAACCTTGGGACTAAATTTAACTGATTATGTGGTTACTGATGCTCCTTTGTCAGTAGAGTTACGCACTGCTGACTCTGGAGCAAGTTGGGGTACAATTGGCAATCCTGGAAGCCTCCTTAGGGCAGCCCAAAAGCTAATTGATCAAGGGGGTGCAGAAGCAATCGCCGTAGTGGCTCGTTTTCCCGATGACAATGATAGTGAAGAATTACAAAACTATCGTCATGGTTCAGGGGTAGACCATTTAGCAGGGGCAGAAGCGGTTATTTCCCATTTAATTGTCCGTGAGTTTCAGATTCCTGCGGCTCATGCTCCCGCATTACAGCCTTTAGCTGCTGATCCAGAAGTATCCCCCCGCGCTGCTGCTGAGGAACTAGGCTATACGTTTTTACCCTGCGTATTGGTAGGTTTGAGTCGATCCCCGCAGTTTGTTACGGCTCCATCCTCTTCCTCTGATAGTATTTGGTCTGAATCAGTAGATGCGGCGATCGTTCCCTACAGTGCCTGTGGCGGAAGTGCTATTCTAAGCTTGGCTAATTCTCCAACCCAGATTATTGCCGTAACCAATAACTCAACCCAGATTCAGGTGACTCCAGAACCCTTGGGCATCAAAGTAACCCAGGTTAATTCCTATTTAGAAGCTTTAGGTGTTCTAGCCACTCGTCAGGCTGGCGTTGATTTTCGAGCCTTAAATCCTTCTATATCCTCTCTTCGTTGCTTGTAAAACCAGTGGCAAATCCTAACAATCCCGAACTTGAACCTCTTAGTCGTAACCAGATCTTGATCTTTATGGGGATCACCTCAATTTTCTTGCTGGCGATCGCCAAAATTTGGCAAAAGCTGGGGGCAGTCCAACTATTATCCATCCACTTTAGTACCCAAGCTCTATGGTGGAGTCTAGGGCTAGCAGGGGCGATAACTCTTACTAGTGGCATAATTTATCGTCTGTGGCCAGCATACCGCCGTAGTGCCGATATTTACCTGGAGTTGGTCATCAAACCCTTAATCTGGACAGATTTGATCTGGTTAGGACTGTTACCGGGCTTGAGTGAAGAGTTGCTATTTCGTGGAGTAATGTTACCTGCTTTGGGCTTAAACTTTACTGCGGTAATTATCTCTAGTATTCTGTTCGGAGTTTTGCATCTTAGCGGTAATGGACAATGGCCATATGTAGTCTGGGCAGCTATTGTTGGTTTTGCTCTAGGATATGCTGCTTTGGTTACTGGTAACCTACTTGTGCCTGTAGTCGCCCATATCATTACTAATTTAGTTTCTGGCACTCTCTGGAAGATAAATTACTGGCAAAAACAAAAAGCAAGTTCAGATTCTGATGGTTAATTAGAGGTTGAATCCATTACTGAATATGCAAAAACAAGTTTGTTTGATGCTAATGTATCGGTTATTAACATGGCTAAAATTAACCTTTTAGATACCCGCACTACTAGTTTTGGAGATTTAATCGGTAATGGCAAAATATACAAAGTTCCAGATTTTCAGCGAGATTATTCTTGGAAAGAAGAAAACTGGGAAGATCTTTGGCAAGCCTTTGAGTATTATTCATTTCAACTTTATTAGCTGCGTATAAACGGTTTTCTCCTGAAGACTTTACTCGCTTATTAAAACTTGTATCTACATTTTCTTTCCGCTATACCATTGTCAGTAGCCTCAATCCCAATGAGTTAGAAAAAATCTATAACCAGGTTGCAATTGAAATTTGCCATGGCGAAATAAATAGCCCAAGACAAGTATTTGGTGACATACCTCTAGCCTAAAGACAGAGAGGCTTCTTGCTTCATCCCGACATATCTAGACAAGAACAACAGATGTTGAAAACAAGTCCCCGAAATTGGTCGATCCACAAGCTTTTTGCTAGTTTTGCAACTAGCCTGTTCGGGTCAGCCCGATCCTACGGTGAAGCAAAAAAACTTCTAACCATGCTGCTTGGATATTTTACCTGTTCGAGCTTTTCCGAACAGAACCCGCTATATCAAGTTTTCAAGGTACTATGTCTACTGCTTGGTTTTCGCTTTATGTAGAACAAGATTATTATACAATAGTTGGAGCCGTTGCTAGATGAAGATTTCAACTCAAAATTGTCAAGATGAGACACATGAAATGAAATTTATCCCATCAAGCAAAAAGCATATCAAAAAAGCGTTTACACACTTACTAACAATATTTTGGCTGAAGAATGGACTCCAGATACTATAGCTGCTCGCCAAAGAAGATTGTCCCAGCGAGCCGTTCATATTTGGAAATCAGATTTTGCGACTTAATAGCATTTTGAATCTGAAATTATCACCAAGTTTAAACCATTATTTTGATTGGATAGGTAATATGTAAATATAAGATTATTTCAATCCAAAAAAAAAATCGTCCACTGGTAACTGTTACGAAATTTCATTAGCGATAATATTAGGTCGGCATTTGCCTAATAAAATTGCTTTTGTGTAATAAGCGGGAATCTTTAGATTATTTCCCTAAATCGTCAAAATGCTTGAATCTCTTAGGTTACAAAGAAAGCGAGTAGACATAATTTGTTAATTTGTTACCAGTTAATTTACAGTTTTTTATACATAATAGGCAACCAGTAGGCATTTTAATGAGACAAATATTAATGAGGCAAACAGCCATGATTAAACCATTGATCCGTTGGAGTATAACTTTGGGAGTTGCAGGAGCAACTTTCTTGAGTTGGGGTGCAATTGAGAATTTAATTGCGATCGCATTACCAGAAGCAGAAATTTTGGAAAAACTCGAACCCGTTCCAGTATTTACGATCGCGGATGAGCAGGGTGCGCCTCTAGTCGCCTCAGGGGAAGATGAAGCAAAAGTTGCGGGAGTCTTTATTTCTCAGACTGATGCCAACCAATTTGTTAATCAGTTAAAAACTGAGAATCCTGAATTAGCAGAAAAAGTCAGGGTTGTACCTGTGTCATTAGGGGAAGTTTATAAGCTAGCGCAATCGGCTGAAAGCGAAGAAAATGCTTTGAATTTTGCTTATGTCCCAGAAGAAGAAGCCGTAGCTTCAGCTAAGACTATCGGTGAACAAAATCAGCAGCCCTATCAAGGTGGAGTACCTTTGTTTGTCGCCAGAGGTGGTGAAGGTAAAGGGTATCTAACTATCGAAAGAAATTCTAAGCAGGTTATTCCTTTCTTCTTTGATAAGACGCAGTTGGAAGCAATGGTCAACAGATATAAGGAACAAGAACCAGAAATAGCCGATAACATAGAAATTGAAGTTCATCCTTTAGAAGGGGTGGTGGAAACTTTAGAAACAGGTTCAGATGAAATACTGGAAAAGATTGTTTTAGTACCATCAACTGAATCCATTGAGTTCTTGCAAAATGTTTCGGCACCAGCCGCAGGGGAAGGACAGACTTTGCCACAAGCAACACCAGAAGCAACTCCAGAGGCAGAACCAGAAAAATAGTTGAAGTTCAAGAGTATTTCGGGTCAAGATTTATATTGTTGGTATCAACAGGCAAAACAAGCTGCGATCGCCAATAGTATCGACCCAAGTGAGCTTGACTGGTTACTCCAGGCAGTTACTAGCTTAGATAGTCTGTCTCTACGCCTGGGTACATTCCCCAAACGGTTACAAATTAATCGCAATACATCCCTGTCAGAGTTAAACAGACTTTGGCAGCAACGTCTTCAAGAGCGACTACCAGTTCAATATTTGGTAGAAACTGTCTTTTGGAGACGTTTTCAATTGAAAGTTACTCCCGAAGTCTTAATTCCTCGTCCTGAGACTGAATTAATTATTGATATTGCCCAAGCAAATAATCTAATCACTGAACCGAAGCAAAATTGGGTGGACTTGGGAACTGGTAGTGGTGCGATCGCTCTGGGATTAGGGGATATTTTTCCTCAAGCTACCATTCATGCTGTAGATCTAAGCGGCGATGCTTTAAAAATAGCTCAAGAGAATGCTGTCAATTTAAAATTAGACCGCAATATACGATTCTATCAGGGTAGTTGGTGGAGTCCATTAGAATTCTTGCAAGGAAATACAGCCGGGATGATTTCTAATCCACCCTATATTCCTACTTCCCAAATCAATGATTTACAGCCAGAGGTAGTTAATCACGAGCCTCATCTAGCATTGGATGGTGGTGATGATGGTTTAGATGATATTCGCTATTTAGTATCAACTGCTCCCAAATACTTGGTTAGGGATGGACTTTGGCTAATAGAATTAATGGTTGGTCAAGCTGATACGGTAATGGAACTATTAAAACAGCAGGGAGAATACTATGATATCAAGTCATTTCCCGATCTTGCTGGTATTGAACGCTTTGTCCTGGCTTACAGACGGTGAGTTAGTAGTAGAGACAAGGCATGCCTTGTCTGTACGGAGTTAGTAGTTCGGAGTTACAGTTTTTTGAGCAATTTTGAGCATAATTTGGCGATCGCCCTTTTTTATTGCAGAGGAAAATTTAAGTTCCCATCGAATTTTCTGAAAATTAATATTTCGTTTAGCCTTAAGGTTTAAATCATGCTTAGATATAGCTGCTGTCTTCTATACGATCGCCTATGAGTTACCGTTTGATTTCTCTGTTGGGATTATTTGTCTTTGTTGGAATTAGCTATCTATGTTCTAATAACCGTAAACTTGTCCCGTGGAATACAGTGCTGTGGGGCATTGCTTTACAGTTTATTTTGGGACTATTCCTCCTCAAAAGTGCGATCGGTTTGAGGGCTTTTCAGTTTTTGGGTTCGGTTGTCGAGCAGTTTCTCAATTTTTCCGATGCAGGAGCCAAGCTAGTATTTGGAGATGGCTTTGAAGAGCATTTTATCGCCTTTAAAATTTTACCCACAATTATTTTCTTCTCTGCTTTTATCTCCCTACTTTATCACTACAATATTTTGCCTCGCATTGTGGCAATGATGGGCTGGCTAATGATGAAAACGATGAAAACATCAGGGGCGGAATCTTTGAGTTGTGCTGCCAATATTTTTGTCGGACAGACGGAAGCACCCTTAACGATTAAGCCTTATTTATCTAGCTTAACCAAATCTGAACTACATTCAATTATGACAGGGGGCTTTGCTACCATTGCTGGAGGAGTCATGGCTGCCTATATCTCCTTTGGAATTCCCGCCGAACATTTACTTGCTGCATCGGTAATGTCTGCCCCCGCAGCCTTAGCCATATCTAAATTATTCTATCCAGAGACAGCCAAACCGCAAACTCAGGGCAAAATTGAAACTCTGTCAACTTCTAACTATGTTAATGGTATAGATGCTGTTACCACAGGCACAATTGAAGGTCTAAAACTGGCTCTCAACGTGGGGGCGATGTTAATTGCTTTTTTAGGGTTATTGGCTTTATTCAATTCATTGTTAACTGTCTTGGGAAATCAGATCGGCATCCCCTCCTTATCCTTGGAATGGATTTTCTCCTATCTCATGTTTCCTGTTGCCTGGTTAATGGGAATTCCCCTGGCTGATTGTCAGAACATAGCAGTTTTATTGGGTAAAAAGTTTATTTTCAATGAATTTATCGCTTATTTAGACTTAAAGCAGCTTATTTCGGCAGAAGCCCCTGTAATTTCCGAGCGAGCTAAAGTTATTGCTACCTATGCCCTTTGTGGGTTTTCTAATCTCGGAGCAGTGGGTATTCAAATTGGCGGAATAAGTGCGATCGCCCCTGAGCGTCAATCAGATTTGGCTCAATTAAGTATTAAAGCTTTAGCTGCTGGCTCAATTGCTTGTTTTATGACAGCCTGTGTTGCAGGAATCTTGGTTTGATCTTTCAATATATAAATGCCAATAGTAAAAAAGAATTGGCTATCTTCGTAGTTAAGGATAACTGCGGTAATTTCATTAAGGAATTAATTTATTAGTCAAAGCAACCGCACCACTAATAATTTTAGCCAAAGCAGAAGGTGCTTCTAAGGGTAAGTTATGTCCTCCAGAAACAACAACTTTAGTGGCATTGGGCATGGCTTCCTGTTGATTGTTTAAGTCTTCGAGGCGATTATGGTTACTCTTGTCGCCATAGACTAGAGTGATTGGCACTTTAATTTTTTTCAACAGTTTTAAGTAGCGCGATCGCCCGATTCCATTTAAGCTAATACCAGCTCTAGTTCTCAACAAAGGTTCCCAGCGCCATCTCACGCCACCTTCACAGGGTTCGGTAATTCTTTCCGCCAGTAGTTTAGCCAAGGCAGGGGAAATAGCGGGAGTCGCTTTACGCAAACGTTCCGCAGCGGTTTTAACATCGGGAAATACGGGATGTTCTGGAGGTGAAGCTATGTAATTTAGCTGATTGGCCAAGGTGGTTGTGGGATCTTCCTCTTCGCTGTAGGTAGGTAGAATAGTTTCCACCAAGACGATATTTTTGATACTTTGGGGTCGAACAGTGGCAAATATCGCCCCTAGCACTGAACCTAGGGAATGACCTACTAAAATAAAGGCTTTTCCTGCTAGATTCTCCACAATAGCGTCTATATCGCCCAAGAAATCGATTAGGTTATAGGAGCCACCCTTACCCACACGATCGCTCCTGCCATGCCCCCGCAAATCTGGGGCGATTACTCGATAGCCTTTTTGTGCTAACCGAATTGCCACCTCCGACCAAGCTGCACCCTGTTCTAAAATACCGTGTAAGCAGAGGACTAAGGGCCCTTCTTCTGGTCCCCAAGTACAGAGACAGATTTTTAAACCTCTGATGGTAATTAGGGTTTCTTCCATCAATAGATCTACAACATCAGTATTGGCTTCTTGGGGGAGTTCGTAATTGAGTTGCTGTGCCAATTGTTGACTATAAGTACCCAAAGGGGAGGGGAGTTTAATCTGTTTCCAGGTTGACCCTAGCTGAGGATCAATCTTGCGATGATTAAGAAAATTGGGATCTCCCAGAGACATTGCGCTGTCGCTTACGCCATCGGTCAGGCGATCGCCCTGGTAAGGGGTTAATACTGCTTTGTTAAAGGGAATTTCGAGGAACTTACAAATACCTGTTAAAACTTCTTGGGGCTTACTTACTAAGTCTTCGTAATACACCAGATGATAGCGTTCAGGATCAATATCTTGGGCAAAGTTGAGAATATTTTGGTTGCTCTCACGCCAAATCAATTCTGCTAGCTGATGGGGATCGGAATCACCCGAACCAATTAGTTTATCCATCCGCATTCGTGCAAAGGATTCAATTACTGAGTAGGGATGACGCACTAAATGAATATACTTGGCTCCGTTAAACATAGTTTCCGCCTTGTCTAAAGTGTCGCGGTTACTAGCATAGGTAGGAGATTTGTCTATTAATAGGCGATCGCCTGCAAGCTGCTGTAGTTGCTGATAAACTTCGGCAATGGAGCGGTTTTCTTGAATTAACTGCTGGACTAATTCCTGACTTTGGGTTGCATCAATACCTTTTAACGCCATAAAGGCTCGTTTTAGACCTTCTCCTAGCTGAGATACCCCTAATTCTGACTCTCGCTCTGCCATGGTATCAAAAGGCAGCAGGTGTAATTCTGGAGGGGAGGATAGGTCAGGATGTCCCGCCAGCATTACCCGCAATAAAGTTGAGCCAGAACGTGGGCTAGAGAGTATGAAAGCCGCAGGTGGTAATTTTTCGGTTAATAGGTTAATTTTGGGCTTAAGAACCGTTTTTTTGCTTTCTGTGGTGTTCTGAGAGTGAGCTTTGGTAAATTCAATCGCTAAATATTCTGCCAAATTACTAATCTGGGGACGCTCATAAAATTCTCTGGGGTAAAGAATTAATTGCAAATCAGTTTTTAGCTGGTTGATTGCTTCCATCACCATCAAGGAATCCATGCCCAGATCTAGCAGACTATCGTTAACCGATAAATTGGCGGGCTGCACCTGGAGTATTTTGGCGATCGCCTGTTGTAGATAGTTGGTTAGGTATTGGGGACGTTTTTCTGGGTCAGTTGCCAGTAATTTCTCAAAGATCTGCGTTTTTATCTTGTCTGGTGATGGGGTGACTAACTGAGCAAAATAATTAGATGCTTGTAGATAAGGAAACTTTTGGCTTAATTGTTGCCAGTCGGCGCTGATTACTCCCACTTGAGTTAGTTGAGTCGATTTTGTAGCCAGTAACTGTCCTAATGCCTCTAAACCAGCTTGAGGTTTAATTAAATGCAATCCTTTGAGCTTAAAGCCTTGGTTGACTGCCATGCCGCTATCTGCCCAAGCACCCCAGTTGATACTTAAGGCTGGTAAATTCTGACTACGACGGTAACGGGCGATCGCATCTAAGCCGGCATTAGCCACACTGTAATTGCTTTGTCCTGGTGAACCAATTAAAGAAGCGACAGAAGAAAACAGCACAAAGAAGTCCAGTTTAAGATCTTTGGTTACTTGATGTAAGTTCCAGGCACCCGTAACTTTGGGAGCAATTACCCGCTTAAATCTCTCCCAAGTTTGTCCCTGTAGTAGACCATCGTCTAGTATCCCTGCTGCGTGAATGATTCCCCGTATCTGGGTTGGGGAAGTGGGAGACAAGGGAGACAAGGAGGAAGGGGAGAAGATTTGTTCTAAGGCTTGATAATCGGTGATGTCGGCTTGGGCGATATTTACGGTAATGCCTTGTTGTTCTAATTGATCTATTACCTGTTGGGCAGATGGTGACGGTTTACTTCTGCCAACCAGAATAAGATTTTTTGCCCCTTGACTTGCTAACCACTGAGCAACTTGTAAACCTAACGAGCCTAAGCCCCCTGTGATTAGATATGAACCATCAGGATTTAAGGTTAAAGTTTTACTTGAGTTGATCTCTGCCCTTTGTAAACGAGGAACATAAAGCTTATTTTTCCTGATTGCTACACGGTCTTCTTTGCTGGAGTCAATAATCACTGAGAGTAAACTTTCAATTTCCTTCTGCTGAGGTTCAACAGCTAAATCCACAATGCCACCCCAATACTCAGGATGCTCAATAGCGATCGCATTAGCTAATCCCCACAAACAGCTAGAGGCAATAGCATTACTATCTAGATTAGTTTCAATGTCTTGATTTCCCCTAGTAGCCAGCCAGATGGGTGCCGTTAGAGAATTTGCCATCAAAGCCTGAAGCAGATTTAAGAGATTAGTACAGTGCTGCTGTTGATAGTTATTCAGCTCGCTAATGGTTTCTGATTGAGGATGATCTAAACCTGTTAGATAGATAATTCTGCCGATATTATGCTGCTTAGTAAATATTTTAGTCAGCTTGCTGGTATCAAGATGGCGATCGCTAATTAGTAAATAGTTTTGTTGCTGTTGCTGTAATTTAGCGACAAGTTCTTCTTTCAAGCTCTGATCGTCGGCAAAAATCAACCAAGTTTTAGCTAACTCTTGATTAGTCTGTTTACTGTTTAATTCTTCTGGATATAACTGCCACTCAACTTGATAAAAATCAGGTTGTTGAGACTTTTGATGATCTTTACTAGATGAATTATTGCTGGGAACATATACTTCAACTCTACTATTGCTAGAGGAGGTTTTTCTAGTTAACCAGTAGCTTTGTCTCTGGAAAGGATAAGTTGGCAGGGCAATTTTTTGCTTGTCCCCTGGCGTAACCTGTTGCCAGTTAATCTCGACTCCCTGAACATAGAGACAACTTAGACTTCGTAATACTTGCTGCCAATCTTTTTTCCTGGGACGTAAACTAGGTAGCCAAGAATTATTTGCTTGGCTCTCAGTTGACAAGCTAGAGCGCCCCATGCCCAGTAAAATCGGTTTGGAACCAACTTCTAAAAAGATGTTACAGTTCTCTTGCTCTAGACTTTTCATGCCATCGGCAAAGCGCACAGGGGCAATCACATGGTTTACCCAGTAGTCAGCAGTGGCAATTTCTGCGGTAGCTATCTTACCCGTAACGTTAGAAATTAATTTGAGTTGCGGTGGATGATAATTAATCGACTGAGCAACGGTACTAAATTCCGCCAAAATTGGTTTCATCAGAGGAGAATGGAAGGCATGGGAAACCTTTAGTTGCTTACTCTTGATTCCCTGAACCTCAAACTTGGTAACAACTTCTTGTACGGTGGCTGTTGCTCCAGAAATGACAATACTTTGTCGGCTGTTGATTGCAGCGATCGCTATCTGTTCGCCAAAAGGTTCGATGATAGACTTGACAGTTGCTTCATCGGCAAATACGGCATACATATCCCCAACCTGAGCCAAGTTTTGCATCAGTTTACCCCTTGTCGCTACCAACTTTAGGGCATCAGCCAAACTAAATACCCCTGCGATGGTGGCAGCCACATATTCACCCACACTATGTCCAATTAATGCTGCTGGTTTAACTCCCCAGTCTAGCCACATTTGGGCTAGGGCATATTCCAGAGCAAAAATGGCAGGCTGGGTATAGATCGTCTGGTTTAAATAGGATGAAGGATGAGGGCTGGAGGATGAGTCAGATTCGGCATAGAGAATTTCTAGCAGAGAGTAGTCTAAATAGTCATCCAGGATAGTTGCACATTCCTTGATCGCTGCCTTAAATACTGCTTGGGTTTGATATAGCTGATAACCCATGTTCACATATTGGGAACCCTGTCCTGTAAACAGAAAAGCGAGCTGATTATGATTATTTTTAACTTCCCCAGCAACAATACTTTTTGCCGATTCTTCTGTGGTGAAATTTGCTAGTTTCTCTTGTAATTGAGCCTTCGACTCAGCGGCGATCGCCACACGGTAATTGAAATGGATACGTCCAGTATTAGCAGTGTGGCAAATATCAGCTAAATTCACTTGGGGATTTGCCACCAGATAATCTAGATAACTTGACACCAAATCTCGTAAAGCAGGCTCAGTTTTCGCCGATAGGGTTAACAGATGCAAGGGAGATTCAGCTATTTGCTTAGTTCCCCTTGTCTCCTTGTCTCCTTGTCTCCTTGTCTCCTCTTCCCCTTGTCCCCCAGTCTCCCCGTCTCCCAAAACTACATGGGCATTAGTACCACCAAATCCGAAAGAGCTAACCCCAGCAAATCTTGACGAACTCTCCCAAGGCTGCAACTGTCGGGGAATAGAAATTTTGCTATCTGCTAAATCTATCAGGGGATTTAGCTGCTGGAAGTGTAAATTAGACGGAATAGCTCGATGTTGCAAACATAGCACCGTTTTAATTAAGCCCGCAATTCCTGCTGCTGCTTCTAGATGTCCGATATTAGTTTTCAGAGAACCCAGATAACAAACTTGCTCTCGCTCTTGACCTAAAACCGCTTTGAGGGAGTTAACTTCGATGGGATCGCCCAAAGATGTCCCCGTGCCGTGGGATTCAATGTAGCTAATTTGAGAAGGAGCAAGATTGGCATTGGTTAAAGCCTGACAGATCACAGCCTGTTGGGATAGCCCGTTGGGAGCAGTCAAACCATTACTGCGTCCATCTTGATTAATTGCCGAACCCTTAATTACCGCCAAAATGCGATCGCCATCCCGTTGAGCGTCAGCCATTCGTTTGAGGATAACTACCCCACAGCCTTCCCCACGGACATAACCATCCGCCTCTGCGTCGAAGGTTTTACAGCGCCCATCTTCCGCCATCATCCCCGCAATCGAAAAGGTTTGAGTGAGTTCAGGAGACAACATCAAATTAACCCCAGCAGCGATCGCCTGATCACACTCCCCAGTATTTAGACTCTGACTAGCTAAATGTAATGCCACCAGAGAGGAAGAACAAGCAGTATCTACGGCGAGAGAAGGCCCCTTTAGGTCTAATAGATAGGAAAGGCGATTTGCCGCGATACTATGGGCATTTCCTGTGCCAACGTAGGCATCAACCTCTGCCCCATAATGGAATCTTAACTGAGAATAATCGCTACTACTGATCCCAACAAACACGCCAGTCTTACTACCAGCTAAATTTTTATTAGCGACTGCGGCATTTTCCAAAGCAGACCAACTAACCTCCAGGAGTAGTCTTTGCTGAGGATCGATACTTTGAGCTTCACGGGGAGTAATGCCAAAAAACTGCGGGTCAAACTGATCCACATCGTCAATAAAACCACCCCAGCTAGAACCATCCCAGCGATCGCTTTTACTAATTGCATCTTTACCTGACTTTAATAACTGCCAGAATTGTTCAGGATTATTTGCCCCAGGAAAACGACAGCCGATGCCAATAATCGCTATCTCTGACTGTTGACTGTTGACTGTTGACTGTTGACTGTTGACTGTTGACTGTTGACTGTTAACTGATTTCGATAAATATGCCGCAAGTTCAGCGATATTAGAATAGTCGTAAACGATAGTTGGAGAAAGCTTGATATCGAGCCAGTCCTCCAAATCCGCCGACAGACTAACTGCTGCCACAGAAGTTAAGCCAGAATTAGCAAAGGGTTCATTAATGTCAATTTCCCCAGCAGGCACACCTAAACGCTGCGCTAGATTATCAACTAACCAATCTTGAATCTGATTCTGTTTCTGATTAGATTCGTAGTGAGTAAAGAGTTTTTCCCTTTTCCCCTTCCCCTTTTTCCTTTTTTCTTTAAATTCCCCAACCGTATTCAAACTACTATCCAGATATCCCGCCTTACAGGCATGACGCTGAATCTTACCACTAGAAGTTTTAGGAATACTGCCTGTTTTTAGTAAAATTACGGCGTGGGGTCGCAGTTCGTGCTCTCTAGATATTGCGCTCGTAATCGCTTTAGTAACTT
>CBDUCX010000112.1:0-14960 GCA_965365755.1 uncultured Pleurocapsa sp.
GATAATAGTTGCTGGGCTTGTGACAAATCTAATGCTCCGTTGGCATCCAGTCTCAATTTAAGATTCGCAGGAAAATTAGCAGTCAACTGCTGTAAAATTTCAATTTCAGTAGCCAAAGACAAAACACCAATCTTCCATTTGAAGGTATTTACTGCTTTAGTCTGATATATATTTTGCCATTCAGTTAAAGCCTGTTCCCCTGCGGGTAACAAATAGCAGTAATCTAAATCTTTAGTCTGATTTTCTAGATAATTCTGTTCCAGATTTAGCCAAGCAGATGCTAAAGCAAATTGACAGCAGGGAAGACTATCGGGAATAGCAGCAATTTCTTGTTGACTAATGGTTTTGACTAATTGTTGGCAAAATTCTAAAGCTTGAGACAGAGTTTCTGAGCCAAACCAAGGTAAGGGGGCAATTTCTCCTTGACTGACAATACCTGCTGGATTTGTCAAACTAATAATAATACCCTCACGTATTTGCCATACACCGTGGTTGGTACGTAAGGGTTGTTTAAAACGACGTTGATAACTATCAAATTGAAATTTTACATTGGACATTAAACATCTACTCACATCTGAAATAAATGATAAATGTTGATTAATGTTTATTAAAGCGAATACCTAAAAAGATATCGTACAAAAAGTGCAAAAAGTTCTTGCCATCTAGAAGCCCCAGAGATTGATCGCATCCCTTCGCGTCTAATAGAGGTTTTGTCTCGTAATAAGCTGATTGATATTTATACCAGGGAATAGAGGGCCAAAGGTGATGTACTAAATGATAGTTTTGTCCCAAGATCAACAGGTTCAAGATGGCACTGGGATAGACTCTAGAGCTTTTCCAGCGATCGCGTTCTTTAAAAGGACGATGGGGTAAATAATCAAAAAATAGCCCCAACGCCATCCCTACTACTAAGGCAGGTACAAACCAAAAGTTCATCACATAGCCGATAAAGCCGTAATGAATACCCAACACTACTATAGCGACTAAAAATAATCGACTGAGAAACCACTCTAAGAGTTCATATTTGCGCCACAAGCGTCTCTGGAAGAAGAAGAACTCATGGTAAAAAAAACGGGCTGCAATGAGCCATAAAGGGCCACCTGTAGAGACAAAATGATCGGGGTCATTTTCGGGGTCATTTACATGGGCATGATGCTGCAAATGTACTCTAGTAAATACAGGAAAAGCAAAGCCCAACATTAAGGCACTGCAATGTCCTAGGATAGAATTAATTATACGATTACTGTGGGCACTATTGTGAGAAGCGTCGTGAATAACTGTTCCTGACAGATGTAATGCCAGAACGTTAGCCATAAAACAGCACCAAGCTGGAAATCCTCCCCAAAAATAACCAATGGTCGATATCGTCAGCAACATGATCGCTGCAATCACCATCCAAACATTGGGATTGAATCCCCCCGGTGCTTTCAGATACTCTCTAGGTACCGTTCGCAGTGTCTGAGCCGACTGCATCTTTACCTTTGCTCCTCTTACTTTTGATATACTGTTGTTCTCAGGTAGTTTACACTAATTTTCAGGCTGGGTAAAGAATTGTAAAGTTAACTTCAGTATTTTCTCATTTAATCATCAATCAACCATTAATTTGATTAATGACTCCCCAATTCAGACTTGGTGCTAAATAAATATAACTTTTACATTCCAGCTAGATATGCCTGATGCCCTAATTTATCAAGCCGATCTTGTTTGTCAAGGACTGTTTGCGCCAGATCTTGACGATATTGTTCAATTTGACTCTGTAGTTGCGGGTCACTTGTACCCAAAATTTGTACTGCCAACAAACCTGCATTTTGAGCATTGCCGATCGCCACGGTAGCAACGGGAATCCCTCTCGGCATCTGTACAATAGAGTAGAGAGAATCTAGCCCTTGTAACTGACGAGTCGTCACAGGAACACCGATCACGGGGAGGGGAGTTAAAGAAGCTACCATGCCTGGGAGGTGTGCTGCACCCCCTGCACCAGCAATAACGACCTTGATCCCCCTTTTATGTGCATTACGGGCATAGTCAACCATTCTTTCTGGGGTACGGTGAGCAGAAATGATCGCCACCTCATGAGGTATCTTAAAATCTTCGCATACGGCGATCGCTTTTTCCATGGTGGGCAAGTCAGAATCACTGCCCATAATAATGCCAATCAACGGGGTAGTTTTAGTCAAATTTTTTTATCTAAATCCTTAAATACTGTATTTTTTCTGGGAAAATAAATATAGATAGTTGTCTGAAAAATGTACATTCTTATCAGCCTTATTTTAGCTTGCTAAACAGACAAAATAAAACTTGAGTGATTTTTAACCATCTAAATCTTTGATTTAGGATGAGAGAATGTCACATGTAGCGTTTCGCTACTTCCCCCATATTTAATGAATGCATATTATACTTCTTATTTAAACTTTGATAGTGTTCTAAAATTTGTTGTAAAAAATTAAGATTTTTTTCTAAATCGACACCAAAATTGTGGGGATGCCACCAGAGGTGGTACATTAGTCCTTCTTGAGCAGCATAATCAAGCTCAGAAGTTATCCGTTTTAACTTAAGACGGTTTAGAGACTTAAGCCCAGCAGAATATGGTCTTAAAAATCTACTAGCGGGAATATTGATAGGATAATTACCCTTTAGCTGTTCAAAAGAATAACAATTACGACCTGTGATGGGAAAATAAGCATCAGCTAAACGAAGTAAACGCCGCTCAATCTTATTTCCTTTGCCACTATCCCAATCATGTAGCCAGTTTTCTTCATTGCCACGATAATTGGTTAAGCCTAATTCAGAAATTGTCGCCAAATATTCTTTATTACATTGATTGCGGGGAAAAACTAAACTTTCAGTTTTTATATTTGCTTGTTTAGCAGTCTCAATTGCTGCTTGCAAATCAGCTTGGAATTCTGCCTGAGTTTGTCCTGCTTCTAAGCAATAATAATGAGAAAAAGTATGAGTACCAATTTCTTGCCCTGGATATTGTTGAATCTGTTTAATTAATTCAGGACAAAACTTATATTTATTAGTAGCTGGATTAAAATTTTTTAGTTCTTGATAGGGAGATAGTTCTTTCTTTTCATACTGAGGTAACTTAGCCGGTAAATTAGCTTGTAATTCTTGACTATCTTGAAAATACATAAAACCAACAATCGCCCACGTAGCCCGAATATTATATTCTTTGAATAAGCTCAAAATTGCAGGGACAGCTTGATATACACCCTTTAGCCTTTGCCAAAAAGCTTCCTCATCCTGAAAAACTAATTCTCGTATGCCCCAATATAATTCAAAATCCAAAGAAATTGTCAGAATTCCAGTTGTATTTTGATGGTTGTCATTAGTCATCTTAAATGTTTTAATTAAGTGATAAAAATAAAGATTTAAAGTTATAGTTTTTATTTTTAAATAACATATTAACCTGTAAGAAAACTTATTAGCTCATGACAGTAAATCAACTAATTATTAATGCCCGTGTCGTTGGATTTGACGAGTTAAATCAGGTTTTAATTAAAGAAAGAAAAATTATAGAGATCGCTCCTAAATTAGATTTACCAACAACCACAACAACTATCGACTTAGGTGGAGATTGGCTATCTTTGGGGGGAGTAGATTTACAAATTAATGGTGGTTTGGGTTTGGCTTTTCCTGATTTAGAATCTACTGATTTACCAAAGCTCAAACAGATCTGTGATTTCCTTTGGCAACAAGGAGTTGATGGCTTTTTGCCCACCATAGTTACCACTGGAATAGACAAAATACAGCGATCGCTGGCTACCATTGGGCAATTTATGGCACTCCAAGACGATACAGAGCTTACTGCTAAAGTATTAGGAGTTCATTTAGAAGGGCCATTTTTAAACTACGAGAAACGAGGCGCACACCCTGCACAATATTTATTGCCCTTAACTCTTGAGAATATCAAACAGGTTTTGGGCGATTATAGTCAGATCGTTAAAGTGATTACCCTGGCACCAGAGTTAGATAGTAACAATACAGCAATTACTTATCTACGAGACAAAAATATTACCGTCAGTTTAGGGCATTCCCTGGCTACAGCTACCGAAGCGAAACAAGCATTTAAGCAGGGTGCATCGATGGTAACTCATGCCTTTAACGCTATGCCTAGTTTGCATCACCGTCAACCAGGATTATTAGGAGAAGCGATCATCAATCCTGATGTCTATTGCGGTTTAATCGCCGATGGTAATCATGTCTGCCCCACTATGTTAGAAATTATCCTCAAAGCCAGCAATTATGATCAGGGAATCTTCCTAGTCAGTGATGCCTTATCCCCCATTGGTTTACCTGATGGTGTTTATCCCTGGGATGAACGTAAAATTACCGTCACAGATGGTACTGCTAGATTAGCCGACGGCACATTATCAGGTACAACTTTACCTTTATTAGTGGGAGTAACCAACTTAGCTAAATGGGGTTGCGATGTGGAGAAAGCGATCGCCATGGCAACAGAATCACCCAGAAAAGCGATCGGTTTATCTGGTTTAGAAATGGGGCAACAGGCTAACTTACTGCGTTGGTATTGGGATGAAACACAACAGAATTTATCTTGGTCTAGGATTAATTTAATCCCATAGTAGTAAGTTTAAATTTTCTTCCTTGTCTTCCTTGTCTCATCTCAACCCCTCAATTTAAAATTGGCAGACTACTAGAGGCGGTTTAGTTCGATATCTACCAAAAATTTAGCTTTACTAAAGCAGATTCTCAGTGATCTATCATTTAGCACTGCAAAAATAGCATCACAGAGTCAAAAATTAAATGATCTGGGAATAATCTGTTGAAAGAGTGAAGATTAGTTCTATATTTTTGATGATTCAATATATCCTGTAAAGAAACCAAGTTAAGTAAAAGGATTTAGTTATCTGTGAGTGAGATTGCAACTAACCAACCAACCGCCTCAAATGCTTTAGACTATGATATCGAGTCAACGGTATTGTCAAGATATCAAGAGGGTGCAAGACAGCAACAGCCAAGTTTATGTTGTCCCACAGAATATGAAGGAAACTATACTAAGATCTTGCCTGAAGAGATTATTGCCAAAGATTATGGCTGTGGCGATCCTACTCGTTATGTAAACGAGGGAGAAATCGTAGTTGATTTAGGCTCTGGTGCAGGGAAAAACTGCTATATTCTGGCGCAGAAAGTTGGAGAGTCGGGCAAGATCATCGGCGTAGACTTTAACGATGAAATGCTTTCTCTGGCTCGCAAATATCAGGGAGAGATAGCAGACAAGTTAGGTTATGGCAATACTGAATTTGTTAAGGGCAAGATTCAAGATTTAAAATTACCTTTAGATAAGTTAGAAAGATGGTTGCAGGCAAATCCTGTTACCTCGGTAGACAAAATTGGAGAGTACGAGGCAGAATGCGATCGCCTGAGACAACAAGAGCCTTTAATTCCAGAGAATACTGTAGACGTGGTAATCTCCAACTGCGTCCTCAATTTAGTTCGTCCTCAAGATAAACAGCAGTTATTTGGAGAAATATTCCGTGTACTTAAGCGGGGTGGCAGAGCGGTAATTTCCGATATTGTCTGTGACGAAGATCCTACTCCTAAGATTATGAACGATCCTGATCTGTGGAGTGGTTGCATTGCAGGGGCATTTAGAGAAGATATGTTCTTAAAAATGTTTGAGGATGCAGGATTCTATGGTGTAGAAATCCTCAAGCGTGAATCAACTCCCTGGCAAGTAATAGACGGCGTTGAGTTTCGTTCCATGACAGTGAGAGCTTACAAAGGAAAGGAAGGTATCTGTCTTGAAAGAAAACAGTCTGTAGTTTACAAAGGACCATGGAAACAAGTAATAGATGATGATGGTCATGTCTTCTGTCGTGGGGAACGCATGGCTGTCTGCGATAAGACTTATAAAATTATGACTGGCTGCTGTAGCCCCTACTCTCAGGACATTATCGGCATTGAACCCTACGAAAATATTCCTCTAGAAGAGGCTGAATTGTTTAACTGCAAAAGCAAAGCCGTACGCCATGCCAGGGAATCGAAGGGTTCAGAATACAATCTTTCCGCAACTGGCAGCGATGACTGTTGTTCCCCTGGAGATTGCTGTTAAGAGTTACTAGATGTAGGGTGGGTGATGAGAACCAATTCCATGGTCACAAGAAACTTTCTATTGCTCACCAATGTCTCAGTAATCGCTAATCAATAATTAGTAATCTTTATATGTGGGTTTTTGCTATTTTTGTGGCGACAGTTTTCCTCGCCTATGCCAATGGTGCCAACGATAATTTTAAGGGCGTAGCAACCCTCTTTGGTAGTCAGACAACTAACTATAAGGCTGCAATTTGGTGGGCTACTGCCACCACCTTTGGGGGTTCGATCTGCTCGGTGATTTTTGCTAATGCTTTATTAAAAAACTTTTCAGGGAAAGGCTTAGTTCCCGATGCGATCGCCGATACCAGCTCATTTCATCTAGCAGTAGCTTTAGGAGCAGCGATCACGGTGATTTTAGCGACTGTTACTGGTTTTCCCATTTCTACTACCCACGGTATTACAGGGGCATTAACTGGGGCTGGATTGGCTGCCATTGGTAGGCAATTAAACTTTGCTGCTTTGGGTAAATCGTTTTTCATTCCCTTATTACTCAGTCCCCTGATTGCCATAATATTGGGAGTAATTTTATATAGCTTGTTGCACTATATACGCCAGGCTTTAGGTATCGAAAAAGCTTGGTGTGTCTGCGTGGGCAATAAACAGCAATTAATACCTGTTGCTATGGGTCAAGAACAGGCGATCGCCCTCAATCCTGAAATTGCGTTAGATACGATCAAAAATTGTAATCAACATTATCTAACTAACTTTTGGGGAATTGATAGTCAAAAATTGGTTGATACCTGTCATTTTCTTAGTGCAGGTGCAGTCAGTTTTGCCAGAGGGTTAAATGATACCCCGAAGATTGTTGCTTTATTGTTGACGGTAACGGCTTTTTCGGTTCAAGGAGGAATGTTCGCTGTTGGTTTAGGGATGGCAGTTGGCGGTTTATTGAATGCCCGTCAAGTGGCAATGACTGTGAGTAACAAAATTACCACCCTGAATCCAGGTAAAGGTTTAGCGGCGAACTTTGTGACAGGCTTTTTAGTCATCTTTGCTAGCCGTATGGGTGTACCCGTTTCTACAACTCATGTCTCTGTTGGTTCAATCTTTGGCGTTGGTGTAGTCTCCAAAACAGCCCATCTGGGAATGTTTTCTAAAGTTTTAAGCTCATGGGTATTAACCTTACCTCTGGCTGGAATTATCAGCAGTGTTACTTATCTTTTGTTGCCAAAATGAAAGAAAGGAAAATACATCATCATTATAAATAGAAATAAAAATGTCTAGGATTAAAACTTCTATTACTCCCTTTGCCAAAAAGATCGGCTCACCTCTAAGTAAAGATAAGATTACTGTTCTGCAAATCAATCTTGGTCGTAAATGCAATCTTGCTTGCACCCATTGTCATGTGGAAGCTAGCCCGAAACGTATCGAAGAGTTATCTCCAGAAGTTTGTCAACAACTTATGGAATTAATCAACCGCTTTCCGCAGATTAAGACAGTAGATTTAACGGGGGGCGCACCAGAAATGAACTATGGTTTTCGTCCGATTGTGGAAGCAGCTAGAGCTAAACAAAAAGAAGTTATTGTCCGTTCTAACCTGACGATCTTTTTTGAACCTGGATACGAAGACTTACCTGAATATTTTGCTCAACATCAGCTTCGGGTTACTGCCTCTCTTCCCTGCTATTTAGAGGATAATGTGGACAAGCAAAGAGGCGCGGGGGTATACAATAACTCAATTGAAGCTATTCAAAGACTCAATCAGTTAGGTTATGCACAAGATCCCAATCTGGTAATTGATTTAGTATATAATCCACCATTGCCTGTCAATAATAATTTTTCTCTTACTCCCAACCAACAAAAGCTGGAGCAAGATTATAAAACATATTTGGCAGAACAGTTTGAGATTAAATTTAACAACCTGTTGACCATTACCAATATTCCTATCGGGAGAACTAAGCAATTTTTACAGCGCCGAGAAATCCATGACGATTACCTGCAATTTCTCGCAGAAAACTATAACCCAGCCACTCTGGATAATGTCATGTGTCGCAACGAGTTATCAATTGACTATTTGGGTAATGTTTATGATTGCGACTTCAATCAGATGGAAAATATCATTGCCACAACTCCTAATGGAGAACAATTGACCGTAGCTAAATTATTATCACTAAATAGCCTAGACTCAATTAAAGATATTAAAACAGCTAACTACTGCTACGGTTGTACTGCCGGTACAGGTTCGAGTTGTGGAGGCTCTCTGTTGTGAGTAAGCAGCAAAGCGTAATAAAACCCTCGGCTATTAGCTAGTTCAAAAAAAGTAGCATAAATGCGAGCACACTCCTGTTTCACACTAATAACCTTTAGGATACATGCGATGAATTGTTTGATTAGTTTTGCTACAGGAATATCCTGGAACTGCACCTAGAAATTCCCAACTATATCTACATATGGCAATCTTAGAAGCAGCTACTCTTTTTGATCGTCCAATCTATTGCGATCGCCAAATTCGTGTCAATATATCTTTAACTTAAATGAAGCCACAAATCAAGAAATCGATCAAAATTATCTCCACTGTTGTCATCGCAGGTGCTTTGGGATTAGAGTTCTGGAACTTGTACTTATATCTACATAGCAAATCTTTACCCGATAACTTAAATACTCTCTTTTGGCTGGGGAGTGTTATTTTAATTTCTCACGTTGTTGAGGGATTAATTGCAGCGTCAAAAGCTAGTTCTCAAGATAAAAATCCTTTGACCTATGGAATTTATACTTTTTTTGTCGGTTTTGTCGGTTTACAAGAATTAGCCGACAATTAATATGATATCAATTCTGAGAATCAATAACTGAACTCCAGTCATCATTTTTCACTGCTGCTTCTAGCTTTTGTCGACGCTGCACTTCGGCTTCACTGTTAGAATTCTGCGCCGTTAACTCATCAACGAGGGTTGCATCTGCCATGGCTTTACGCAGCTTGAGTTTCTTTTCTTCGTAGGTATTTCTTTCTTCTTCAGTCATAGTTGCTTTAGCAGCCTCGCCAATAGTGCCTGCCCATGTACTCTTGTTGCCTGTATTACCTAAAGGTGTGTAGTCTAACTCTGCTATCCATTCGTCCCTTAGTGCTTCCATTGCCTGGCGTTTGGGAAACTTAAACGTTTTTACTCTAATAAAAGAGCAAACTTCTGTGCCATTCTGAGCCATATGTCCTTTGAGAGAACGCAGAATATCTCTAGAATAGCCAATATATTGATAAATGCGATCGCAGTCTATAACCCCATATACCCCTGCAACTTTGGTATTTTTTGTTTGCTGTTCCCATTCTGATATCTCGATAATCTGTGTTCCATCAGAATTTATGACGGCAGAAGAAGTATCTGCGGTATGTTGATTATCCGAATCATACAGAAAGCTATGTAGTCCTTGATGGGCAACGGGGACATTTTGATGTTCGAGAGGAATGTTGTTGTCAGATTCCATAGCAATAAGTAGTAGGTCATCAAGATCATAATATCTGCATTCAACTGGTGGCAGCGAATTTAAACAAAAATCCTAATTTCAAAAGAACTAGTGGACGTGGGCGTAAATACAACACCCATTAAAAAAGCTTGAAACCTTTGTGGTCAAAAACTTTTTAATTTTTAATTTTTAATTTTTAATTCCGCGCAGCGGTACTAGTAAGATAAAAATTAAACTTCTAAAATCAATACATGACCCAAACGTCTCAAACTATTCAATTACCTGACAACCAAAGTGCGATCGCTTTAGCTGGCAGCAACGAACAAAATCTTAAATTGCTCTCTCGTCATACAGGAGTGAAATTGGTATTACGGGGACAAGATTTATTAATTACGGGTCAAGAAAAAGCTGTAGCCAGATGTGCCCAGGCGATCCAAACTCTAGAACCCTTGTGGTCTATCGGAAAAACTTTATATGAACCTGATATACTGACCGCATTCCAGGCGATCGATACTAACCGCACCGAGGAATATAGCGACTTACAAAAGAATGTCCTTGCCCGTACCAAAAAAGGCGAAGTAATTCGAGCCAAAACATTTAAACAAAAGCAATATATTAAGGCCATCCAAAAGCACGATATTACTTTTGCAATTGGTCCTGCGGGAACAGGTAAAACCTTCCTGGCTGCCGTACTAGCAGTAAAAGCATTGCTTAGTGATGAATGTGAAAGAATTATCTTGACTCGTCCTGCGGTAGAGGCTGGGGAAAAGTTGGGATTTTTGCCTGGGGATTTACAGGAGAAAGTCAACCCTTTCTTACGTCCCTTATACGATGCCCTCTATGAATTTATTGATGCCGAAAAAATTCCCGACCTAATGGAAAGAGGAAAAATTGAGGTTGCTCCCCTAGCATACATGCGAGGACGTACTCTCTCTAATGCTTTTGTGATTGTAGACGAAGCACAAAACACCACCCCTGCTCAACTAAAAATGGTGCTGACCCGTTTAGGCTTCGGCTCTAAGATGATAGTAACAGGAGATATTACTCAAACTGACTTACCTTCTCATCTAGATTCAGGTTTAATTGTCGCCCGTAGAATTCTGCGTAATGTTGAAGGAATTGCTTTTTGCGAACTAACTCAGGCAGACGTAGTGCGTCATCCCTTAGTGCAAAAAATTGTAGCTGCATACGAGAGGTATGAACATTGAATATCATACCCCTGAAGCTTTCATTAGGTCTTTAACGGTGGCACAATGATTCTGTATTCCGAAGCTAGCAGGAGTAACGGGGTTACTGTAGGTAAAATGGCGATAATCGAGAGAAAAGCGACTCCAAGAATCCATTTGAATGCGAAAAATCTTGATAAAGATATTAGTTAGCCAGGTATAAAGGGGAATACGGAGATAAATTCTTTTATTGAAATAGCTGCTGATTTCGGCGATCGCTCTATCTACAGAAATGGCAGGATTACCTAATACTAAACAATCTACTGCTTCACTGTCTGGTTCTTTTTCAGGAGAATAGTCGGGATTTGCTACTAGATAGCTAATTATTCCCGCAATATCTCTAGCGTGAATAAAATGAAAACTACCATCGAGGCTAAACCAACGAATTAAACCAATCCATTTGGTTACATCTGTGATACCCGCACTTAGATGGGAATAGGGCTTGTTTTTATCTCCCCCAAACACTAAAGTCGGAAATACGGCAATGATCTTATCGGCGATCGCTTGTTTATTAAGTTGGGAAAAACATTGATATTTAGTGCGAATATAGTCGTGACCAAACTGACTTGCGGGTAATAGTAATTGGTTATTGCGGTCTAAGATACTAGCGGTAGAAAAATAGATAACTCGCTCACAGATTTTAGGATTGAGCAGGTTAATCAATGCTAAAGTCTTAACTACATTAATATCGTAAGTTTCCCCTTGTCCTCCCCAGGCTGTAGCCGCCAAAATCGCTATATTAATATCTTTGAGCAGCAAATCACTATACTCCTCAATACGAGACATATCCCCCACTAAGATATGAATCCCTGGACGAGCCTGATAATCAAACTGAAGCTTATCGGGATTCCTTACCAGCAAATATAGTTCATGATCGGTGTTTTGAATTAAGTCCTCTGTCATGTAGTGACCAATACAACCACTGGCACCAGTAATAAAAATCCGTTTCATATAGTAAAGTTCTGATTGAGGAATCCAATCTATAGCTAGGTTTAATTCATAATTAGGGTACTTTACTTTATGTTTTTTGCAAAGAAATTAACAACCTATATCAATTAATAAATTACATGAGACAGATAATTTCTCCCTATTTTCCTACTTCCCCATATCTCTAGAAGAGCCAGATGTTCTCGGTCTGAAACTCGATCTGTTTAATCAATTAGAACAAAGCCAATTCACCAAAAACGTTATTCATATTTTTTATGTATCCAGAGTTTTCCTTTTTGAGTAATGATTTTACTCTGCTGAAACCACTTTAGTTCTTCGATGACAATACCAATTTCAATATTTAGTTGTCGAGCAATTTCCTTGGCGGATAATCCTTCAACATGAGATTTGATTAAACCCATAATTGAATTGACCTGATTGACAAAATTCCTAATCGCCGAAATCCTAATCGCCGTTTCTTCAGACTCACAACTTTTAGCAGCTATCTCTACTACACTCCAGCCACTGCGATAATCTTCCAGAATAGTTACACCATTTTTGCTGATGTTTTCCTGATCTTTTTTAGCTAAAAGTGCTGCTTTTTTAGCCCGATTACTCTCTTTATAAGTTTCCATAGTGAAACAATTAATCGTAGTAACTAGTATCAGACAGTATAAACATTCTAGTTATAACCTTGAATTCATGATTTGTATATAGGGTAAATACTTTATTTATTCAGTCTCAAAATAGTTGTGTAGATTACTTGTCAACCTTATATTTTTTCTGACCAAATTAACACTTTTGATATGAAGATAGTACGACCGATAAGTATTTTTATAATCTGGACAGCTAGCCAAAGAAACCAATTGAGTTAACAGCAAACAAACGTAATCAAAAATCTTGTAAAATGTCCTAAAAGCAATTAAGTATAATTGTTACAAAGCACAATAGCAATTTGCGACAAATCTTCAGCAAGATCTCATCTTGAACTTAATAAAATCTCAGCGTGTTTCCTGAAGATAAAAATATCCTTTCAAATCACACATAACATAGCTCAATGTCTAAAATCTCTTTTATTGGCAGCTTATTAGTTCTCACCTTAGCTGCAACAGCCCCAGTTCAAGCTCAGAGCATAGAGAATGACAAGTCCGTTAACGACTCCTATAGTATTTCTCCCAGGGAATTAGTCTCCCTGGCGCGTCATGGCAGATTTGTAGATCAAGGCATACCCAGCCACAACAATTTTCGTCAAGGTGTTCGCTCAGGCAAAATCACTGCTGAAGAACTAGTCGAAAGTGCGATCGCCAAAAACCGTCTCGCTGAAGAAGTGAAGAGCGATCGCAATTATCTTGATACAGTGGCTAATCATCTTAAATTTGGCGGCTGTGGTTCCTGATAGCTGCCAACACTAACAGAGATTTATTGGATTAGCTCAGCGATGATCAAAGATATTTTGATATTGTAGAATATCTAAAGCTACAAAAACAGGGATAGCTTGAAAACATTGCTGTGCTAACTGTTCCCGTCCTTCTCGCTTCAGCATTTCTGTTAGCTTTTCTCTAACATCCAGTAGATAACGTACATCATTAGCAGCATAGTCATATTGCTCTCGGGAAAGATTTTCGGCATCCCCCCAATCAGAACTCTGAGCGGCTTTGTCTAATTCGACTCCTGTAAGTTCTGCCACTAGGTTTTTTAAACCGTGGCTAGAAGTATAGGTACGAGCTAGTTTACTCGCTATCTTCGTGCAGAAAATTGGTGCCGTATCAATGTCGAACGTCACCTTAAACTGCGCCACGTCAAAACGTGCAAAGTGAAAAACCTTCACAACATCCCAGGAAGTCAAGAGCTTTTGTAGATTCGGTGCTTTTGTTTGTCCTTTGGCAATACGAACTGCGGTAACAAAACCCTGAGAATCGCATAGCTGCACTAAACACAGGCGATCTCGTCCATAAACTAATCCCATAGTTTCTGTATCTATAGCGATCGCTTCTGCGGACATATAGCGAGCTAAACTAGCGTTATCTAAGTCTTCCTCACAAACCTGAACGTTTTCTAAAACCATATTGTCGAGCTGAATTTTTAATGGGACTAGCAGTATGAAAGCACAGTTTAAGTTTAAAAGTAAATGTTAAAGTGTGTCTACTTTGAAGTTAGTGGTTAGTGGTTAGTGGTTTGTAGGGTGCTGTTGACCGTAATCAAGAAGTTGCTAAGATTTCTCAGAAAGTTAGAAAAAGATAAAGTCTAGATAGCTAACCGTATTTATTACGATATCTTCGATCATGTCTGGAGCAAAAATCAGTTCGCCGAGGACAAAGAGTCGAGAAATTACTCCGAGCAAAACAATAGCCCTAACTCGGCTTTCAAATTAGTCCGTGATGATGTGAAATCAAATTTTTCTAGATTATTCAAAACTATAATTTTCTTACTGTTTATTGGTGGAATTACAGGATTAGGGCTTGATCTAAGAACTAAATATGTAAAGATACAGGAAATACAGGAGATACAGCAGGCTAAAGATTTGCTGGAGCAAAAAAAATACACCGCCGCAATTGCTGCTTATGACCGCCTACTGCAAACTGAGACAGCTCAAACCCACCTATTATGGATTAATCGTGGCTATGCTTGGTCAGGATTAAATCAGTACAACAAGATGCTACAATCTTGTACTACTGCCAGTATAATTAACCCCCAAGCTCCTCTAGCGTGGAATTGTCGTGGAGAAGCACTATATTATTTAGGTCAACCCAATGCGGCACTGGAAGCTTTGTCAAAAGCGATCGCCATTGATCCTCAAGATGCAACTTTTTGGCTCAACCAAGGCAGAGTCTTCGCCAATCTCCAGCAGTATGATCAGGCGCTCGCTGCCAGTAAACAAGCAATAAAATTACTGTCTAAATCAAAGCCCAAAAATGACTCTGAACGTCGGGAATTAGCGATCGCTCATAATCAACAGGGTCAGAGTTGGCTCTTAACCCAGCAAAATCAACAGGCACTCTCTGCTTTTAATCGGTCTTTAGAATATTTGCCGCATTATTTACCCGCTCAACAAGGTCAAGGAATTGCTCTATACCGCTCAGGTGATTATAGACAGGCAGCTACAGCTTTTGCAATAGTATTGCAGCGGGATGATTTGACTCCAGAACAGTCAGCAATTAACTGGCTATACAGAGGAATTAGTCTCTGTGAAACTCCCCAAATTGCCTCTGCCCCCCAGGCTTTTAAGCAAGTTTTAAAACTGACTAAAAATTCCGAGGCAAGAGCGATCGCCAAAGCTGGCTGTGGAATTCG
>CBDUCX010000113.1:0-14653 GCA_965365755.1 uncultured Pleurocapsa sp.
CATAAGCGATCGCTATAGCCCGACCGATACCAGAATCAGCGCCAGTAATAAACGCCACTTTTCCCGTCAATTTATCAGCAGGATTATAATTGGACAAATCACTATCTGGCTGGGGCTTCATGTCTCTTTGGGAAGCGGGATAGTCTAACTTCTGAGGTGGGATTTCATTGGGAGTGGGGCGACGTTCTTGACTCTGCATGATCGTATTTCTATTTAATTTTCGGTTACAGTAATCAAGAATAAATAAAAAATTTTTCCCAGACATGACCTAAAAGAAATATTTTTGCTCAAGATTTTTTTCCCATAACTACTCCTATTGATGGAGTATTTAAAAATAAAAATTTGTCTTAATGAATATTAAGAACATTTTAGAAAAGTAAATTTTTTATGTCTGAACAAATAGCAGAAAATCAAGCAATCCAACAGGTAAAGGAAAAAGTACAGCAAGTTATTCCTACTCCTCCCGAAGCCACACCTAAAGCCAGCGCACAATCTTTACAAGAACGCTTACAGTGGGGCGAACCCAGTTTAACCATTGTTGATGCTCGCGATCGCGAATCCTATCTACAAGAAAGAATCACAGGTTCAATGTTGCTTGAAGATGTCAGCACCTTACCAAAAAACCGCGAAATCTACATTTATAGTAACAATGACCAGGAAACTGAAGAAGTAGCGCAAAAATTGCGTCAAGAAGGCTTTGAGAGTGTATCTCAACTTCAAGGAGGTTTAGCTGGGTGGAAAGTGATTGCAGGAGCAACAGAAGGTAGAGCAGCATAGAAATTAGGACAGGCTAATCACCGCCTGTCCAGATGCGGACAAGTTTTCTCTTCAGGACGAGAAACATCTTTTTGTCCGCACCCGTTGACGTGAGTTCGGAATATGCCCTACGGGCACGCTACGCGAACGGAGTTAGGAGTTAGGAGTTATGTTTTTCGTGAGCGAAAGAATAGGCTCTTCGGACACCCAAAATTTAAAAAGTTGCGAAATTTTCAAGTTTTTTTTGTCTTCGTCGAATTCACGTTGTTGCCTAAAAGTAAAGAATAAACAATAAAAACCAAAAGTAAATAGCTAGACCTTAATTATGAATACAGGCGAAGAAAAATTTGCTCAAACTCAACCTCTGGCTGAAGTTAATGACGCAGACAAAGTTAATAGACAAGCTAACTTAGAGATGAATGATGTTGATAAGTTAGGCAGTCAAGCAGGCTTGGAAATGGATCAGGATGAGGAGTTGGGATTAAAGGCTAAACTTGAAGCACGGGATAGCGATCGCTTAGATTTTTAAATATTCCCCAAGTCCCCATTCCATAAATATGTTTGATTTAGGGGACAATCGACCAGAAACAACAGAACAGAAGTGGCGATCGCTTATCTGAAAATGATTTTTCGCTCTACTGAAATTAACAAATCTCAGGAATTTTCGAGATAATTCTCAGATTTCTTATAGTTTTCTTACTTAGCCTGGTGGTAGGTAGGTAAATAAATAAGGTAAGCTAAATGACTCCAACAGTTGGATTTGCCAATAATGCAGTATCTTTAGGTCAGCTTCCAGATAGTCTGCAAACTTTAATATTTTTGTTATCGCAGACAACTCATTTAACATCAAACCGAGTTGTTCAATATCTTAGGCAAGCTAAGATTAATCAAGCTGATTTGATGCCCTGGACAACTTTCGCTCATCCTGTTACTGACTGCTATGGTCGTCAATTAGTTTATGATGGCGGATACTTTGAGATCATGGTCATGTCGTGGATGCCAGGAGACGTTAGTGCCATACATGATCACGGACAGGCTCAATGGGGTGCAGTTCAGTGTTTTGGTCAAGCTATTCACACAGTATACGAATTTAGCGATCGCCAGTTGTATACCACAGCAGAAATACCCCTATTACCCTCGCAAATAGTTGGGGTA
The DNA here is from genome assembly GCA_965365755.1 of uncultured Pleurocapsa sp. Classification (GTDB taxonomy): domain Bacteria; phylum Cyanobacteriota; class Cyanobacteriia; order Cyanobacteriales; family Xenococcaceae; genus Waterburya. The sequence goes on from CBDUCX010000113.1 coordinate 1,912, forward strand.
AATCACGATTTGATTCATCAAATGAGTAATTACGGTGAGGAGCGTTTGCTCAGCCTTCATGTTTATGGTTGCTATGACTTCAACGATTGCATTACAGGTGATGCGCGTATTTTTGATTTGTTGGAAGGAAAGATTCAGCATACCAACGGCGGAGTATTTTTTTGCTTGCCAGAGACAGAAATTTCTCGCAGAGGTCAAGATATAAAGGCAGATTATTCCACCACCCTCCGTCATCATCAGCAAATGCGCGATCGCATTCTCCGTATTTTAAAAAATGCCCCCAATTCTCATTCCGATCTGGCATATTGGCGGTCAAAGCTGGGTCAGTTAGACTGTGCCATTGAAGAATTATCGCAGACTAATAGACTAATAGCCTAATAGCCTAATTGGGTAGCAAGTCTCTATCCACCTACATATTACTAGGATGAATGATCCCTTTCTGACCCGCAGTAACCCGAAATTGTTGTTAGTGATATCAAGGCTGCTAGCTGCTGCCCGCCCTGCAATCTTAGCTTTTTTGATTACTCAGGGTTCTCGGTTGAGTGGGGGTGACAGAATTCCCATATCTTTTTGCAATGTGCTGTTTGTGGGTAATCTTTGTTCAGCGATCGCTATATGTTTGTGCTTCGATTTTAAAAGCATTATTCGTGATTTAAAAAAATTAGAAAATAAGATTTTGGTCGGATTATTTATTAATGGCTGTTTGGCTGCTTTATTATCGGCCTTAATTTTTCTCGGTTTAAAATACACTTCAGTAACAAATGCAGTTTTATTAGGTAGATTCGGCCCTGTACTCTATGCTGTCGTGGGTAGTATCATCTTAGGCAATAAAATTACTAAACTTGAAATAGCGGGCTTTTCTTTAATTGTTCTAGGGATTGGAACTATCACTTTAAAAGAAAGTAATTTTCAATTGAATCAAGGAGATTTGCTAATCTTACTCTCTAGTTTAGTTTATACTTGCACTGCTTTGATTGGTCGGACAATTTTAGCTAAAAAATCTAGTCTTCCCGTAGTTGTATTTACACGCAATTTTATTTCTGCTGTAGTCTTTTTTGTAATTGCCGTATTCCTCTTTGGGTTTTCTCATTTTGCAGATACTTTTTCTGGTAGTCTCTGGATTGTCATGTCTATTTATGGGCTAATTGTGATAGTTTTTGCTCAACTGTTATGGTATAGCGCTTTAAGAAGACTTGATTCTAAAACTGTTGGTAGTATAGGTGCTCTTTCGCCAATTTTTGGCATTGCTTATGCCTATTTACTCAATGGGGAATCCCCTTCCAAGGTACAGTTTAGTTCTTTAATAGTAATTTTACTTGGTTTGTTGATCTCCAATCTTGGTAAAAAGAAACCACAACCAATCGAGAGTGAATTTAAAAAAACATCAGAAATGGAATCCAGCGCTTCATGCCCTTAAAAAAAGTAAATTAATCAAATATTAGCAACTATTTAACTAACCATGGGTAAAAACTTTTTAATTATTAGTGATCCACAAGCCTATCGCGATCGCTTTGGTGATGTACCAATTTTTTATCAGCATTTAGCCAATGACCATCGCATTAATTTATTTCATCTCAACATTAATCAAGTTTTAGCAAGCAATATCAATTCAACTATTATCTGGGCAATAGAAGTAGCAAGCAACTTGACCTATGAGAAATTTTTAAATTTACAATATCACCCTGAAAAAGCTTATACTATCGATAAGTTTGATTTAACTTTTTGTCGCTGCTTAAAACCTTTTCCTAATAGTTATCTAGATAAGTTAAGTAATTGGTCAAGACAGCTTCTCTTTGTTAATAGTCCTAGTTATAAAAAGGAGCAAATTGCTGCTGATTTTCTACTTAAGGTCGCTCAAGAATGGATTCCAGAAACTATCGTAACTAACGATCAGGATGCAGCCTTCGCCTTTTGGTCAAAACATCAAACTATCATTGCCAAACAAGTCAATAGTTGTGGTGGTAGGGGGGTATATAAAATCTGGTATGAAAATAATTTATTCCAAGTAGATAATTTCAATCAAGGACGACATTCCTTTAATAATTTTTCGCAAGTAATCGACTATCTTACAGACCAAACTTCAGCCCCAATTCAGTTTGTTCGCTATCTAAAACAAGTTAAACAGGGAGACAAGCGGATAGTTGTAGTAGATGGTGAAATTTATGGTGCTTATATAAGACGTTCTAAAAGTGGACATTGGGTTAATAATGTTAGTGGCGATGGCGAATGCATCTTAGCCGAGATTACTGATGTCGAAAAAAAAGCGATCGCCAGTACCGTCGGCGCATATCAAACAAGAGGTTTGCACACTTTAGGATATGATTTTTTACTGGATGATGATGGAGTTTGGCGTATCAGTGAAATAAATGCTGGTAATATTGGCGGATTTGCCAGACTAGAACAATTAACCCAAACTCCAGTTATGGCTCGTTTTGTAGACTGGTTAATTGATTTTTCGGAGAGTCGAAAAGCTATAGATCCCACTAGTAGTCTGCCAAGTTTGAAATGATGGATAGGAGACAAGTTCGGAGTTCGGAGTTCGGAGTATGCCCTACGGGCACGCTGCGCGAACGGAGTTCGGAGTTAGAAAATTCACCCCTCAAAACAAAGTTGTCCAACTACTAGTTACTCAGTTGTTAACTGCTAAGTACCACGATCAATCAAACGCAAATTTCGAGAAAGCAGTGATAAGTAAAAACTTTTATTGGGTACTTCTGCTGCGCCGTAATCGATTTAAAATACGATTAGCTAATATCGATCCTGTAACTGGCTTACAAATATAATCATCAGCACCATTAGCGAAAGCCTGATATTGAGTTTTTTCATCTTGGTGTACGCTGAGGAACAAAATGGGTAGTTGTTGCCAACGGCGATCGCTTCTTAAGATCTGACATAGCTCAATGCCATTGATGTCAGGCATTTCAATATCTAACACCAATAAATCTGGTTCCACATCTTCTAAGACATCCCAAAAGTGTTGCGGATCACTAAGAGTAGTTAACTCAAAACCCCAAGGCTGGAGGGTGAGTTCCAAAGATAATAATACTTGGGGATCGTCATCGAGAATTAAGACTTTGGCAGCAGCCCCCGCACTTTGGATCAGTTCAGCAACAGATTCGATCGCCGTGGTGGGTTCTACTGGGTATTGTAAAATCAAATTACCACCCTTGCGGACAAGATCTAAGCGGTCTGATAGTTGAGCCGATTCAGCGATCGCTACGATTGGTAACTGAGACTTCTGGTGGTGTAGTTGTTCGAGAAATGCTAAATCTTCACCATCGGGGAAAATTATTTTATACAGCACCGCATCTACAGATTCTTGAGCAAGTATTGCTCGTGCCTGGTCAAGATTAGATGCAGCGTGGGTTTTCATACCGTTTCTGTGTGCTTCGGCAACTAATCTTTGGCAGAACTCAGAGTCAGAGTCAATTACCAGTAAGGAAATATTTTTACTTAAGGCTTCCTTAACTGTCTCCTCAAAGGGCTGATGTTGCAATTCGTTATGAAGCGAGGCAATTAGTTCCGTAATTTGTTTAATATCAGCCTCAGCAATCGGATTATTACTTAATAATTGCTCTAGTTGTTTGGCTATTCTTGACCCTTCGGGAAAACCAAAACAGCCTAGTGAACCTGCCAGTTTATGAGCTGAATGTTTAGCTTGAGTATTTATCTCTGGTGTTACTTGTTCTTCTAGCAAGGCTACAGCTAAATTTTCCAAGTCAGCTACTCTTTGAAAAGCCAAGTCTTTAAACTTTGACCAGGTTTGTGTGATTATTTCTGTCCTGTGTTGTTTGTTGTTATTGGTGATTGTCGCAGGGCTGGGCTGTTTTTGATCTTCATCACACTTAAGGCGATAACCAACACCATAAACGGTCTTGATTGTATCTTTCGCCATCCCCGCAGCCTTGAGCTTTTGACGTAAGCCTTTAATATGGGTTCTGACTGCTTCCTCTCCTGGGGGGTCTTCCCCTGCCCAGAGGTTGTTAATGATAGCACCTGGACTGAATACCTGTTGTGGATGGCGCATAAACAGTTCGATCATGCCGTATTCTTTAGGAGTGAGGGGCAAAAGTTTATCTTGGTGATGAACTTCATGGATTTTCGGATCAAGAATCAAATCACACCACTTTAACAAAGGGGAGGCGACGTTAATTTCTCGTCTCAGCAAGGCACGAATTCTAGCAGTAAGTTCGTCAAAATTGAAGGGTTTGACTACGTAATCATCTGCACCCGAATCTAACCCGATTACTTTATCATTGTAGCGATCGCGGGCGGTCAACAGCATAATCGGCATGGTGTAGCCTTCTGCCCTAATTTGCTGGCATAGAGCAACTCCGTCAATATCAGGCAACATCCAGTCAAGAACTACTAAATCGAATTCAAACAGCAAAATGAACTCCCAGCCCATTTCACCAGTGTTGGCAATATCTACAGCATAGTGCTGTTCAATTAATGTACTGGCCAAAACTTCCATTAACTGCTCGTCGTCATCTATAAGTAAAATTCTCATGAGTTGACCAGTTACTTCTTACCACTATAGTACAGTTATTTTTGAATCTAAGTAGTTTTACTCAGGCAAATACCCAGCATTAAATGAATTAATCGAATTAACTTTTGGCTAATCTCAGATTCAAGCTTTTGTAAAGTAGCTCACGTTAAATTATATATGACTTCCGCGCCGCAGTATTACTCTCTTAACTCTTCAGCAATGCCATAAGTGTTATCATTCTCCAACAATTACTTAAATATGTAAGGATTCTGACAGACATCTTTTTGAGCTGTGTGTAAAGATGCACGCAAATATCTAAAAAAATATCTAAAAAAGTTAAAGACGGAGTAGCAGGAACATGAATTTGAATTATCGTAAACTTTTTTCGATAATAGGGTTGCCGTACAAGCCAGCCAATAGAACCCAAACAGAATTGCCCTGGTGGGTCAAGATCGTAACTGTTAACCCCGAATGCATTTATTATTTTGGGCCATTCGATAGCCAGTTGGAGGCGATGGAATCTCAATCTGGTTATATAGAAGATTTAAAGGCAGAAAAAGCCGCAGGAATTAGTATTGAGATCAAGCAAGCTCGTCCAAAGTTATTAACTATATCTGATTAAATTCTCTTAACTCTTAGATAACGTTTCGATTGATCTCTCATGTGATATGAAGGTCTTCCATCATAAAAAGATAAAGTGAGTTAAAACATTCTATTAGGATGTAGTTTAGGATATTTGAGAGAAATCTTGGATTTCACTAAGATTTTTTCTGCAACTATCCTAGACTTTATATCTGAAGCTCAATTTTGGTAAAGGCTAAAGCCATGGAAGATACTGCACTCAATCAAGCTGTCATCATTATCACAGGAATGCATCGTTCTGGGACTTCCTTGACCGCATCTTTATTACAAAGTGCAGGAATTAATATTGGCGATCGCCTAATGGGAGAAGATACAGGCAACGCCAAGGGACATTTTGAAGACTTGGATTTTGTCGAATTTCATCAGAATGTGCTGCAATCTCAGGGTATTAACGTTGCAGGATGGACAGAGCAAAATCAGGTTCAGGTTCAGCCACAGTATTTGGCATCGGCTCAGAATTTAATTTTAGCTCGTCAACCAAAAAAGATTTGGGGCTGGAAAGACCCCCGAACTACTCTGTTTTTGGACTTTTGGTCGCAGTTGATTCCCGATGCTAGATATGTTTTTGTCTATCGTTCGCCTTGGGAAGTGGTTGATTCGCTATTCCGTCGCGGTGACGTGATCTTCCGCACTAATCCTAATTTTGCTATACAGCAGTGGTGTCACTATAACCAAGAAATTTTAAAATTTTATCAAAGTCATGCAGATCAGTGTCTACTACTAGAAATCGGTAGCGTGATCAATAATTCCACCGTAGTTGATTTAGTTCAACAGAAGTTTGGCTGGGAATTGCGATCGCCTGAATCCCTATACGAACCCTCTTTATTCACCGTTGATAGCAATACTTACTATCGCCAGGCTTTGATCAGTAAGTTTTTTCCCCAAGCGATCGATTTATACAATCAACTAGAGCAACAGGCGGATGCTAGTAGTCCTGTTACACATCAAGACATAGATCTGCAACAGACGGCTAACTCTACCTGTGAGTCTTGGATCTTACAAGACTGGATTGATCTCAAACGGGCGAATACAGAACTGAATCAGACCCAGCAACAGTTACAGGCAACTAACAACGAACTAAATCAAACCCAGCAACAATTACAGTCAGCCAACAACGAACTAAATCAAACCCAGCAACAATTACAGTCAGCCAACAGCGAACTAAACCAAACCCAGCAACAGTTACAGTCAACTAACAACGAACTAAATCAAACCCAGCAACAGTTACAGGCAACTAACAACGAACTAAACCAAACCCAGCAACAGTTACAGGAATTACGGGACGAATTAAATCAATCCCAGAAGCAGTTCCAAATAGCTCAGAGGGAAACAGAGCAATTTAAGCTTTTAGTTGCAGCAATGGAAAGTAGTAAGTTCTGGAAGTTAAGAAGATGGTGGTTCGATTTTAAGCAGAAAAATAAGATGGCAGCAATGGATACTGTCTATCAAAACTATTTAATCTCGCAAAACAAATTACCAGTAATAGAACAGGCTGTTGCCAAAAATCTTGACCCCGATATTCCCAGGAGTGATAATCTTCAATATCAAAAGTGGTTAGAAAGTAATTATCCTAGACCAAGGTCACTGAAAAAACTGAGAGAAATAAGTCGGACGTTAGCTTATCAGCCTCTGATTAGTATTATTGTACCAGTATATAATCCTGATGAAAATTTCTTACGTCAGGCGATCGCCTCAGTTATAGCGCAGGTTTACCCTAATTGGGAATTGTGTTTAGCGGATGACTGTTCAACCAAACCTTATGTTAAATCTGTCTTAGAAGAATATGCTCAACAAGACCAGCGCATTAAAGTAACTTTCCGCAGGGAAAATGGTCATATCTGCCATACTTCTAATTCGGCATTAGAATTAGCGACGGGAGAATATATTGCCTTACTCGATCACGACGATTTATTAGCTCCCCATGCTTTAGCCAAGGTGGTGCAATTATTGAATGAGCACCCTGAAGCCGATTTTGTTTATTCGGATGAAGATAAGATCGATGAGCACAACATCCATAAAGATCCTTTCTTTAAGCCTGATTGGTGTCCCGATTCCTTTTTAGCCAGAATGTATACCTGTCACTTAGGGGTCTATCGGCGATCGCTTGTTACCCAAGTCGGTAATTTTAGGGTGGGTTTTGAAGGTAGCCAAGATTACGACCTGGTGCTGCGAATTACGGAAAAAACTGACCAAATCTGGCATATTCCTGACATTCTCTATCACTGGCGGATTCATCAGCAGTCTACGGCTGCCACTTCCAATGCTAAACCCTATGCAGCGAATGCGGCTCAAAAAGCCTTGAGTGAGGCAATTGAACGTCGCGGAGAACCAGGTAAAATTACAACTCGCTCTAATTTCCCTGGAGTGTATACGGTACGCTATCAGATCAAAGAGCCTAAACTGGTGAGTATTATTATTCCCACCAAAGATCTGGCGGATATTTTAGATGTCTGTCTCAAGTCAATTTTTGCCCAGACTAGCTATAGCAACTATGAAGTGATTGTCATTGATAATGGCAGTACCGAAGCAAAAACGGCTCGCTGTTTTGAATTTTGGCAGCAACAGCAGCCTGAGCGCTTTAAATGCTATCCCTATGATGTGCCTTTTAACTATTCTCAAATCAACAACTATGCAGTGTCCCAGGCTCAAGGAGATTATCTGCTATTTCTGAATAATGATATGGAAGTAATTACTCCAGACTGGCTGGAAGGAATGGTGGAACAGGCTCAAAGACCCTCTATCGGTGCAGTCGGCAGCTTATTACTTTATCCTGATGATACAATTCAACACGCGGGAGTAGTTCTAGGCATTGGTGGCGTGGCAGGACATAGCCATAAACACCTGCATAAATCTCAACCTGGATATATTTCCCAAGTAGTTTCCATCAACAATTATTCCGCCGTAACCGCAGCCTGTCTAATGTGTCGCCGATCAGTATTTGCAGAAGTAGGGGGTTTTGAAGAAGAACTGGCGATCGCTTTTAATGATGTTGATTTCTGTTTAAAAATTGCTAGCCGTGGCTATCGTAATATTTATCTGCCCCACGTCATGTTATATCACTACGAATCCAAGAGTCGGGGATATGAAAATACTCCCGCCAAACAAGCCCGCTTTGCTCAAGAGATCAACTATATGAGACAAAAATGGCATCAAATCTGCGATCGCGATCCTTGCTATAACCCTAATTTAACTAGGAGCAATGAAGACTATAGTCTAAATATCTAATTAACCTCAGTTCTGATTAACGAGACTTAAACAATTCTCAAAGTCAAAATAACTCATTTTAAAAATTTTAGGAGCCAGCAAGGTTTGTGTCTATTACGTATCTTGGATTGAAAGTATACTTCAATCAGCGGACTTGTTCTTATAATTATTCTTAACTTTTTCTACAATTCTTTAGCTTGAGATAAAGCCTCAGCATTTAATGGTAGTGTTAGTTTTGTGCGTCTTAATGTTTTATTAACGTATCTTTAGTCAAAAAATAAGACTTATGACAAAATCGCTAACTTACTGGTCTAAACAACAAGCGAGTATTCAGGGAATGATGCTGAATCCTGATGCTGAAGAATTACATCATTACGAAACTAAACAAATTATCAGTTGCCTACCCAATTTATCAGGAAAGACAGTTCTCGAATTGGGTTCAGGAATTGGACGCTATACTAATTATTTTGCTTCCCAGGCTAAGGAGATAATTACTGTAGATTTTAATCAAAAGTTTATCGACAAAAATAAAGAAAATAATGTCGATTTTTCTAATATTATTTATCAATGCGAGAATGCAGTTAATCTATCTTTTGAACCAGGAAAATTTGATTTTGTTTTTATCAATTGGTTGTTTATGTATTTAGATGACAATGATGTCAGAAAAATCATTACTCGCATTTTTCAATGGCTCAAACCCCAAGGGCAATTGTTCTTGAGAGAGAGTTGCATTACAGATTCTAAAGGAAATCCTCCCTTGAAGCCGACTTCTTCTGATGCTCAACATAGTCACTTTTACTCCCATTACAGAGATCCTGAATTTTATTTGGATTTATTGAACCAGAAATTAAATCTTATTACTCAGGGAAATATTGAAATTTACGAACAAAAGTATAACAATCCCAATCAATTATTCTGGATATTTCGCAAATAAATATAAAGTAACTCCTCATTGGGAAAACTAGCCCCTCAGAACTGTAGAAAAAATATGATTACCTTAACCCCTAAAGATACATTTGTTGCCAATAATATTAAACAACTAAAAGATGATGCAGGTTCTCACTCTCCAAGTATATTTTCTCTAGTCGATCAATTTCCCGAACTAAAAATTAAAATTGATGCTTGTTTCTTATCAAATCCTTATGCAAGCGATTTATTTTTTAAGTTTTTAAAACAAGATTTTAAGGATGAAAAGAAATTTAAAAAATTGCTGCAATATTACCCCTCACAAAATGCTATTATTGCCCAATTAGTTGCCAAGCATCTAGATATATCGCCACAGAATGTTTTTATGGGTAATGGTGCCATAGAAGTCATCCAAGCTATCATGCATAATTTTGTCAAGCGGAAAATCATCATTAATATTCCCACTTTTTCCTCCTATTATGAATTTGCCAGAGATCATGTTGAAGTAATTTATAATCAGTTAACTAAAAAAGAAAATTTTACTTTAGATGTTGAAGATTATCTGAAACTTGTTAAGCAAGAACAACCAGATACCGTTGTTTTAATTAATCCCAATAATCCTGATGGAAGTTATATTAAATTCGCCGATCTTGTAGATCTAATTAAGCAATTACAGGATGTCGATAATATTATCATTGATGAAAGTTTTATTCATTTTGCCAGAGAAGAGGATAATAAAATAAAAACCGCAGTTAAACTCACAGATATTTTTGACAATTTAATTATTATTAAGAGCATGTCAAAGGACTTTGGAATTGCAGGTATTAGAGCTGGTTATGGGGTAATGAATGCAGCCAAAGTAAATCATTTGCTTAAGAATGGTTATCTATGGAATTTATCAGGATTGGCAGAGTATTTTTTCCGTACTTATGTTCAAGATGATTTTCAAAAAGCGTATGAAAAAGTCAGAATTAAATATATTACTAAAACACAAAGTTTAATTAAACATCTATCTCAAGTAGATAAAATCAAGGTTTATCCTAGTCAAGGTAACTTTGTTTTGATCGAATTAGTAGAAGGTTCTACTGCATTTGATTGTTTCAATAAGTTACTGCTAGAAAATGGCATCTATACAAGAAACTGCTCAGATAAAATAGGACTGCAAGGAGAGTTTCTGAGAATTGCTTCGAGAACCACAAAAGAAAATAAAAAAATTGTTAAAAATATAAAAAGTCTATTTTTAGACAATCAATGGGAGTATCCCATTTTGAAAGAAGCATAATGCAGTGAATAATGTAACCCTTAATTTTTCGTTGAGCCAAAAAATATATTCACCGAAACTAGATGTTCCCCAATCAATTTACCAATATTACTAAATATTCTCATGAGTCAGTTAGGGTTTGAAAACTATCAAGAAACCTCAAAAAAATACGATCTAACCCGTATACCTATCGGTACAGAAATTTTACTAGGCTGTTTTGCTTCTACACCATGCCTTTTATCGCAACAAACTATCTTAGATGGGGGATGTGGTACGGGAAACTATATTGAAGCTTTGCAAGGTAAACTTGCTGCTATATATGGCTTGGAATTTAATGAGGGAATGTTAAGGCAAGGAAAACAGAAATTTCAAGCAGAATCAAATATTCATTTAACTCAGGGTAGTTTGCTTAATCTTCCCTACGAGGATAATTATTTTGATGGCATGATGTCTAATCAAGTTATTCATCACCTAGTCCCTGAAGAAGATAATTCAGATAAATTTCTTCAGCTACATCAGATGATGCAAGAAGCTTATCGAGTTTTACAGCCTCAAGGAGTTTTGGTCATCAATACCTGTAGCCATAAGCAACTGATGGACGGTTTTTGGTGGGCAGATGTAATTCCCGAAGCAATGAATCGGGTAGCAAAACGTTTTCCGCCCCTGGTAACTATAACTTCAATCTTAGAAGAAGTAGGCTTTCGTTTAGGAGGCAAAATTGTATCGGTAGACGCTGTACTTCAAGGGGATAATTATCTCGATCCCGAAGGACCATTGAAACAAGCTTATCGGGATGGTGATTCTACTTGGTCTTTGGCGACAGAAGAAGAATTGTCAGCAGGGTTAGAAAGAGTGCGAAACATGAATGCCAAAGGTGATATGGAGCAATATCTTGAAAGTCGGGAAAATTTACGGCGACATATTGGACAAACTACTTTTATCTACGCTTACAAATAAAATAATTTTAAGAAAAGAGTCACGATGAGCAATCGCATCTACGATATTGGTTTTAATTACTGGAACTCTGCGGTATTAAGAGCAAGTGTTAAATTAGGTTTATTTAATTTACTAGATCAGCAACTTCTTTCATCCCCAAAAATTGCACAGCAACTTGAGACAAACCCTAATTTTACTCAATCTTTTTTAGAAACTTGTGTCATTTTAGGATTAATCGAGAAGGAAAAAGATCAATATAAAAATACTGAAGAAACGTCTGAATTTCTTGTCTTAGATAAACCTAAGTATATTGGTGATCACATTCTCCATATCACTAATTCTTGGTACACTTGGGGTAATTTAGATCAACTGATTCGTGATGGTCGAACAGAACTTCCATTTGAAAATAATTTTGTCAATGCTGATACCTATTGGACAGATTATATGAAAGGTCAGCATGCTAGAGCAACAGCAGGACAGGGAGAATATTTAGTTAAAAATGTTGACCTCAAGGGAAAGCGAAAATTGCTGGATTTAGGAGGAGGAGCAGGTAGTTATAGTATTGCATTATGTACAGCGAATCCTGCACTGAAAGCATTTGTCGTCGATCAAAAAGAGGCATTAGTAAGCGCAGTCCCTTTAGTAGAGAAACAAAATCTGCAAAACCAAATTACCCTAGTCGAAGGAGATTTTAACACCATTGATCTCGATCCAGATTATGATGTTGTGCTGATTTCTGGGGTGGTTTGTACTAAATCCGATGCAGAATGTCGCCATCTCTTTCAACGAGCTTATAATGCACTAATTCCCCAGGGATTAATCATTGTTCAAGACTTTTTACAGATTGGTCGTGGTTCGAGCCAGCAATTTCTTGATATTATGATGGATTTATATTTAAAGATTGCCTTTAATCCAGAAGCAAGTGATCGCCTAGGAGATGAAGTACAATCTTGGCTCACAGATTTGGGATTTATCAATCCTCAACAAATTGCTTTACCAACACAATATGCTTTGATTCTTGCCCAGAAGCCATAATCAATAATATGAAGCTGACTTAAGTACTATATTCTCTTAAATAATTAAAGAATACTTAACATTCTGATTCTGATTTCTATGACCAAACTACAATCATTAGCTACTAGGGTAATTCTGATTACGGGGGCTTCCCGTGGCATCGGCGCAGCCCTAGCGGAAGTTTTAGCCAGTAACTATTCAGGAGTACGTTTGGTTTTAGCCTCCCGCAACCAATCTTTATTAGAAACTGTGGCAACTAAATGTCGTCAGCATGGTACAGAAGTATTAGT
>CBDUCX010000114.1:0-14646 GCA_965365755.1 uncultured Pleurocapsa sp.
GCAACTACTCCCATTATGAAAATAATTTTAGCAAAAGGGCGATCATCCAGTCAAGACCCAATTAAATTTAATTTTTTGAATTTACTTTGTAATTAAACTGAAATATTTACCCAGGATGAGAAAGTTTTTCTGAACTTAAGGTTGCCCAGTAAGTAATATCATCTTTAGTAATTCTGTTGGTTTGCTGTTGTTCAACTTCTCTGTGGGAATTGTGTAATTGTGAGGGAAAGAGGTTTTGCAAAAAGAAATTAACTGTATTGGGTTTGAGTAACCCTTGTTTGATAGCAGTATCTCCGAAACGTAGTGAATATTTGTGTTGTTCTGCCAGTATTGCTTGGATATCTGACTCACTCAATAATCCTGCTTTATTTAAGTAAAATCCGATAGGATGTTCTATTCTTTTACTTGTCAATTTAAACCATTCTTGAACAAAGAAGTCAGCCGTATCTTGCTTAATCCATCCTCTTAAGGCTAAGATTTCTCCTAAGCGCATATCTTCATAATACATTTGATCTCGTAGGGCAACTTCTAGCTGTGGACTAGTAATCAAGTCAGCTTCTTTTAAGATTTCGCCAATTGGCTTAAAAGTAATAAATTTAGACATAAGCAAAGATATCAATAGCAGTAAATTTAAAAGCTTTATTATTAGGTTTAAAATGAACTGATAATTAGTTTGTTTTTGATTAAAAGCATGAGCTTATTTAGTTAGATATGTAGCATGATGCTGTATATGATCCTTTATAAAACTAGTAATCATAAAATAGCTGTGATCGTATCCCTCTTGCCAACGCAAATTTACATTTTGACCGACTTTCTGGCAAGCTATCTGAAAATTTTCAGGCAGTAATTGTTTTTGCTGATAAAATTGATCGGCTGTTCCTTGATCGATTAAAATTGTCGAATTTAACTGAGTATATTTAACTAATTCACTAGCATCATAAGCTGCCCATTTTTGCTGATCTTCTCCTAAATACGCCGTAAATAATTTATCTCCCCAAGGGCATTTCATGGGTGCAGAGATCGGTGCAAAAGCAGATACGGATAAATACTGTTGGGGGTTTTTTAAAGCGCAAATTAAAGCACCATGTCCCCCCATTGAATGTCCAAAAATGCTTTGTTTATCTGATTGTACTGGAAAATTAGCAGTAATTAAGGCAGGTAACTCTTGAGTAATATAGCTATACATTTGATAGTGCTTTTGCCATGGATTTTCCGTTGCATCCACATAAAAACCAGCACCACTACCCAAATCCCAAGTATCATCTTCTCCTGATATTCCTGTATTACGAGGACTAGTATCAGGGACAACCAGCATAATGCCAAATTCAGCAGCATATTGTTGTGCGCCAGCCTTGACAATAAAATTTTCTTCGGTACAGGTTAAACCAGATAGATAATAGAGAATAGGTACAGATTGAGATTTTGCTTGGGGTGGAAGATACACTGCAAAGTTCATCGGACAATTGCAAGTAGATGATTGATGGGTGTAGTAGGCAACAGTACCATCAAAACAGCGAGATTCGGACTTAAGATTAAGAGAGTTAGACATTATAAGCAATGAATAGTGAACAGTTAACAATGAGCAGTAAGTAATTACTTAGTTTTTGCAGAGGAGAAATATATCCAGTCTATGAAACTATATCGAATTATCGCGATCGCTAGCACAATTATTTTAAGCTCAATTCTATTGATGAATTTGTTGCCCTCAAATTTGATTATGATGATTAGTATCTACTAGAGCTAGTTTAGACTATTGGACTTTATAGTTATCGACACCGAAGGGACAAGGGAATTAAGAGAAATTGCGATCGTCAATAGCGTAGGGAAATTAATCTATGAAGCCTTTAATCAAGAACATCCTGATTATATAAATCAAGGAGTATCTAACAAATTACTGAAAACCATTCTCTTAGACTTTAAAGCGATCGCCCATGATAAAATATTAGTATTTCATCATGCTCTTCATGATCTTAAAGTATTAGAAAGAAGCTTCCGCAAAGCTAATTTACCATGGCAAAATTTTACGCAAGTAGATTGCACCTATAAACTGGCTCGACAGTTGTTCCCTCATTCTCATTATTCTTTGGAATATCTGTCGAAGAAATTAAATTTAAAAGTAGATCGTCAGTATTTCAACCCCAGACATGCTCATGTAGCCAACTATGATGCTCAGTTTACTTATCAACTGTATTTAGCAATTAAGCAAAAAATGACTTCAGCGTCCAAACAAATTAATCCTTTTGGCAGTAGTCGGGTCGATAATCCGTTTCAGACTCATCCCGATAATACTAATATTTATCAGGCTCAGTATGCCATTTTAGAGTCGGTAATTGATGATATTAAATATGATCAGAATCATCAAAGTAAAGGTGCGGTAATTATTGGTAAGCCTGGTACGGGTAAAACCCACCTGATCATGCGCTTGGCAAAGCAAAGATTGAAGTATAACCGCCTATTATTTATTCCTTGTCCGAATGATGCTAATACCATTAAATATCATACCCATAGCTGTATTTTAGAGTCTTTAAATCAGCCAATTCCGGGGACAGGGTTTAATCAATTAGAATATTTTTTAGCCAATACTTTCGTTGGCATTATTAAATCCACTAATACCGAGACTCAAAAAATAACCAATATTTTGGACAGGATTGAGGACGATCCCCTCAAACTTTATCAAATATTAGGAGGAGAAGGTACTCAAACTAGAAGAAAAAACTGGGACTATGTAGAGAAGTTTACCAGTGACTGGTGGTTTCAACAATATGGTGCTGCGGGTTATGCGCCAGAAATTATTAAAGGGATTGTTAAATTCTGTCGTTATTCCGATCCTGGCTATAAGCAGTTAGTTAAAAAATGGCTGGCTGCGGATGAATTAGAGCCAGAAGAATTGGCTAAAATTGGACTAAGTGGTTGGCATGATGATCTTAGCAAAGAAGATTTTTCCCTGGATGCGATCGCAGTTTTAGGTAAGTTATCTCTACTACACGAACCATTAATCATGGTTTTTGATCAGCTAGAAATGTTGGGATTAGACCACAATAAACCTATATTATTTAACTTTGGTGAAGCAGTTAAAGAAATCTTTACTAGAGTTCCTCATAGTTTAATTATCTTTAATTTATTTCCTAATCGTTGGCAGCAATTACAGCAAACTTTTGATGGCTCAATTATTGATCGCATTTCTCAATATCAAGTAGTTTTAGAATCACCAACAGCATCAGATCTTCAAGAAATTTTGCAGTTAAAAGCTGAAGCGGTAAGCTCAGATCTGGCTAGTTTATTTACTCCTCAAGAGTTGGAACAAATTATGAGTAACCAGCGATCTATACGTGCTGTCTTAAACCATGCGGGAGAATATTTTCGCTATAAATATCAAAATATTCCTTTACCAGATCATCAAAGGGATATTGAGGATAATAGGTCAGACAATTTAACTCAATCGGCAATTATCTCCAGATTAGACAAACTAGAATCGCAACAAAATAAACTAGAACAACTTTTGGCAAATATTGCTCAAGCGTTTAATGGTTTTACAGTCTCGGAAACAAAATCATTAACAGTAGAGCCGAATGATAAAACTCCGCTAAATTCAACAATTTCTCCCATCAACTTCATAAAAACTCTAGATAAAAAAGTTAAAGAATATCTGGAAAATCAGGGGAAAATATTAGAACAAAATTATCATGATGCTGAAATTTTAATTGATGAAAGAGATGTCGGTAAACTACAGGATATTATTGAAGCTTTTAAACGAATAACTCCACTAGAAACAGATGTCTTTCCTACCAAGAGAGTTTTGCCCCCTCATCGAATTATTAGTAATAAAAATAAAAATATATGTATTGCTTTTCTCAGTAGTTGTAAAGGAAGCAAATTCACCTCAAGAATTCAAAATTTTAACGAATTTGTGGCTACTAAAGAGAACATGAGATTTATACTGTGGCGTGATGTTAGAAGTGACGAAATTAAACAGAAAACAGTAGGTAATAGAGAAATCGATAAACTCAACAACACTAGCAATGGCGAATTTAAAATATGCGATCGCCATAATCGCCTTACCTTTGAACTAATCTACAAGTTCATTAGCGATATCCATAACCAAGATTTAGAAATAGACATTGACGCTGAATTTACATCCGCACTAAAAATAATGGCTAACCAGCTTGCAGATTATTGGTTAATTAAAGAATTGGGAATTAAAGAATAGATAATGGAGATTGGCGATAACTTCGTTAAGCTTCGCTAACGTAATTTTGAAATTTAGAGAGGAGATCCCATGGTCAATTTTTAATTAAATTTGGTAAATAGCACCTTGGATAGTAGGCAGATCTCAAATTAATCTTTAAAATTGGTAAAATAAATTTACGTACTAATTTATATGAATAACAAAACATCTAATAAAAACTTAAAACAAGGTTTAGGTTTTTTTGCCGCAGCAATTGACGCTACATTAATATATAATTTCAGTCAGAGCTTTTCTGAAGATATTAAACTGTTTATTCTCAGATTATTACTAACTATTTTTATTACTGCGGGAATTTGGCTAATAATTTGTTATGTAATCGATAGGATTGATTCTAGTTCTTCTTAGATATTTATTTGATTTATAAAATCCATTTTTAATTGCCAATTTTCTGCTCATTCGTAAGTCTTCTAAATCCACTTCGACTAAATTTACAATTAATCTTGATGAAGGCTAAAATGGCGGAATCTTTGTGCTCTATTTTAAAGCTTATGAAACCGCAACTATTAACTACATTAACTGTATTAATCACTATCGCCATATCTGCACCCTCCCAAGCTGAGAGCTTGAGTGATTTAAGTCAGCTTTTAAATGATAAAAAATGTGCTCGATGTGATCTTAGTAATGCTGGCTTAGTACAGGCGAATCTGACGGGAGCAGATCTGAAGGGGGCAAACTTAGCTACTGCCAACCTAAGTCAAGCAAACTTAACGGGGGCAGATCTGAGGGGGGCAGATCTGAGGGGGGCATCTCTTCACGGAGCAAATCTAACAGGAGCAAATCTAACAGGAGCAAACTTAGTTGGTACAGATCTGAGAAATGCTTACGTAGGCAATGCTATTTTAGCTAAAGTAAATTTGGATTCTGCCCATTTAGCAGGCATCAAAGGTCTTGCGGAGACGGCTGCTTCGGCGGAACAGTTTCATCGCTGGGGAGTAAAAGAAGCCGAATTGGGGAATTACAATGGTGCGATCGCTAATTACAATAAAGCAATTAAACTCGATCCTGAACTAGCTCCTGCTTACCTAGGTTTAGCAATTATTCAATACAACTTTGATCATCGAGCAAAAGCCAAGGCAAATACCGAAATGGCTGCCAAACTCTTTAAACAGCAAGAACATGAGTTAGGTTATCAAACAGCTACTAATTTTCAGTCAAAAATGGCTTTGATTCAAGAAGCAGAAGACAATGCCGCCCAAAAAGAAGGAGGCATCGGTCACGTCGGCAAATTTATGGGTAGTGTGGGTTCATTATTATTGCAATTTTTGCTTTAATAACTATAGCTTGCCAGTATAAAAGTACTAGTTTTTAACCAAGAATTATGTTTCAGGCGTTGGTGAATCCAGGTATGATAACTACAATTATCGCTTCTAATGAGAGGCTAAAAAGCTATCAGGTAATTTTAAATCACCAACGCCTAATAATTTGTATAAATCTGTTATGTACTGTGAGCTTACCAATCGACCTGACCTAATTACTGATCGATTCATGCCCGATACAATAGTAGAGCTTCTTTCGATGTAGATATAGATGTAGATATAAATGAGTAAAAAACTATTGTCTTGGTTGGGTCTAGCATTATTAACAGTTGTCTTATCCTTTACCGTAAGACTGACGGCAACCGCCGATACTCCTAAGCACTATACAGAATTGGAGTTTGAGCCTCTGCCAGAAATCCAGCTACCTGAATATGAGCGCTATGAATTAGATAATGGCATGGTAGTGTACCTCCTCGAAGATCGGGATTTACCCCTAATTAGCGGTACAGCGATCATTCGTACTGGTTCGCGCTTTGAACCAGCTAATAAAGTCGGTTTAGCTCAGTTAACGGGAACCCTGATACGCAGTGGAGGTACAGAAAATCATCCCGCAGCGGAATTGAACTTAATCTTAGAACAAAAAGCTGCTAGCGTTGAAACCAGCATTGGCAATACTTCTGGTAATGCTAGTTTTAATACTCTTACTGAAGACTTAGATAGAGTATTTCCTTTATTTACCGAAGTGCTGCGTCAACCTGCCTTTGCTCCTGAAAAATTTGCGATCGCTAAAAAACAGCAGCAGGGGGCAATTGCTCGTCGCAATGATGATCCTAAAGCAATTGCTGAGCGTGAGTTCAATAAGGTTCTTTATGGTGAGACTAGTCCCTATGCTCGTACTGTTGAATATGACACTTTAGACAATATCTCTCTGCAAGACGTTCGCAACTTTTATCAAACCTACATTCGCCCGGAAAACATAATTTTAGGTATAGTTGGTGATTTTGATACTGATGCCATGATTGAGCGAGTGAGAGCTGCTTTTGGTGACTGGCAGTTTAGGACTTCCCTAACTGCCCTCAAGCCCCCGTCAACCAGACAAAAATATGACCAGGGACTCTTTGTCATTGATCGCCCACAACAGACTCAGAGCAATATTCTCTTGGGTCATATCGGTGGTCGGTTTGATAGTCCAGATTATCCAACTCTTAGCGTTTTGAACGGTGTTTTAAACGGATTTGGGGGACGTTTATTTAACCAAGTGCGATCGCGCCAAGGTCTAGCTTATAGTGTATATGGCTCTTGGAGTCCAAGCTACGACTTTGACGGCATGTTCATCGCAGGGGGACAAACTCAAACCAGCAACACTGTTCCTTTTATTCGATCAGTTGTCAAGGAAATTAAGAAACTGCGTAATAACTTAGTTAGTGAACAGGAATTAGCTAATGCTAAGGAATCAATTTTAAATTCTTTTGTCTTCAACTTCCAGAACCCCAGTCAAACATTGTCTCGGTTAATGCGTTACGAATATTTTGACTACCCTGAAAACTTTATTTTTGAATATCAAAAGAAAGTTGCCAATACCTCTCAAAAAGATGTTTTAGAAGTTGCTCAAGAATATCTGCAACCAGATCAACTAGTTACCGTGGTTGTCGGCAATGTCCAAGCCATGACTCCTCCTCTAAGAAGTCTCCAGCAAGAAATTAATCTGGTTGATATTTCTATTCCCCAAACAGGAAAGAGTTAATTTTGGCTAAATGCAACTGCGTTCGTTGCGCTGTTTTTGATTGTCAGCAGGAAAATAGTCGTTGTATTTTTCTTGGTCATAATAATAAAGAGTCCGAATGGGGTAAGGAATACTGATGTCTGCCTCATCTAAAGCTTTCTTGATCGCAATCATCGCTCTAGTCTGCACATTTCGTAGCTGTTTCTGTGGTGAATTACTCCAATAGCGCACTACAAAGTCAATGGAACTATCGCCAAAGTTAACTACATCAATTTCTGGAGTAGGTTCATTCATTACTCCAGAAACACTGCTGATAGTCTGTGCCAAAAGTTTGCTCGCTTGTAGCAAAGAAGTATTGTAGTCAACACCAACTGCCAAATCTGTTCGCCGATGAGTATAGGCGGTAACTACCTTTACAGCATCTGTAAAAACAGTAGAGTTCGGTATTAGTACTTTTTCCCCTTGATAAGTGCGGATCTTAGTCGTACGAATACTCACATACTCAACTTTACCTTGATAATTGCCCACCACCACTTCATCCCCAATCCGAAATGGTTCTTCGACTAATAAAATAATTCCGGCTAAAAAATTTTTAAAAATGTCCTGGAAGGCAAAACCTATTGCTACGGAACTAACCCCGAGAGTAGCAATAATATCCCCTAGCTCAAATCCAGGAAATACCAAAACGCAGGATATCATAATACTAATTGTCCAAACACCGATACGGCAAATTTTGTTCAGCAATAGCTGCAATGAGATACTCTTGATAGTGCGCTTTCCTGTCTCATCAGCAATTTTTAAGATTATTTGTACGATGTATCTAGTCAAAAATAACACCATCAAAGCAGATAGTAATCCTGGAAGTGCTTTGATCGCTTCACCCAGCAACTCCAGCAGAACTTTAACGATAGTGTTGATAATTTCATTCATAGCTTACCTACTTATGGTGGGTTCAAAGTATCTGTTTTAACATCCTTAATCACAAACATCCGAGATTAAAATTTTTCAGAGTGACAGATTACTCCGCTGTACCAAAAGGGCGCAACATAAAACGACGGAGACGACACGCACTGTTAGTCAGAAGAAGCTCTCAATGTTTTTTGCAGCTTAGTATATTCCCTTAAGTAAATTTAACTAGAAAGATAATAGTTAAGATCTGGTGTTTCAGCCTGTAAAATATAGATCAGGAAAATGAGTGTGAATATTCGCTGCTCCAAACTCCTTATCTGGTAATAATTTCAGGATGTTAATCAGCAAATTTACATATTGTTCACAAAAATCTCTCAATAAATACGCAAACTTTATAGCTTGTTCTCATATTCGTGGATATACTTAGTTAAGTAATCAGGACAAGCGCAGTTATTCTGTCATATTTATAAACATATCAGTAAATTCATGGAAGACATTAACAACTACATCTCATCTATTCAACAAGAAATTGTCGCTGAAGAAAAAACAGTGAAGGTTGCTAGATTAATTATTCTGTTAATTAAAATTGAGAAAGAATTAGCCACAGTCAAAGAAACCCTGACGAAGCTACAACAACATCAGCAGAAATATAATAAAGATTCCCAGCTATCAGAGCAGATAGAGCATAAGATTGCTACGGTTAACCGCCTTTCGGCCAAAATCAGCAAAGCGAGATTAAATCTAAACTTCTATTTTATTTAATCCTGGATTCTTTTCTGGGATCGACTACTTTGGAAAACTTCAGCGGAACCTTAGTTTAGCTAATTCCCACTGTTTTCTTCATCAGCAGCATAATTTTAATAAAAATTAATAACAAATAATTTAAAGCAGATAACTTAGCGTATGTATTATAGGGTTGGTAAAGTGCTAACCCTCTCTTATTTACGTTAATTCTTCAAGGCGATCAACCTATTTTAATCTCCGTCCAGTTTGGGCGACCGCATTTTTTTGAAAAGATCATTTTTTTGAAAAGATCTGAGTTTAAGGGTTTATTCCCCATAATGAGTCTTGGCACGGTGAATATAGATCAGCTTCTATTCGTCATCAATGGTGTAAATAATTCTGTCTTGATAACTTCATCGAAGGGAATAAAAATTAGCGAGATCGCCGAGCAATTTTTTACCAGCATAAGGATTGATGCTAATGGTATTTTGAATAATTGTTTTAAGTTTCTGCTTCAATTTAGGAGTCAGTTTAGCAATATCTTTCTTGGCTTCCTTAGTAAAGCGGACTTCATAAAGCATCAATCGATATCTCCCAACACCTCGTCTAGGGAGTATGTTTCATTATTTTTTATCTGTTGAAGAGATCTTTGAAGACTTTCTCTAAATCCAGGAATTGACAATAATTCTACAGTTTCTTGTAAGCTTTCATACTCCTTACCTGATATAAGTACCGCAGAATTATTACCAGATTTTATCTGATAGACTTTGTTTTCTTCACTAACTGATTT
Organism: uncultured Pleurocapsa sp.; assembly: GCA_965365755.1. Classification (GTDB taxonomy): domain Bacteria; phylum Cyanobacteriota; class Cyanobacteriia; order Cyanobacteriales; family Xenococcaceae; genus Waterburya. Next base: position 9,648 of record CBDUCX010000114.1, read on the forward strand.
AACCATATTCTCAAAGTTTCCTTTGGCAGCAGCAGCAGTCATTTTTTCCATTTTTTGACCTCTTTTTGGTAGAATTTATCGCTGATAAATGGGTTTAAAGTAGATGGTTCTAAAAACGAGCTTTTCAGGTAAAACTCGCGGAATGCGAGTCCCCGCTTTCCATCTTAAATGCATTCTAAGGTGGGTCGGGACTTCAAGCAGCACTTGAAAACGTATTTAGTATCACCTATCTGAGCTAATTCATTCTGCATCCTAATTGCATCATAGAATTTATAATTGCGGGTGAATCAGAAGCAGCTACGCGGGATTGGCGGTAGGTATCACAAGCTTCATTATATTGACCATTTTTAGTATAGATTAGACCTTTTACACGCCAATGGCTGGGGTTTTGAGGGTTAATCTCAAGGGCACGGTTGATAGCAGACAAGGCTTTTTGATCTTTACCAGTGGCATTCCAAGCCATGGCTAATCCTGACCAAGTTTGGGCATCGTAAGCTGTAATTTCTTTGGCTTTGGTCAGAGATTCTATTGCCTGAAGATATTTTCCCTGTTGATTTAATGCTAATCCCCGATCTCGCCATAAAGGAGCATAGTTAGGATTAATTTCGATGCCCTGAGCGTATTTCCCCATCGCCTGAGTGAAATTATTCTGATTTTGGTAAACTAAACCCTGAGCTTGTAGAGCCAGATAAGATTGGGGACGAATTTGTAAGGCTTTATCCAGAGAGGCTAGAGCTTGCTGATTTTGCTCAAGTTTAATCAAGGCATTTCCTTTTGCTAACCAAGCCTCATACATATCTGGCTTGATTTTAATTGCCTGGTCATAGGCATTAACTGCCTGTTGATACATCTGGGCACTAGCAAAAAAGTCCCCTTGAGCGATCCATATTTCCTTGTTCTGGGGTTGCTCTTGCAGTATTTTGGTATAGTTATTCTTGACTTCTCGAAAGACTCTTTTTGCTTCTTGGGGGCGTTTTAAAGCCTTCAACACCAGAAACTTACCTTGCCAAAGCTGCAAATTGTTCGGCTCAATTGCCTGGACTCGAATAAACGTGTTTAAGGCATCATAATATCGTCCTAACGCCAATAAATTCAGAGCGTGATCGCTCAAGTACTGGGCATCAATCCGATTAATTTCCAAGGCTGCCTGCTGCATCGCCAAAGCTGCCTCATATTGCTGAAGTTGATACAGAGCTTGACCCCGACGATTATAAATCTCCCCATCCTCTGGAGCTAATTCTAAAGCGCGATCGTAGACAGCGATCGCATCGGTAAACCTTTCTAAACGATACAAGATATTTCCCTGTTTTTTCCAGTTGTCAACATTGTTGGAATTCAACTCTATGGCCTCAGAATAAGCTTCTAGAGCTTGAGGATAACGTTCCAACAGAGACAATGCATCCCCTCTCCCAGACCAGGAAAGAGCACTTTGAGGTTTTAAATCAATTGCCTTGGTAAAAGTATCAAGAGCCATCTTCGGTTGCTCTGGTAGCATTTTTTGACCTTGATACCAGTAATAAACTGGTCTAGCAACGGGAAAAGCAAACTCGATGCTTCCGAGCAAACAGCCTATACCCAATAAACCAATTAAAAAGGGCAATGCTGCCAGTCTTGGTCGGGCAGATCTCTTAACCCTCTTTTTCCCCAATTGTACAGTATGTCGAGGTTCGGGAGCAGAAAAGTCCTTGATTTTTTGCAGATCATGCAAAACTTTATCCGCAGATTGATAGCGCTGCCCCAGATCTGGCTGCACCATCCTATCAATGATCTTAATTATACGACGGTCTAAATTAAGATCCTGCGACCATAATAGTTTACCTGTCTGTTGATTTCGCTCAAAGTTGGCAGGCTTTACCTTAGTTAAAGCTTCGATGGTGGTCATTCCGAGAGCGTAGATATCGCTGCTGATTGTCGGTCTACCAGCAATTTGTTCTGGAGACCAATAATTTTGTTGATCTTGGTCACTACCGTATTCCGAAGTACTATTGGGTAGGCTTTTGATATCTGCCAAAATACCAAAATCCGTCAGAATGACTTGGTGATTTTTGTCATCAATGAGCAAATTAGAAGGCTTTATATTGCGGTGAATAATACGGTTTTGGTGAATAAACCTCAAAACAGATAAAGAACTAACTAAAATTTGCATTATTTGGGTCGTCGATAAATCGTGCTGAGCAATTTTTTGTGCTAAGTTATCTTCCTGAAAATATTCTTGAACTAGATAAAATTCGTCGTTCTCTTCAAAGTGATCCCATAACTGAGGAATTTGCTCATGATAACCTAGTCTTTCTAAAACTAATAATTCTTCAGCAAAACGACGTTCGAGCCTAACTTTCCTCTCATTGTTAACACACGGTAGTTCAATTTGTTTAACTAAACAAGGAGACTGATATTGACGACGCAAGTTGTCAGCTAGATAGGTTTCAATTCCCTTTTTTCCCCCCAGATAGCGCGTAATTAAGTAGCGTCCACCGACTATTTGTCTAATTCTAAGTAATGGTCGCAAATCATTCAGCACCTCTAAAGCAGAGCCATATCGATACTCTATCTCTGGCGAGATCATTTTGCTTAAGATATCTTCTAATTTCGTGCTGATTTGACAATGCGAGCGCCAGTCAGAGATTACTCCGCCACGTCCGTCATAAACGCCTGGGGAGACCCCAGGCGATGCGGACTTGTAAGACGACGGAGCCTGCTCTGACCGTTGGTCGAGGTTAGTTTGCTCCAATTCCTGGGGGGATTTACCCGTCAAAGCATAAATCGCAGTTTTTCCTAAAGCGTAGATATCGCTGCTGAAGTTCGATTGTCCTGCCTTTTGCTCTGGTGGAATGTATGACCAATTACCATTTGGAGGATCACAAATAAGCTCTCCTTGAAGATTTATTTCTGTGGATTCTATCTCTCGAATTGCAGCAAAATCAATTAGGACAAACATATTATCTTGCTTACGCCTAATTAAATGAACTGGTTGAACATCACGATGAATTACATTAGTTTTGTGGATAAAATCAAGAATTCTTAAAGCATCTTGAATTAGGCAAATTGTATCTGCTTCGTTAAATAGTTTACGTTCAACTTCTTGTTGTAGATTATCTCCGTCAATATATTCACGAACTAAGTAAAACTGTTTATTTTCCGTAAAGTGAGCATAAAACTGAGGAATTTGAGGATGATCCCCCAGTCTTTCCAAGACTGCTATTTCGTTTAACAGATGCTGCTTAAGAATTCGCCAATTTGCCTCATTATTACAGTCAAAACTTAACTGTTCTACTACGCATCTCCCATCGACCGTAGCCTGTAAATCTTTAGCTAGATAGGTTTTTCCCGTTTCTGACCTACCTAATTTTTGAATAATCTGATAACGATTACCAATAATTGAGCCGGGAACGTGCATCATGTTTTCAGGATTGGTGTCTTGGGAGGCAGAATGAGCTAAATTCCGCTTAGAAGTAGGCATAATTGATCTTGATTAAAAAATAAGGCAGCAATTTTTTGCCAGATTTAATCTAATAACTAATTTTATTATGGGTTCTCAATCGTTTAATCCAGTACAAATTTTTCATTAGCTCCTAAAATCGGAGGTTTAACTAAAATTAGTCACCATAGATGCCCTATTGTATGATCATTTTTTATTCCCTGGTTAAAGTCTTGTCAGCAAGAGAAATTATTCTCGTTGTATTGCTTTCCCTGGCAACTCTTATCAGCAGTCCAGCTAATAATAGAGAGGCAATAATGGAATTAATCCCATAGCTAAAGAAAGGCAATGGTAAACCAGTAGTAGGAAGGGAACCAGTGGCTACACCAATATTAATCAATGATTGCCCAACGATAAACACCATTGCTCCTGTGGCGACTAATCTGGGGAGATGGTGGCTACATTTAATTGCTACCCTCAGAGCTAGAGTACCGTAACCGATAATCAATAACAGTAATAGTAAACATCCGATAAAGCCAAATTCTTCCGCATAGACGGCAAAAATAAAGTCTGTGGCGCGAATTGGTAAGTATGATAATTTTTGTTGCGAAAGACCAAATCCGACACCATCTAAACTACCAGAGGCGATCGCTAATAAGCTTTGGATCAACTGATATCCTTTCCCATGATAGTCTTGCCAGGGGTCAAGAAACGAAGTTATCCGATCTAGCTGATAAGGGTTAAAAGCAACACTAAGGATTGCTACCCCCAAGCCACCACTAGCAACTGTAGTTAGTTGGCTCCAAGGTAGTTCTGCCGCCAGGGCAATCAGCCATAAGCTCATGCCACATAGTCCTGTAGTGCTTAAATTAGGTTGTTTTAAGATTCCTGCCAATACTAAGGCAAATATAGTTAGCCATACTATACGGACTCTACTCTGTAACTCATTCCACCGAGAAAATAAATACGCTGCTTGCAACACCAAAAAAGGTTTAATTAGTTCTGATGGCTGCACAGAAAATGGGCCAATTGCGATCCATCTACTTGCTCCCATCGTTGTTTTACCGAGACCTGGAATTAAAGTGGCAAAAATCAACAGCAATAAAATCAACACCATCAGGGGAGCTATTTTTATAGTTTTGTTTAATTGCTGATTCACTATCAAATTAAACCCGACAATACCTACTGCTATCCCAATCAACTGACGTTTGAAAATATATAATCCATCATTGTGGTTAACAATGCTTTCAGGATAGGAAGCAGAGACGAGGGTAACTAAGCCAATAATTAACCAAACACAAGTTAGCCAGTTCAACAAGCGAGCTTCCCATGTCCAAGACCTTATTTGAGGAGCGAAGAAGGGAATAAAATAACTAAAATATTGCTTTATAACTCTAGCTTTCACTAATTCTGATCTATCATTTTATGTTTTTGCTTTTTAAAGGTAACAGCTAAACCGTAAAAAACAACCACAGATTGAACGAGCAATTTTTAACCTTCAAGCGCTCTTAATTAAGTACTAGAGCTTTACAGCAATAAAAAAGAGGTCGGTTATAATTGACCTCCTCGAACTTAAGTTAAGTA
>CBDUCX010000115.1:0-14544 GCA_965365755.1 uncultured Pleurocapsa sp.
CTCATTACTTACGAACAATCCAATAAACTTGTCCTAACATAACTTTGTACGGCTATAGTTTGTGGTGGGCATCAACAGGGTATTTTGCAGCATAGTATATTTGTCCTATTGATTGCCCAACTGAACTGTTTCAGCTAATCTGATGCATTGAAACGAGTGAGTTCGGAGTTCGGAGTATGCCCTACGGGCACGCTGCGCGAACGGAGTTCGGAGTTATGTTTTTCGTGAGCGGAAGAATCAGCTTTTGAGACACCTAAAATTTAAAAAGTTGCGAAATTTTCAAGTTTTTTTGTCTCCGTCGAACTCACGTTCCCCAATCCCCTAATTCCCAAACTATACAATTAATTCTGCACAGTTCTCATATAATCCTTTTAAGATTGAGGCGATTAAGAATTTGGTGCGCCAGTTGTTGCGGGAAAACTGGTTTATTGACAAAATCATTAGCACCGCTAGCGAAGACTTCAGTGTAGATATTATCATCCTGATGAATGCTGAGAAATAAAACCGGTAGCTTACACCAGTAGGGATGAGTTCGGAGTACTTTGCATATTTCAATACCGCTGAGGTGAGGCATTTCGATGTCCAATATCAATAGATCGGGGGTAACAGCTTGAAGTACATCCCAAAATTGCCGTGGATCGCCAGTTGGAGGTTTCACTAAAAGTGTGTAGGACTCCAAAAATTATTGAAGACTTTACCGAAGATTTTTACTCAATTGTCAATTGTCTCTTGTAGGGGATGTTGCATCTTATAACTTTTATTTCTACAGAAGACCGATCATTAAGAGACTTTACAAAATAACTCTAATTACATTTTGCTTTAAGCTCAAATAGTAGATTTAGATGGTATTACATCTCTATGTAAGCGTTAATAATGCTTCTTTTCTTTAGGCGATCGCTGAAATAGATTACAAAAGATGGAACGATGAAACTTACTGTACTTCAAATTATTGTTGCGAGAATTTATGAATCAACAAGACTTGATAATCGCTAGGCATAACAAACTCCTAAAAATTTTGCTGCTCTTTGTTTTTATAGTAGCAATTGCCTTTTGCAGTGGTAGTTACGCCATAGCCGATGAAGACGGAATTTGTACAGGACTAACTAGTGAATTAGAAACTAAACTGCGAGAAAAACTCGGGAATAAACTGCTCACCTACGAAGGTTGTCCAGCAGAAATGGGTGCTTGGTATATGTTGCCAATGCCAGAAGAAAAGGATCGGATGCAAGCGGTCCATGCAGCACTATTACCCAACTCAAAAGTCCTAATTGCCAATGGCAGCAGTAACCGCAACCACGTTACAGCAAATGGCAAGATAGAAGACGGTCTTGATAATAGCAAGGATGAGGTAGTCGATAACACATCCATTTTCGATCCTTCCCTTTCCGATTTCTCAGAAAACAACTCTGACCCAGACTTCACCACATCTCCTTTCGAGCGTATTTCATCCCCCCCTGCTAAGTTTAACAATGAAATAAATGACCTTTTCTGTTCTGGTCATTTACAGCTACCCAACGGAGATGTGCTATTTGTCGGGGGAACGCGAACATACTACGCTGGTGTACACTTTGCAGGATCGAGAAATACCAATATTTTTCACTGGGAAGACGAACATCAAGACGATCCGTGGGAAAACGTAGGTTTAACCGAAGATGGTCACTGGTATCCTACCCTCATCCCTCTAGCTGACGGGAAAATTGCTTCCTTCTCAGGATTTACAACTTCCCCATCACAGGAGATTAGCACTCTGGTGGAAATTTACGACCCCGCCGAGAAAACTTGGCAGTCTATCGATGTCAAAGATCTCCCCAACAGTCCGTTTGTGACTCGGATGAACGATGAGAATTTCGGCTCGGACACCATAGATCTTTATACCCGCATACTACCTACCCAAAAGGAAAACCGATTCTTGATCACGGGAGATGGTGGCGGTAAAAACGAACCCAAGATTGCCCACGCAAGCGTCCATAGCTATTTCATAACCTTCGAGAAAGATCCTACAACCGAAAAGTATTCCGTAAGCTTCGAGAAAGGTCCTGATAGAAAGGCCATCAACAAAGTCTATGGAACTGCGGTGCTAGACCCCAGTTCTACTAACGGAGATGTCCTCTTAATGGGTGGCATCATGGGCACCAATAACATCGGGATCGGTCCAGGAAAAGATGTGATCAAGGGAGCAACCATTGCTGCTAGCCTAGAGCGTTGGAAAGCGCCGTCTTCAGGAGACTCTGAGGCTATAGGTTCGTGGGAGATCGATAAAAACTTTTTTGCCAAAATTGACGAAGACATCCTACTAGAGACTGAGGATATCGTAGGTGGTAAGGTTAAGAATCTACCACTGAATTATAAGTATGTCAAGCAGTCCTCCAATTTAGGTCGCTATGGCAAGCGAGCTATGGAACAGGCTGTCATTTTGCCAAGCAAGGAAATTTTGGTTGTTAATGGAGGCAACTACGCAGAAACCCGTCCTGCTTTTAACCCCACCTTGTTGATTCCAGATGCCACTAAAACCGACCATCAAGGCTTTCGCACCAAGCTGATGAACCCGGATGTAGAACCCAGGCTTTATCACAACAACGCTTTGCTATTGCCAGATGCGCGGGTGTTAGTCATGGGTGGCAACAACTCTCGCGCTGCCAGATATGATGCTGACGGAAAAGTTCGTCTAGACACCAAGAACGATTTCGCCTTTGTTGAAAAAGGGACTGAAGGCAATAGTGGCGAAATCTGGCAACATGCAATCTTTTACCCGCCCTATCTCTTCGGAGAAACCCCCCGTCCAGAAATCAAGACAGAGATTACACAACTACAATACGGCAAGTCTCAAACTATCTCTGTCAGTAATGCCTCTACTGATCAACCTGGTTCCGTAGTTCTGGCAAAATTGGGCTCGGCAACTCACTCTTTTGATATGGGTCAACGCTTAATAGAATTGGACAGCCAAGCGCAACCACCTAATGGCGCTGAAACTAGTATTAGCTTTAGCGCTCCGACTAACCAGCACTTTAGTCCCCCAGGCTACTACATGCTGTTCTATGTCAATAGTGACGGTAAACCTTCCCACGCCAAGATCGTGCAATTAGCTGCAGCTTAATTGGCAGGACGTTAATTTTTCCAGTAGCGAGATATTTGTTGGTAGTAATTTTTACAATAATTTATTTTTTCCTATTCTTCAAATATCTCCCAATCTTACTTGCAATCAGGGCGTTGGTCATCAGGAAATGTCCTATTTAGGATTACTGTTTGTAGCTTTAAGCTCTAAGCCATAAGCTTTAAGCTTTTTAGATCCAGGTTTACTTTTTTAAGGATAGAAAAAGCAGTAATAGCATTACGCATTTACCAACGCCGCAATCAGAAAAATTTATCTAAACAATAGAATAAGGAGTTAGGTTATGGTTGACATCAAGACAAAAATCAAGCAAATTGGCGAAGTTGTGACCCCTTTTGATCTGGTTGAAGATGAAGCACTCCTAGGCGAAATCCAGGGCAACATCCTCAAACCCCACGGACGAAACCATTCGAATCACTTGTTCTTGAAATTCACTGGCAATCCAGAATCCGCCAAGGAATGGATTGGTAATTTTACTCACCAGTATGTAACCTCAGCACTGGCTCAAGCAGAACAAGCAAAGCAGCATCGGCAAGGTGAAGGGGAAGGTCAACTATTTGGCAACTTCTTTTTGACGCGGGCTGGTTATATGTATTTAGAATATCAGTACGAGCAACTGCCCAATGACGGACCATTTAAGCAAGGGATGAAAGACGCCAGTATTCAGAAGCTACTCGGCGATGATGTCGAACAATGGGAATCTGGTTTCCAACAAGAGATTCATGCTCTCGTATTGCTTGCAGGTGATAGGTTAGTAGGGGAGCGAACTAAGGAGGCAAAGCTCAAAGAGAGAGAAGACTGGGAACTGCTACGGAAGCACCCAGCTTTATTGACATATACAGTGGAGAAAATAAAAGCAGAGCTGGAAGGTATCGCCGAGGTTGTCCATGAGGACATAGGTTACGTCCTCAGAAATGAGGAAACTGGCGCAGAGATGGAGCACTTTGGATTTCGAGATGGAGTCAGTCAACCGCTGTTTCTTAAGGCAGATATTGACGAGGCAAAAAAACATAGCGACTTTTCTCAATGGGACCCCAGCGCCCCCCTAGATTTGGTTTTGTTCAAAGATCCCTTGGGTGAAAAAAATGAGAGTTACGGTAGTTTCTTGGTTTACCGCAAACTGGAGCAGAACGTTAAGGCATGGAACCGGGACGTTGTTGAGAACTTAGCTGAGAAACTCAAAGGTTCTGGAACAGCAAATCCAGCTTTAGCAGGAGCATACACTATGGGACGCTTCCAGGATGGAACGCCAGTGGTTCTCCAAGATACGCCAAGCGCGCAACAGCCTGAAGAGAACAACTTTAATTATGCAGAGGATACGGAAGGTCTAAAGTGTCCCTTCCATGCCCACACTCGCAAAGTCAATCCCCGTGGCGATACCAAAATTTTTAATGTCCCTCTAGAAGAGGAGAAGATGCATCGTATTGCTCGTCGGGGAATCAACTATGGACCTCTCCCCACCGAGGAGCCAGAAACCGATGCAGGACTGCTGTTTTTGTGCTTCCAAGCCAATTTAGAGAATCAGTTTAATTTCATGCAGAAGGCATGGGCTAATGAACGTAACTTTATCAAGCAAGATGTGGGCGCAGATGTAGTCATTGGTGTCGAAAAAGAAGAAAATGGTGCCGCTGTCACAGAGACATACCAATGGCCCACAGAGTGGGGTGAGTCAGGGCAGACAGAGGCTGACTTCACCCATTGGGTCAACATGAAAGGGGGAGAATATTTCTTTGCCCCCTGCATGAGTTTCCTCAAGTCTTTTGCTCCCCCTCCCACCCGCAATATTGTATTTCGGGGAGTTCCCAAACAAGAGATCCAAGCTGCCCAAAACACGATTGCTGAACTCGGGAATTACAAGGATAGGAACTGGGGAATTGGTTTGAACGGAGAAACCAGCGAGCCAGACGGATTTCTCCACTTTTTCAACCAGCGAAACCTACCATTTAAGTTTTATGTGCGGAGTTCGCAGGTGGCAGTGGGCGATCCCTCTGCTTATGATGAGAATATTGCAACTCTCAATAAATATATCGAAGATGTCTGCAACCAGGAGATTGAGGCAAGCGAATATAAAATCGCTGAACTTAAGGAATACCAAGAACTTTACTGGGCAATTGGTTTAAACGGAGATACCCTTGAGCCAGACGGATTTGTTAGCTTTTTTGGCGAACGAGAGCTACCGTTCAAGTTTTTTGTGCGGAGTGGAATTTCGGTAGGTGATCAATCTGCCTACGATGAGAACATCAAAACGCTGGAGGACTACATCAAAGACATCAAATAACTGACTGAATGCAGTTTGGACTAACCTGCTCCCAGGGATCTGACTGCCTGACACATTTATAAAGTCTTGCGATGCTTGCCCCCGAATGGGGGTAACTGATGCAAGCCCAAAATACTGCCATAGAAAAGCTTAAATGCCTCTATATCCTTTTCATGTAATCCTTTTCAGATTGAGGCGATTAAGAATTCGGTGAGCCAATTGTTGGGGGAAAACTGGTTTATTGACAAAATCATTAGCACCGCTAGCAAAGACTTCAGTGTAGATATTATCATCCTGATGAATACTGAGAAAGACAACTGGTAGCTTACACCAGTAGGGATGAGTTCGGAGTACTTTGCATATTTCAATACCGCTGAGGTGAGGCATTTCGATGTCCAATATCAATAGATCGGGGGTAACAGCTTGAAGTACATCCCAAAATTGCCGTGGATCGTCTAGAGTAGTGAGTTTAAATCCCCAAGGCTTGAGTAAAGTTGGTAACGTCTTCAATAATTCCACGTCGTCATCGACAATCATGATCTTTTTCCCCAGGGACGAGTATTGGACTGCTTTTTGACATACAGCAATAATTTGCTCATAGGCGATTGGTTGAGTTAAATAAAATTTGCCTCCATGTCTGGCTACCAGTAAACGATCTTCAAAGCGATCGCGATCGGCAACTACAATAACTGGTATTGATGGTGTTAGTAATTTGAATTCAGCAATTAAAGCTAAATAATCTTGGTTAGTAGCTGAATTAGAAACATCTTCGGCAAAGGATATTTTGAGTACTACAATATCTGGAAGTTGTTCGCCTTTGGTTTGTTTTTCTGACAACCAATCTCGAACTAATTCTGGAGTGGGGATTACTGTGGTGCGCATTCCTTGATTGGTAGCTGGGGGACTTAACTGTTCGGCAAAGTTACTATCGTTACTGATAATCAATAGTAAAGGCAAATTTGTGGTGATTTTTTGGGATATTTGACCTAAAACATGCTTTTTTATGGTTAATTCTAACTTTAGGGCTGTTAAGTTATCAGATAAAAGTGATAACTGTGTTGAGTTATGACTATGATAATTTTGTAATAGCTGCTCTATTTCCTTAGCCAATTGGGATGCCCGATCTAAGCCAAATTGTCCTAAATTTCCTGCTAAACTATGAGCGGCAACAATTGCGGAGAGGAGGCTGCTGATCTCTGGATTGCCGTCACTGAGTGAGGCGATAGTTTGCTCTAAGGTGATTAATTGTTGTTCTCTTTTGGACTGATATTTTTCCCAGATGGAAGTTAAAGCGGTGAGGTGTTGCGATCGCTTATCTGATTGCTCAGTAGAGATGGATGATCTATTAGGGATAACTTGCGATTTACTCTGAGTAGCATCAGTGTTTTGAGGCAAAGATTTGAGACAATAACCCTGTCCTCGGACGGTGGTGATTAAATCATCAGGGAAACCAGCTTGCTTTAATTTTTGACGTAAATGTCGGAGGTGGGAGCGTACTGTGGCGATCGCAGGATATTCGGTAGATGACCATAAACGGTCAATAATATCTTCAACCGAAAAAATTTCTTGACTATGACGCATAAACAACTCCAACAAGCGATATTCTTTAGCTGTCAGAGATAATGATTGTTGGTGATAAGTAATTTCGCCAGTACAGGGATTTAACAATAGATCTCCCCAGCGCAACACAGGTAAAAAATCACAGTGCAAGCGACGTAATAAAGCTCGAATACGGGCAGCTAATTCTTCCACATCAAAAGGTTTGCAGATATAATCGTCTGCACCTGCATCAAGACCAATAATCTTATTTTGACTACCACTACGAGATGTTAATAAAATAATTGGCGTATCATCATCATGAGCACGAAAACGTTGGCACAATTGAATCCCATCTAGCTTAGGTAAAGACCAGTCTAGGATCATCAAATCATAGGTATAGGTAGAGCCATAAATCCAACCTTGCTCCCCATCCGTAGCTACATCGATCGCATAGTTCTGTTGGGCTAGAGTTTGGGTTAATAGTTCCACTAAAACTGGATCATCATCAACTAATAAGATTTTCATATTTATAGATTAAATTTTAACAATAGACTTATGTAGTTATTCCAAATAGGAAATAGATGAATGTTTAATATTCTGGCAAAAGGCTGATAAATCTTATTACTCATTACTTATTACTCATTACTCATTACTTATTACTTCTGATATAGATAAACCGATAGAAATTAATGGAAATGACTATATTTCCCATCCCAGTATTTTGGCTATTTGGCTAGCCAGGGTCATGGAATTAAACGGTTTAGTAATTACATCGACTACGCCTAAACCTTGAAACTGGTTTTTTTCTTCTGCTTGGGCTTTGGCAGTTAAAAAAATCACGGGAATAGTACTGGTTTTGTCATTAGTCTTGAGGTGTGTGAGGGTAGCAATGCCATCCATGTTAGGCATCATTACGTCCAGTAAAATAAGGTCAGGCTGTTGATTCTGGGCTAAATCAATCCCTTCTAAACCAGAAGAAGCGGTCGCCACTTCCCAACCTGCTTCGATTCCAATTCCTACCTTGACTACTTCCTGAATCACTTCTTCATCGTCAATGAGTAAAATATTTTTTTCAGTCATGGCGATCGCCCTCTAATTGAATGAGTTCGGGTAAAGTAAAATAAAATGTACTACCTTGTTCTAAACTACTCTCCGCCCAGATTTGACCTCCATGTCCTTCAATAATCTGATGACATATTGCTAAGCCCAAACCAGTACCACCCTTTTTACGGGAATCGGAAGAGTCTACCTGTTGAAACCGCTCGAAGATTGTCTCTAAACGATCTTGAGGAATACCTTGTCCTCGATCCTTAACGGCAAAAGTAATGTAAGAGGTTGATTGATGGTTTTGTTTTGTCTGACTGTCGGTCTTTGCCAATAGCTCAACAGTACTATTACGGGGAGAAAACTTAATCGCATTACCCACCAAATTAGTCAAAGTTTGTAAAATATAATCTCGATCTGCCCAGACAATAAAATCAGCAGGTTGGAAAGACAACTGAATTCCTTTTTCTTGAGCTAAGGTTTTCATCGCTTGTACTGCTTCAGTAATCAATTCTCCAGCTTGGCAGGCTTGTTTATTCATCGTAATTTTGCCTGATTGAATTCTTTGAAGATCGAGGACATTATTGACCAAGTGTACTAATCGATCAGTCTGTTGGTCAGCAATTTGTAACATTCGCCCTCCTTGACCAGGAAGACTGCCCAGCTTACCTGTTGCCAGAATTTTGAGGGAGCTATGAATTGAGGTTAAAGGTGTACGTAGTTCGTGACTAACCACAGAAATAAATTCATCTTTCATTCGTTCCATAGCTTTGCGATCGCTAATATCGCTAGTCAAAGCAAAGAACCCTTTAATTTTCTGCTGTTCTTGGATGTGAGGAATATAGGTGATGTTAAGGGAATGAACGCATCCATCTTGTAAAACTAAATCCCGCTCATAAGTGACCGTTTCTCCCCTGAGAGCTTTCTCAATATAGGGTTGAATCTGCTGATATTCTTCTAATCCGTGAACTTGCAACAAGTGACAGCCTTTTATATTGTGAGGATCAAGTCCCAACCAAGTTTGATAAGCTTGGTTATTGAAACGATAATGCTGTTCTTGGTCGATATAGGCAATCAAAACTGGTAAGCTGTCAGCAATTAAGCGCAGTTGCTCTTCACTATGGCGTAATGCTGCTTCTGCTTTGGTGCGTTCGCTAATTTCTTGTCTTAATTTAGCAGTACGTTCGGCAACTAATCCCTCTAAGTTTTCCAGTAATTCTGCCTGAGATAAAGCAATACCAATTTGATCGGCTAACTGTTGCATTAGTTCTTGTTCAAATTCTGTCCACTCCCGTGGTGCCTGACATTGGTGGGCAATTAATAAACCCCAAAGGCGATCGCCCCTAGTATCAGTTTCGGCGGAAAAACTTTGCAGAATGGGGACAACTAACTTACTCTTAATTTGCCATTCGTCCATAAATTCAATCAAGCATTCCGCTAAACCTGCATTTTGAGCATGGACATCGGTGAGTGCTCTAACTCGACCCTTCCTATATAGTTGGCGATAATCTTCGGGAAATACTTCTTCAGGAAACTCAACTCCCAAAATTGCCTTAAACTCAGGCAATACAGCTTCTCGAATCGGCATTCCCGTACCATTGGCAAAAACCTGATAAATTAAGACGCGATCAGCTTGTAAAATTCTTTGTACTTCAGTAACAGCAGTTTGGAGAATTTCTGTTAGCTGTAAAGATTGACGGATTTTGAGGGTGACTTCGGAAAAAAGTTCTACCCGTTGATGATGAAGCTTCAATTCTTCTGCTGCCTGTAATTGACAGTCTGTAATCCCTCTTAAAATCAGGAGGTTGTGTTCAGGTAATATATCTGGGACTTGACTATATTCAACAGTCTTAATTTTCTGTTGAGGTTGCTTGATTTGAATTTCCCCTCGCTGCTCAACTAGCGACCATTTTGTGGGTGATACCAAAAACTTAGTAATTGATTGATCGATTAGTTGATTTTTCGCTACACCAAATAGCTGACAACCAGCAGGATTTATTTCCACTAGCCGATCTTGACGATCAATAATGGCGATCGCTTCTAAGGAATGTTGAAATATCGCTTTAAAAAATGACTTTCTGGTTGGAGATTTTTTTACTCCCGCCATAACTGAACTTTTAATTACTTTTTATGAACTAAGTTTAACGGAATTAAAGTTTATTAAATTGGTGTGTTATTAAAGTTAACTATAATATTTCCTAGTTTAAGGATGATCAAAGAGCATTTCCCTCATGTAACGATCCGTCCAAGTTTGACCCAAGGACTTTTCCAGCACTCTGCGGGTCTTATCATTTTGTTGCTGTTGGGTGCAGTAGTGACGTTGCCCTGAGATAATTTCAGCTTGTTTAAATTCAGAAGATACGGGGGATGAAGCCAAAGCAGCTTTACAGTGCAGAGCTAGATATTGTTTAACCCGATCTAGAAAAAGTTGTTCTTCGTAACTATTCTTAGGCTGGATGAATAAACAAAACTTCGAGAAAATATGACCCCATTTAGGTAGCTCACGAGGATGAGAAAAATCAATCTGGGGTAATTTGGCTAAAGCTTCACTATAATAAGAGTCAAGCGCACCATCCTTATTGACAGGAGATAAATCAACAATTGCTGCGCCAATTCCCGCCTTACTACCCACTAAATCCACTCCAAATATGGGTAGATCGTAATTGGAACGGGGAAACATTACACAGTGCAGAATATCCAAGCGATCGCCAATCTTAGCTAACTCTAAATGCAATTTACGAAATTGAATCGCTTGATAACAGCGATTTTCAATAATTAATTTTTCTTCTGCCAGATTACCTTCTACATAGCCCAAATTTTCAGGCACATCGTAAAAAGCAAGATTTAAGTGATCTTGCCACTGTTGTTCAATACAGCTTACCAACTGCTGAATCAGAGCGTGTTGACGTTTTCTTAAAGGAGTTCTAACTATTGCAACCATGAACTTATTTGTTATTTAAAAATTCAAAATTCAAAACTATTATTCGTAGGAGCTTTACCGATCAAGCCCCTACAATTATTGAAGATGATGACTTCAAATTATTTTGAATCCTCAAAATCAATCAATCACTATCTTCCTGAGAAACATCAGTCTCACTTTGTTCTTTCTCATTCTGTTCTTTAAAATCTTCTAGGGATTGAATCTTGACAATGGTTCCCCCCATCTTGCCAATGCGCTGCATTTCTTCATTCATGCGATTGTAAGGAACAGACATAAAGATACTGCTACTACTACGAAACGAATAGCCATTGCTCTCATTTTCTTGATTTTGCCTTAATCCTGTCACTTCATAGACAAAAACTCTATTTTTGGCAGAGGAACTAGACCTGCCTCCGAGTACAGCGCTACCTAACATAATTTTTCTCCGTAATTTATTGGGGAATTAGAAATCTATAGCCGTACAAAGTTATGTGTAGGACAAATTTATTTGATTGCTCGTAAGTAATGAGTAATGAGTGATAAGTGTCCTAACGTATGTGCGTAACGCTATAGTATTTGGTCAAATGCTAACCGAGTCTTAAGCTAAAGTAACGCTGGCAACCTTGCCACCCATTTTGTTGATCTTTTTCAACGTCGGTGTCAGCTTATCGTAGGGCACTAGAATAGCCCGACTAACCCGACGCACCTTGGGATATCGGGGTAAATTCATCGCCGATATTTCAATCCGATAAATCCGATTATCTTGATTAGCAGTACGGAAAGCTTTACTAGGTGAAACCCCTTTACTAGAGGCTTGATATGCCCAGCCTTCACAACCTGCTGACGGTGCAACTACCGCAGAAGAACCGTTTTGAGCCAGATCTTTAGCCAAGCGAGATTTTTTACCTGCCACTTGAGAGCGATCGCTATTGGCATAACCCCGATATAGTTGGAACATACGGGTGAAGCCTACAGTTTTTTGTGCTGTTTGGGTGTCAAAACCTCTGTAATAGGGAACTATATAGTCACCAAAACTCGCTTCGTATTCGGCGGAGTCGATATAGTTATCAATATCAGCTTCAAAACCTTTATTTTGATAAAGATCTAGGTGATAGATTACCTCAGACTCATCATAGGCTGCTCTTCCTAATAAATGTTTGAGGTTTAATTCAATCACTCTAGTTTGAAAATTGTCATACAAAAATTTTGTCTTATAGAGTTCTGATTTAGCTACCGCTCGTACAAAGTCCCGCACTGTTATAGAACCATTGCACAGTAGAGATTCTGTAGCTGTTAAACGCTCCGACTGCATAATGTAATCATTGCCCAAAACCTGCCGATAAACGGCATTAATTACCGCTTTCGCATCGTCTTGAGTCCAGTTAGGACGTAATTCTGTTGGTTCGCGATCGCTAAAAGCAGAAACTCCCAAACGGGAAGCTGCTGTTGTAATTGCCACTTGCTATTCTCCTAAATGTAAATATGTATAGTAACGGGTATGATGAGGAGTCAAAGAAAAAGCTACAAGCTACAAGCTAAGAGCTAAAAGCTAGTTAAGCATTAGTAATACTGAGAACTCGACTACCTTGTTTATTGAGTTTTTGTAGGGTTGCCGAAAGTCTTTCGTAAGGAACAACGTATTCTTGCATGCTGCGACGTATTTGGGGTGCTCGTCCGATTCCTCCTTTAGTGACCCGCAAGCGATATAAACCACCTCTTTCAGGGGTAGTAGTTCCAGAAAGACAACCGTTTCCACCTGGACTACGTACAGGAGTTGCCATATTCCGAGCTAAATCGTAGGTTAGGCGAGGACTACCTGTATTACCTTGGGCGCGATCGCTATTGGCATAACCTTGATAAAGTTGAAACATGCGGGTAAAGCCAACAGTTTTTTGTCCCGTTTGAGTGGAAAAACCGCGATAAAAAGGAACAATATTGTCGCCAAAATTTTGCACGTATTCTTCAGAATCAATATATGAATCAATATCAGCTTCAAAGCCTTGATTTTGATATAAATCGAGATGTTCGACAATTTCTACTTCATCATAAGGCGCACGACCCAGTAAATGTTTAAAATTTAACTCAATGGTGCGAGGATGATAGTTGTTATAAAAGAATTTTTCTTTATAAAGTTCTGACTTGGCTACTGCCCTAACGAATTCACGGACTGAAATCGAACCATCTGCTAATAAAGATTCAGCACTAGTCAGACGTTCTGAGTTCATTAGATGGTCGTTGCCTAACACTTGGCGATAGACTGCTGCGATCGCCGTTTTTGCTTCTTCTTTGCTCCAGTTAGGGCGCAATTCTACCATATCGGTATTGTCAAAGGCAGAGATTCCTAAGCGAGATGCTGCTGTAATTGCCACTGGTAATACTCCTGAATTTTTTAATTACTTTGCTAAAAAAATTGCTTGGAATTACAGTTAACCATTAAACAAAAAGTCAAGCTCAATAGTCATCTGCGATTCCAAGCTACTAGAAAAATCTAGCTAAGAGCGTTAATTGCGTACTCGATATAGGAGTTGGCTTCCACCGCAGGATCGCCACTTAAACCATGATTGGCTTTGATGTATTTAAGAGCCTCAACATACCAGCTAGGAGACAATTCAAAAGTAGCGTTGATTTCCGCAACTCCTGCAATCAAATAGTCATCCATTGGGCCAGTGCCACCAGCAACTAAGCAATAGGTAATCATACGTAAATAATAGCCAATGTCGCGAGCACACTTAGCTTTCCCTTCAGGAGTAGAAGCGTAGTTTGGTCCCTGCATTTGAGTAGTGTAGGGGAACTTAGTATAAACAGCTTGGGCAGCACCATTTACTAAGCTATCTGCTTGATTAGTTAATGCTTGAGCAGCCTCTAAACTGGCGTTTGCTTGGCGAAAACGACCAAATGCAGTTTGAATTTCACTACTGCTTAAGAAACGACCTTGAGAATCAGCAGCCGATACTGCTTCGGTAATGGGAGTCTTCATGGGTAAAATACCTCTTGCTTTAAATTTTTACTATGTTTAATCGAAAAATAAGTTGGAGTAAAAGCAAATTAGTAGCGCGAACCTCAATAAATTCACCATTGATTAAATTGAAATCATTAGGAAAATCTTACTTGTTACTTGTTACTTGTTACTTAAGGAACCTAGCCTACTGCTGCTGCTGCACGGTCAAAGTAGCTGGATAGTTCTGACATTAGAGAACTACAATCTCCTTGAGTTACACCATTTCTGTCATTAGCAATGGCGATCGCAGCAGCTTTCATTTTGTTAACAGCTTCAGATACAGAAGGGCCTGGAACTCCTAAAGCTACATAAGTTTCCCGTAAACCATTCAAGCAACGGTCTTCTAAGACACTGCCATCTCCAGAAAAAGTGGCGTAAGTGACATAGCGTAAAATGATTTCCATGTCTCTTAAACAGGCAGCCATGCGACGGTTGGTATAAGCATTCCCACCAGGTGCAATTAACTGGGGCTGTTCGGCAAATAAAACACGAGCAGCGTTAGCGACAATAGCTGAAGAATTGCCAGTAATTCGGTTTACTACATCCATTCGTTTGTTGCTTTCTGCCACCATATTTTTGAGAGCATCAAACTGACCTTGATTGAGGTAATCGCCTCTAGCATCAGCTTGAGAAATCACCCTGGTAAATGCGTCAAACATCAATATTTCTCCTAAATC
>CBDUCX010000116.1:0-14455 GCA_965365755.1 uncultured Pleurocapsa sp.
ATTTCGGCGATCGCTAAATTTGCATAGCGAGCATCTTCCACTGTATGAGTAGCCCCCGCAGTGAAACCAATATTAGATACCGAGTTGATATCTGGTACAAGAGCCATCCCATTTTGCACCCAACAGGAATAAAGCCAGCGATAAAACCAACTATCTTTTTTAGATTCGTAAGTTAAATCGAACTTTTGTTGCCAATATTGAGCTACATTGGCATCTAAAAGGTGGTCTTGCAGAAAACTAGTTTCTTTGAGTTTCGGCCACAACTTCATCTCAAAGTCAAAATATTTCCAGGCTCGTCTCCAAGTTGCCCATCCCCAACAATCATGATAGAGGGAATGATAGTAGCTGTAGTCAGTTACACTACGTCCGAACTGGAAGTTACTACCAGCAATTGACATAATTCTTTGATCGTCTTGATATCGCTGAAGTAACTCTTCACAGAAATGGAAAAATGAAGGATGAGGTACGCAGTCGTCTTCGATAATGACTGCATCTTCAACTAATTCAAAGACCCAATCTAAGCCACTAGAAACTCTTTTGGCACAACCCAAATTAACTTCCGAGTAGTTGGTCAAAACTTCACATTCCCAATCAACCCTCTCAATAATTGCCTGGGTAGCAGCACATTTTTCTGCTTCATCGGGTCGATCTTTACGAGGACCATCTGCAATTACTAGTAGTTTTTGGGGTCGTGCTTGACGAATTGCTTCAAATACCTTTGCTGTAGTATCAGGACGTTTAAAAATCAAAAAGGCAACATTGATGTTCATGACTTAATGACCATACCAATTAGGTAATTATGATTTTCTTGATAAGTAAGTAGGGCGAAATAAAGTCAAATAGGTTAAGAAGTATGAATTAGTTTCAAGCTATTACTACTAACGACTAACGACTAACAGTCCTAACAAGTTAAACTCGCGCGTTCCCTTGCGCCTTTCGTCGACGCGGGGTCGCTCGTCAATTTTATTTATACTGACCTACTTAAGATTGCGCGGAATATTGCGAGGCTACCAAGCTAGACCCTGATATTGCAGGCTCTTTGGTGGCTCATCAAAAACCCCAACTACATCAAAAATCTTGGTTTCTTCATGAGCTTCCCGCAATAGCTTCTGGAACTCTGGTGTACGATGAGTTACTACGATCAACTCCGACTGCGACAAAGCTTCATCAGGCTGGGCTACCAGCAAATTTTTGAAATGGGGCAAATGCTGTTGGATATAGTTTAAGTTGGCTCCCATCAACTGGGTTTTATGAACTGCAGGATCGTAAATCTTCACTTGGCATCCTTCTCCCAGTAACCGCTTGACCAGAGGAACTGTAGGACTCTTTCTCAGATCGTCCGTATTCGCTTTAAAGGACAAGCCCAAAATGGCAATTCGTTTGACCCCATAATTGAGAATCTTTTGTACAGCTATATCTATCTGTAAGTCGTTGGTGGCAGGGATTGTGTTGAGCAGAGGTACAAACACATCTTTAGCACGAGCATAGTAAAGTAGCGCTTCTAAGTCTTTAGGTAAACAAGAGCCTCCGTAAGCAAACCCAGGACGCATATACACGGGAGAAACATTCAACTTTTCGTCTTGGACGATAATATTCATCACTTCCCGCCCGTCAACTTCAAAGGCTTTAGCTAGCCGCCCAATTTCGTTGGCAAAGCTCACTTTAGTAGCATGCCAGGTATTAGCAACATACTTAACCAATTCTGCTACTTCTGGTTTAACTACCAAAATTTTGGCTTGAACTTGAACATAAAGATCCCGTACAGCTTTTTCAGCAACGGAAGATTCAGTACCAATGACTGTATATGGAGGGCAATCATAATCCCGAATGGCAGAACCTTCCCTTAAAAACTCTGGGTTAAAAGCAGTGTGAATTAATCCCGAATCAGCAATCTCTGCCATCAAATTTTGGCAGTGTTTTAAAGTACCAGGGGGAACTGTACTACGTAGCATGACTACATGGGGTGAATTCTTCTTTTTAACCGCTGAAGCAATATCTTTGCAGACATTAAGTACATAACATAAATCTGGTTCTCCCCTTTCCATGGCTGGAGTGCCGACACTAATCAGAGAAATTTCTGATTTCATGATGGCTGCTTCCGCATCCGTCGTCGCTTGAATAAGACCTGAGCTAACACCTTGTTGGAGTAAATCTTCTAAACCAGGCTCGATAATAGGAGATTCACCCCGAGCAATTAAAGCTACTTTATCTGGATTTAAGTCCACTCCAATCACTTCATGTCCGTCTCTAGCCAGACAGGCTGCCGTTACGGCACCAACGTATCCAAGACCAAAAATGCTTATTTTCATCACTTATTTTCCTTAATTTTATAAATTTAGATAAATTCTTTGCTGTTTACGGATTAGTGTTTGCCGATACCAAATCCGAGGTAACTAATTGCCCATCTTCCCAGCCATAAGCCTCAAAAAGTTTGGGAATTTGATATCGCCACTCTAAGCTGTCTCTCATGCGACGCAAACCAATGTTGCCCATCTGCTCCCGACGCTCAGGTGCTGCCAGCAACTCAATTATTTTCTCTGCCAAATCAATGGCATTATTGCCCTCGGCATACAGAGAAGCTTCCCCCGCAGAGCGTCTGCCTTCCATCAGATCGAACTGGACAATGGGTTTGCCCATTGCCATATATTCCATAATCTTGTTCATAGTGGATTTATCGTTGTAAGGCATTTTCTTATCGGGATTTACGCAGACATCACAACTCGAAAGCCTCTCTAAAAGTTCTCCATCGGGAATCCGCCCCGTAAATTCGACATACTCACTTACCCCCAGTTGTTTTGCCAAGTTCTGAAGTTGCTCGAACATCGGGCCACTACCAATTAGCATGAACTGGATATCTCGACGATTTTGCTCGTAGACTAGATAGCGCACCGCTTCCAAAAGGTAATCGATTCCTTCTGGCTCTCCCATGACACCGACATATCCCACTAAGTATTGGCGATCGCCTCGATAAACAGGATTGGGTGTGGTTGCTCGGAAACGAGATAAATCTGGCCCACTGCGAACCACAAAAACATCCTCTGGTTTTTTACCTCCACGGCTCAAAGCTATCTCTCGATAGGATTCGTTGGTACTAATGACAGTATCAGCTGTAGCAAAAGTCAAACGTTCTACGAGACGAAGTCCATAGTAGAAGAGATCTCGACGCCCATACTTGGCTTCGTACATCTCTGGATTAATGTCGTGATGGTCGAAGATAACTCTGACGCCCTTAAAGAATTTAAACCATCCGGCTATTAAAAATATTAAATCTGGGGGATTACAAATATGAATAATATCAAAACCACGCTCACGCCAAACACGATGAGCAAGGCGAAATTCCCAATATATAGCGGTGGCGTATTCCGTTAAATAGCCCTTGACAGAACTAATATCTGGTGGCATGGGATGGCGATAAATATGGATATCGTCAATTACCTCATAGTTTTTTTCATATCCCTTACCTTGAGGACAGATTATTGAGACTTCATATCCTGTCTTGCGTAAAGTAGTAGCTTCCATCCAGACTCGACGATCAAAAGGACTAGGAAGATTCTCTACCACGATCAAAACTTTTTTATATTCTCTCATTTTTTGTTTTGGCAACACTTTTATCAAAGCAACACAACTAACATTCAAAATTCATTTAAACAGTTATTTAAACCACAAAAAATAATATAATTCTTTGACAAATATATAAAAATTTAATTTGATTTTTAGAACAAAAATAAATTAACTATACACTTTATACTTACGTATGTAATATAAGTCAAGATTGACATGCTAATTAATTTAGCTATGATTAGCTTTTTTTGGCTATTAAGACAATTTAAAATTAGCATCTGATCTTAAAAAAAGCAAAATAAAGAGTATTTTACATATTGTCAGAGGTTTATAAGACACAAATTAACTTAAAAATAATTCCATCAAATTTATCTTCATGTAGTATACACGACTTATTAGAATTTCTCAATAGGTTTATAGTTTACAAAAGATTTATAAAAGCAAGCAAAAATTTAATCTCAGAGGAAAAATATAAAAAGCTGATGAATTTAAAACTACAAGCAGAGAAGTAAGTACCTAATTTTAAATTTTTAATATAATGGATTGCTTCGCTTATAAGTAAGATAAAGATTATGTTAAATCACTTTTAAACTATGTATAGTATTTAAAAATCAATGTTTCAGTCTTAATGTAAACTTGTTTTTAATACTAAGCGATTACCAAAATTTGAAAGTCTAATATGTTGATTTTTCATAGCTTGACTTTCCTTTAAACTCGTGTTATTCAAGATAATAGGAATCATTGATCATGATTAAAAAAACTAAAAATCATAATAAACTTTATGTTTTCTTGATGTATCAGCTAAAATTATTAGCTTCTGAATAGTTATTATTGTTTGGGATAAATTATTGGGATTTGCAGTTAAGCACAACTCTGTTATGTATTATATTGCGCTGTCCTTTCTGATAGTAAGTAGAATGAGTGGTTATTGATTAATCGAGTTGTACGACTAAATTAATATTTAGCATTACAATATACTCTTTTGAGCTTATGACTGTAAAGTTTTAGTTAAGATGATTTCCTGGATTTGTTGAAAAGTAGGAGTATTTTAAAAAGTATTCCTGAAATAAACTTATAATTTGTTAATACGAGATTTCCGCTCAACTATCTTGAAATACTCAAGACAAAATTAAAATAAAAAATATCAGACTAACAAGATTTTTTTTAAAATATTTAATTTGAATAGCTTCCAGTAAATAACTTTACTTTTTAGATTTATGGACTATGACAACCAACTTGAAGACATAAACTGGCAGAAGTACTGGCTCATTTTGAAAAGAGGCAGAAAGGTTACCCTGACAGTTTTTGCACTGGTTACTTCTCTCGGATTCTTATATGCATTTTTATCCAAGCCGCTGTATAGATCAGAAGCTAAACTTTTGATCAAAACTAATCTTACTTCCTCCCTTACTGGCTTAGGGGAAAATATGGGAAGAATAGAACCATTAACCGATGAGAGTGACCCCTTAAATGCTCAGGCAGAGATTTTATTATCGAATACTGCACTCAAGCAAGCGATCAAGGAACTGCAACTCAAAGATGAATCGGGACAGCTAATTCCCATTAAGAAATTAGCATCTGGCATCGATGTAGATGCCGTTAAAGGCACAGACGTTTTAAAAGTTAATTACACAGCCCCAGAGCCTCAGATGGCTGCCACTGTAGTTGAAAAACTGGTGGAAATTTTTATCGAGCAAAATATACGCGATAATCGAGCTGAGGCAGGAGCAGCAAGGAAGTTTATTCTGGAACAGTTGCCCAAGACAGAAAAAAATGTTGAACAAGCAGAGTTTGCTCTCCGTAAATTCAAAGAGGAAAACAATATCACTTACCTTGCGGAGGAATCTTCAGCCAGTATTCATGTAATTAAAGACTTAGAAGAAAAAATTAATGATCTTCAAGGTCAATTAGTTGATGTTACTGCCCGCTTGAACAATTTAAAACAGCAGACAAATTTAGAACCAGATGAAGCGGCTAAGTTGGTTTACTTGAGCCAAGTACCAGGAATTCAAGCCATGCTGAGTGAGGTTCAGAGTGCTGAACACCAGTTGACAGTGGAGCAGAACCGATTTCATCCTCAAAATCCTACTGTGATTAACTTGACAGAAAAAGTTGCCGAGCTCAAAAAGTCATTACAGCAAAAGATAGAGCAGGCAACTGGAAGTAAACAGCAAATTAATTGGAGCAACTTACAAGTTGGGGATGTGCAAGCAAGCCTAGTTCGAGAGCAGGCTCAAACAGAAAAAGAAAGAATTGGCTTAGAGCAGCGACTGGTTAAAATGAATAATACTTTGTCCTCCTATAAGCAACAAGCTAAAATTTGGCCTAAGCTAGAACAATCCTTAAAAGAGCTGGAACGTAAGGTCAATGCATCTCAAACAACCTATGAAACCTTGTTAACAAGACTCCAAGAAATTAATGTTGCCGAGAATCAAAATATTGGTAATATTCGTGTCATATCCCAGCCCTTGGTACCAGAAGAACCCTTTAACTCTCGTAAGCGAATGATTGTTATGGCAAGTGGAATTTTAGGGATTTTACTGGGTGTTGGAGTAACGCTGGTTCTCGATATGACCGACAAATCCTTGAAAACAGTTGAGGAGGCTAAACAATTTTTTCCCTACAACTTGCTGACTACCATTCCCAACTTAGATGGGAACAGCAATAGTTTAGAGATGATGGGGACAGATCTTTCTCTTCCCAGATTAATTTGTAGTGATATGAATGACTACCGAATTAGTGATGCCTACCAACTGTTGCAAGCCAATTTGAGTTTTTGTGCCGAAAAAGAGCCGAAAACCATCACTATTACCAGTTCGGTTCCTAATGAAGGTAAATCCAGAATTTGTGCCAATTTAGCTGTGGCAATGGCACAGGGGGAACGTCGGGTGCTGCTGATAGATGCTAATATGCGTAGTCCCACACAGCATGAGATTTGGGAATTATCCAATTCTATGGGTTTGATCAACTTATTTTTAAACCAAGTTCCCGTTAATAACGAACAAGTTTCAGCTAGTAACATGATGGTCAACAAAGTCAGTACTAATGATGTTATCCATAATGTGATGCCCAATTTAGATATTCTTCCCTCTGGAGGAACAATTAGCAATACATTGGCATTGCTGGAATCAACAACTATGAGTGCCCTAGCCGAAAAATTTAGAAGAGAATATGATGTCGTCATTTTTGACGCACCAGCTCTCAAAGGAAAAGCCGATGCTGGGTTATTGGGTAAATTATCTGATGGTATCGTATTCGTAATTCGCACTGGGGTGGCTGACATAGAAAGTGTCAATGAAGCCCAGGAATTTCTCGAAAATTCCCGTCAAACAGTCTTAGGCATGGTGGTTAATGAAGCCACTGTCAATAATCAAGACTCCAAGATAAAAGCGATCGCTGGTTCACAACAACGCTATCTCAAGAGTCATAGTTAACCATTATCAAATTTAATTATGGCGAAATTAAGTCCGGGGCTGCGTAAAATTATTCATAACGTTGGCTGGCTATCTGCTGAAAAAGCTTTAAGCATGGTGCTGACATTTTTGGTCGGCATCTATGTAGTTCGTTATTTAGGAGCTGAAAATTTTGGCAAACTCAGCTATTGCATCAGCTTTGTCGGTCTCTTTACGGCGATCGCCAAATTAGGCTTAGACAATATAGTAATACGTAATGTGGTACGAGAAGAGAAGTTTACTCAGGAAATATTGGGTACAGCTTTTGCTCTTAAGTTGCTCAGCACTCTAATAACTTTTGGTCTCATTGCCACCACCATCTGGGCTTTGAGCGATGATTCTCAGATTCGTTGGATGTCTGTCATTATTGGTTGGAGTTTAGTGTTTGATTCCTTCGATGTAATTTACTTCTGGTTTCAGTCCCAAGTAATGTCCAGACCAATTGCCATAGTTAGAAGTACTCAACTCATATTGAGTTCGACAGCCAAGCTATTATTTATCACCATGAAGTTGCCGTTAATAGCATTTGCCTGGTTAATACTAGCAGCTTCGGTAGTCAGAGCAATGGGTATGATTGCAGCTTACTTCCAACATAAAGAGTCTATTTTTCACTGGCAGCCAGGGTGGCAAAGAGCGAGAAAGTTACTCCAAGATTCTTGGCCCTTGCTTCTGTCTGGGGTGATGATCACGATCTACATGAAGATCGATCAAGTCATGCTGGGCAATATGGCAGGTAATCAAGAGGTGGGTAACTATGCTGCTGCGGCAAAGTTCTCTTCAATTTGGTATTTTGTCCCCACAACAATTTGCTCTTCTGTATTTCCGGCAATTATTCGTGCTAAGGAAAGGAGTAAGGAGGAATATTATGCTAGACTCCAGCAATTATACGACTTGATGGCGTGGATATCTCTAGCAATCGTTATTCCCATGACATTTGCCTCTGGCTATTTAATGACCACTTTGTTGGGAGAAGAGTATGTGAAAGCTGGAGAGATTTTAGCGCTGCACATCTGGGCGGGACCTTTTGTATTTTTAGGGGTAGCTCGCAGCAAATGGTTAGTAACTGAGAATTTAACTCAGTTTAGCTTGGCGACAACATCATTAGGGGCGATAACTAATATATTGTTGAACCTTTTCCTGATCCCCTCTTATGGAGGGACTGGAGCAGCATTAGCAACCGTCATATCTTATGGAGTTGCAACTCATATTGCCTGCATATTTTATCCGCCTATATTTAAGACTGGCTGGATGTTGACCAAGGCATTATTAATTCCGTTTCGCGTTCGCCAGAACTTCATTTATCTAAGCTCAATTAAGAAAGTATTGCAATAACTCAGTTATTGTGTATGTTTAAAAACATAGTTAACTAAAACAATGAATAAGACAGTAAAAACAAAATATCTCACAATTAAAGAAAAATACGAAACAAAACGCCGAAAATTATTTGAAGCAATGGGTTCAGACCGCTATTCCCGACCTGCATTAAATGATCTTGATCGCAAGCTGGAAAAGTATTTGAATTATCGACAAGGCTTTTTCATCGAAGTGGGCGGTAATGACGGATATAAGCAGAGTAATACCTATTACTATGAACGTTTTCGCGATTGGACAGGAATTCTCGTAGAAGGAATTCCCACCCTGTATGAAAAATGCGTTTTAGAAAGACCAAAAGCTCAAGTTTTTAACTGTGCTTTAGTGGAGAATGGTTTTCCCGAGTCTCATGTGACGATGAGGTATGCTAACCTCATGTCTCTGGTACAGGGGGCTCAAAAGAGTGACCATGCCGAGTCAAGCCACGTCAACAAATGGCTAGAGCGGGAACAGAAAAAACAAACGAACAGTACATCTTACGAAATACAAGTTCCTGCACGAACCCTGACTTCTATCCTAGATGAATGTCAGGTAGATGAAATTGATTTCTTTTCCTTGGATGTTGAAGGTTACGAGTTAAACGTTCTCAAAGGTCTTGATTTTAATAAATATAGACCAAAATATATGTTAATTGAAGCTAGATACAAAGCTGAAATAGCAGCATATATTTCTGAACACTATGAGGAAATAGATCAACTTTCACACCACGATTTTTTATATAAGTGTAAATGAAATATAGCGTTTTTTGTCTTGATGAGATATACCTTGGTTAGGATAAGTATGTCCTATGGGAAAGCTTTTACATTAGATATTGAAGATAAGAGTTAGGGCTTAGGAGGTTCTCTTAATAGTATGGTGTAGACATGAAAGATTTATTTTTAGAACTGCCTATTTTGCTAGGAATATTAATTTTTGGTGTAGTTTATTTTATAATAATCTTCAACTCTACAAAAAATAAACGAATTGCCTCGTATTTTGAACAAGCAATCACATATATATTTGTTTTTATTATCTCTGGTGCTGATTTTTTCCCTTTTAACCGCTTAGATCCTGGTGATATTGGAGATCACGCCAAAGGTTTTTTTTCAGGTTTATTTTTGCTGATTGTTTATGGGACATTTTTTATTCTTTGTCGAGGCAAGAGCAAACAAATATTGAGGAATTTTTTATTACTTTTTGAGCAACCTTTCTTAGGCTTATATCTTGGTCTGATCGCTTTTTCTGTATTGTGGTCAGAAAACCCACCAGTAACTTTAAAAGCTACTTTTGGTCTGCTGTTTTTTAGTATATTTGCGGTTCATTTTGCCCGCAAATATAATTGGCAAGAATTATCTCAAATATGGCGCTGGAACTGCACTTTTATCGCCATATACAGCATATTTTCCGCTTTCTTTGTTCCCTCAGTTGGCATCTGCAAGAAGGGTTGGTGTGGCGGTTTTGGACATCCTATCGATCTGGGATGTTTGATGGCTTTGGGGGTTTCACTTTGGTTGCTAAATGCTTTTTCTAATCCTCGATATCGTCTGCGATCGCTACTACTATCTATTCTGTGTTTAATCGTCATGCAGCTTACCAATTCGGCAGGGGCATTACTGGTATTTTTTACCCTGATAATTGTATTGTCGACAACTACTTTTTTAAAAAAGCTTAACTTTACCCAAGCCTTTATTTTCTTTATCTTGTTGTTGTTTTTATTTGGGATTACTGGTATTTGGTTAATGGGAAATTTTGAGAATCTTTTGTCCGTTCTCAATAAGGATATTAGCTTAACTGGAAGAGTCCCGTTATGGACAATGTTGATTCAGACAAGGATTAAGGAACGTCTCTGGTTTGGCTATGGATATAATGCCTTCTGGCAAAGATGGCGAGGAAATGATAGTCCAGCAGCCGACGTGGTGAATGTTATTATTGGTGATGGCAGAGATTGGGTATCTCACGCTCATAATGGATATTTGGACATTATTTTGAATATAGGCTTAATTGGATTATTGATATTTGTGATTTTATTCTTAATTAACCTTATTCAAACTATCCGATTGATAATCAATAATAAACGTCCAGAATCATTTCTGCCTCTGCTCGTTTTGACTTTTGTATTTATGACTAATCTTTCTAATTCACCAATTATAATTCCCAGTTATACCTGGTTCATATTTGTCACAATCACAATACGATTGAACCTGATTTTACCTAAAATCAATAGGCTGGATAAGCTCGCAATCAGATAGTCTAAGAACTGTAAATTATCTTAATCAAAGCATTAAACACACTTGTAAGCCACTACTCAAGCGCTAATAACTACAAGTGAAGAGATAATAGCTATTTGACACCAACAAAATCTATGTTAATCAAAAACTGAAATGAGATAGGTGACAATCAGTCTAGGATCAGTCACGAATTAACATTAAGCCTTTAAAGTTTTAATACATAATCTTTATATAATCAGGGTTTTAGTCGTTGTATAATTTTCGTAATCAATATAAATAAAATACACTTATTGGACGTTGGAACTAACTCAATCTATATTTAAAAAAACTTAAGCCAAAAATCTAAAGCATTAAATAATAACCAAACAAACAAACATAGCGCAATAATAGTTGTGACAATTTTTCTTATAGGAGCAATGGAAACCCTTGACTGCTCGAAAGCTAAATCATCGGGACTATAACAACCATAGTCAACAGAGAAAAATAACGGATCGTCCCCTCGTTTCCCTAATCGTACCTGCCTACAATGAGGCAGTAATCATCAAGGAAAATCTAGAGTTACTAGAGCAGTATATGCAATCCCTTGAGGATAATTATCAGTGGGAAATGTTGCTAGTTAATGACGGCAGTACTGATGAAACAGGTCAACTGGCGGAGGCATTTGCCAATACTAGAGAGAATGTCCGAGTCTTGCATCATGGAATTAACTTCGGTCTAGGACAAGCTTTGAAATTCGCCTTTAATAACTGCCAGGGTGACTATCTAGTGGTCTTTGACCTGGATTTGAGCTATGCCCCTGATCATATCGGCAAACTGCTGGAAAAGATCAGCTTAACTAATGCCAGGATGGTGGTTGCTTCCCCTTATATGAAGGGAGGCAAAATCTCTAATGTTCCCTGGTTGAGAAAAATATTAAGTATCTGGGCAAATCGTTTTTTGGCTTTGACAGTTAAGGGTAATTTAGTCACTCTAACTGGCATGGTCAGGGTCTATGACCGTAAGTTTTTGCAATCGTTAAGGTTGAAATCTATGGGCATGGAGATTAACCCAGAAGTAATTCATAAAGGGATGCTTTTAAATGCCAGGATTGAAGAGATTCCAGCCCACTTGTATTGGAGATCTTCCCAAACGAAGCAGAAAAACCGACAAAAACGCCAGTCCAGTATAAAAATCCTGCGACATACGATGGCGGTAATCCTGTCTGGGTTTATCTTCAGACCAGTGATGTTTTTTCTCTTCCCTGGTTTGATTCTGTTACTGTTTTCGTTATATGCCAATATCTGGGTGTTAATTCATTGCTGGGGACAATATCAAATATTAGCCCAACAAACTTTTTTTCCCGATCTTACCGAAGTGGTTGCTGCGGCGTTTTATCAGACTCCCCACACTTTCATTATCGGCGGAATGAGTTTGATCATCGCGATCCAATTTCTCAGCTTGGGCATCTTATCTCTGCAAACTAAAAGTTATTTCGAAGAGATTTTTTATCTAGGAACTGCTATTTACAAGTCAACCAAAGAACATCAGGAATAAAAATAATAAAAATATGGTTA
This sequence comes from uncultured Pleurocapsa sp., assembly GCA_965365755.1. GTDB lineage: Bacteria > Cyanobacteriota > Cyanobacteriia > Cyanobacteriales > Xenococcaceae > Waterburya. Next base: position 12,145 of record CBDUCX010000116.1, read on the forward strand.
TCTCTCAAGACAAACAACTGACATTGCCTTCAGATCAAAATGCCTCTGGGCGCACTCTAGGCAAGGAAGAGTTAGCATTATTAACGGAAGTAATTCAAAGTGGCACTCTCACCGGAACCAAAGGAACTTTTGTTAAACAGCTAGAACAAGATTTTGCCCACCTCTTAGGAGTCAAATATGCTTATGCCTGCGCCTCTGGTTCAGCAGCAGTCCATGTAGCGATCGCCGCTATCGATCCTGAACCAGGGGATGAAATCATCACCACTTCGATTACCGATATGGGCGCTCTGACACCGATCTTATACCAAGGAGCAATTCCCGTCTTTGCCGATGTCGATCCCAAGACTTGGAACGTAACCGCAGAAACGATCGCCGCCAGAATTAGCGATCGCACTAAAGGGATTATCGTCACCCATTTATTTGGTAATCCCTGCAACATGACTGAGATTATGGAACTTGCTCAAGCCCATAATATTCCAGTAATTGAAGACTCAGCTCAGGCTCTTTTGGCTACCCATAATGGTCAACAAATAGGGACTATTGGCGATATTGGCTGCTTTAGCTTACAACAGGGAAAACATATCACCACGGGAGAAGGTGGCTTGATTACCACCAATGACGATGCCCTCGCCCGTCGCATCTATCTCTTCATTAACAAAGCCTGGGGTTACGGCGACCCCAAACCAGATCACTATTTTCTGGCTCTTAACTACCGCATGAGCGAATTACAGGGAGCAGTAGCAGCAGCCCAATTGCCCAAATTACCTGAAATTGTCGCCTGTCGTCGCGCCACTGCTAGTCAACTTACAGAGAAAATCAAAGATCTACCTGGAATTGCTACGCCGCAGATCGACCCACGCAACCTTCACAGTTACTGGAAGTATTGTTTGAGTGTCGATAGTCAGATAATAGCCGATGGTGCGGTAGGGCTGGCGACAGCTCTCAAAGAGGAAAAAGGTATATTCTCTGCTCCTCGATATATTCAAAAGCCGGCATTTCAATGCGAAATCTTTCGCGAGCAGCGTACCTTTGGAAATTCCCGTTTCCCCTTCACCTTAGCTCGTCCCGAAGCAGTTGATTATAACCCAGAGCAATTCCCTGGAACATTTGCTGGACTGGAAAGTGTGCTAGTGCTTCCCTGGAACGAAAACTATACCGCAGAACACGTTAACTATATCGCTAACGCTATTAAACAAGTACTAAGTTAAAACTAATAAACTAATGACAGAAGCAAAAATTAAATTCGGCCTAGTGGGGGCAGGAGGAATTGCCCAGGCTTATGTCCAAGCATTTCGTAATAGTAACTATGGTCAATTAGTAGCGATCGCCGATGTTCGCTCCCAAGCTGCTCAAGCCCTAGCTCAAGAGGCAAATTGTCCCAGTTATGACTCCTATCAGGCAATGGTAGCAGCTACAGAATTGGATGCAGTTATTATCTGTACTCCGCCATCAACCCACCCAGATATTTGTCTTGACCTGATTGAACAAGGAATTCATGTCCTCTGCGAAAAACCCCTGAGTATCGATAGCTTAAGTGCCAGAAAGATGATCAAGGCTAGTAAACAGCAAGGTGTGCTGCTAACTATGGCATCTAAATTCCGCTATGTTGCAGATGTAGTTAAAGCCAAAAGTCTGGTTGACTCTGGGGCAATTGGCGAGATTGTCTTATTTGAAAATGCTTTTACCGGCAGAGTAGATATGTCATCTCGCTGGAACTCTAACCCCAAAATTGGTGGGGGAGGAGTTTTAATTGATAACGGCACTCACTCAGTTGATATTACCCGCTATTTTCTGGGCCCATTAGCAGAAGTACAGGTTGTGGAAGGCAAACGTATCCAGGAATTGCCTGTAGAAGATACTGTGCGAATCTTTGTTAAAAGCACCAGTGGTGTCATGGGAAATATCGACCTGTCTTGGAGTATTAATAAAGAGCTAGACTACTACCTGCGGATTTATGGTTCTCAAGGAACTATTTCTGTCGGCTGGAAAGAATCCAAGTATCGCCAGTCTCCCCAGGATGAGTGGATAGTTTTTGGTCAGGGTTATAACAAAATTCAGGCATTTCAAAGCCAGATCGATAACTTCTCCCGTGCCATTCTTGGTCAGGATAATCTCTTAATTACCGCCGAAGATGCCCTAGCTTCTGTAGAAGCAGTTGAAGCAGCCTATGCGGCTTTAGAACAAAGCCAATGGACGGCTATTACATCAGAAGCCGCATGAATCACTGAATAAACGTGATTTTGGAATTCGGAGTTTGGAGTTTGGAGTTCGGAGTACTCGCTCCGCGTTGGCGCAAGCCTTCTCGTGTATG
>CBDUCX010000117.1:0-14440 GCA_965365755.1 uncultured Pleurocapsa sp.
ATACCCCTTTCGTCATCTCTTGGTGTCGATTGGGGTATTTGTACTTTATTAACATATTTGTATTTGTAAAAGAAAAATTTAAAATCATCGTCAAATAATAAATAAAATGATTACCAGTTTTTTTCGACCATACTTTTTCAGACGAACTACCTTGGTAAAAGCCCGACTTTCTCTTCTCAGTTTCCCACTTTTCATTTTACTTGAATAGTCGTGATCAACTCTTGAATTTTCTGCCTGCGATCGCTCTAACCTTCCAAGTTGTGTAAATAAAAAAGAGACCGAGCATTGAATACTCGGTCTTTGATATTCTCTATCTAAAGACAGATGATTGTAACTGTTTAACGAATATATTCTTTTAATATGCTGTTGCGGTTAGGATGACGCAATTTACGTAGAGCTTTCGCTTCGATTTGACGAATACGCTCGCGAGTGACATTAAAAATTTGTCCAATTTCCTCTAATGTTTTCATGCGACCATCATCTAGACCATAGCGAAGACGAAGTACATCACGTTCACGGGGACTGAGAGTATCTAGTACACTTTCGAGATCTTCTCGAAGTAAACTTTTGGATACCTGGTCTTCTGGAGTTTCGCCATCAGCTTCAATGAAATCGCCCAAACGGGAGTCTTCTTCTTTCCCGATAGGTGTTTCTAAGGATATTGGTAATTGAGCCGATTTAGCAATAAATCTGAGCTTCTCAATGGTCATTTCCATGCGAGTCGCAATTTCTTCCTCTGTGGGTTTGCGCCCTCTTTCTTGAGAAAGGATTTTGGTAGTTTTTTTAATACGGGAAATAGTTTCATATAGGTGAACAGGAAGACGAATTGTCCGAGACTGATCGGCGATCGCTCTAGTAATTGCCTGTCTAATCCACCAGGTAGCATAAGTAGAAAATTTATAGCCTTTTTCATGGTCGAATTTTTCTGCGGCTCTAATCAAGCCTAGAGAGCCTTCTTGAATTAAATCTTGAAAAGACAAACCACGATTCATGTATTTCTTGGCGATCGAGACAACCAAACGCAGATTAGACTGTACCATCTTGTCTTTAGCCCTGCGACCAATAAATAGGCGGCGACGGAATTTACGATATTCCATGTCCACTTCTCTTGCCCATTCTTCGTCCGTAGCTTCTCTGCCCAAACCATCTTCCAGACTATCTTTAAGTCTTTCTAATTCCAGTAAATCAGCAATTTGACGAGCTAGCTCAATCTCTTCTTCGGCTCTTAGCAGTCGGATACGACCGATTTCCTGTAGATAGATCCGAATCGAATCTTCTGTGTAAGGCTTTTTTCTACCTCTTTCGGCACGTTTGGTAGTAGTAGACTTTTTCTTTTTGCCCTTAGCTGCTGGTTTTAAATCAATGTTGTCCCGACTTTTCTTACTATCTTCTTCGATTAGGCTCTCCCAATCATTTCCAGGATTGACGATCGTTGCTAGAACTTGATTAGCTTGGGTCATGCCGTTTTCCTCTTGCTCCTTCAGTGAAAAATTAATGATATTTGTTTTAGTTAAGTTTAGTTAAGCAAAGCTTAGGTAGTGTCTTATTACACTTTCTGATTTATGGGTTTAGTTAGTGGTTGATCAACAATGCCGATCAACTATTTAACTGGGCTTTAATCAACTAGTTCATGAGTGTTATTGACTAGAAATTTGCAATTATTTTCCGATTTTAGCCTCGATTGTTGTGACTTTGGTAAAGATTAGACAGAAATTTAGGGATATTCCCCTAAGATTTATAAAGAAATCACAAAGTTTTCTTTAATTTTCGCTTCTATGGCATTGTAAGCAATTTGACGAAAAATAACACGGATTAATTTTTATACTCCCAATTTAGTCTACAAAAATTAATCATTAATCAAGTCAACTTACCCTAGAGAACTATACTCAACAGATATTCTAGGAGGGTTGAAAAGCTCTGTCTAAATTTAGTATTACTAAAGGAAGATAAAAAATCTATAGATCTTTATTTTTTCGGAGTAAGGCACTTAAGACATGAATAAAGTACGTATATTTACTTACGGGATAGCCCTAGGTTCGATGGTTTTGAGTAGTCTCAATCAACAAGATAGATGGACGACTGTAACTGCTTCTACGGAAGAAGGATCTCTGGTATTGGTTGCCAATGGAGAAGATTTTGTCAGGGAAGGTTTTGTGAGTAAGGATGGTTGGAGCATCAATTTTGAACATCTATATGTGAATATGAGTGAGGCGATCGCCTACTCGACGGAATCATCTTTTGAACCCCGCAAAGGAGATAGTAAAGAAAGTATTAAGTATCAGCATAGGATTGATTTTGGCAGTTTAAAGACCCCTGATTTGGCTGCGGGAGAAGCTGATGCTGAACCGATTACAGTGGCAGAAGCTACAGCGGATAATGGTTTTTACAATGCTTTAGCTTGGAAATTAAGCACCGCACCAGCCGATAGTGTGATCGCAGGAAATACCATGGCGCTAATTGGTCAAGCAACGAAAGGGGGAAAAGTAATTAATTTTGATTTAGGTTTTAACCAGCCAGTTGAGTATATCTGTGGCGAGTTTATCGGAGAATCGCGCCAGGGAATAGTAGCAGGGGATAAATCAGGAACGGTAGAGGCAACGTTCCACTTTGATCACATCTTTGGGGATGGTAATTCTGCCCCAGAAGAGGCTATAAACCAAGAAGCTTTGGGATTTCAGCCTTTGGCTGATCTAGCCAGTAACGGTACTGTAAAACTCAAGCAAGCAGATTTAGCTAATCAACTATCTGACCAGGATTACCAACAGTTAACAGAGGCGATCGCAGGGTTAGGACATGTGGGAGAAGGACATTGCGTAGTTAACGTTACACAGCCTTAACTAATTCACAATAAGCAAGAAAACTAAATAATAATTTGCTCTTCTAAGCTAAAAGTCGCTTAATCCTTGAGAAAACCAGGAGAAAGTAGCTTTTTACTGCGGAAAAATTCTACAATTTTTCTAGGCTCGACAACGAATCAAACTAGAATCAAACTATTAAGTATTTCTACGGTTATTTATGACTCGGCTTTACTTCTTTTTAACTTTACTAGCACTAATGCTTATACCAGAAAGAGCCTTAGCTCATGGTGTAAACATTGAATACAAAGAAACATCTGCGATTACGATCCAGGCAAAATACGATGATGGGACACCAATGGCAAATGCTCAGGTGATAGTTTATGCCCCAAGCGATCTGGCAACTCCTTGGCTTAAAGGTACTACTGACGATCTGGGCAGTTTTACTTTTGTTCCCGATAACAAGCCGCAAAATATCGGTAATTGGGATGTCAAAGTGCGTCAATCTGGACATGGAGATATTACTAGTATTCCGATTACCGATGGCAAGTTAGCCAAGGTGGCTGATAATCGTTCACTTTCTCCTGGAGGAGGATATTCATCTTCGCAAAAGATAGTAATGGCGGCGGCGGTAGGATGGGGATTTCTTGGTACAGCTTTGTTTTTCTCGCGCTCTAAGTCTGATAAATAGATTATTTTTTATTTGAATGCACATTCCTGACGGTTTTCTGACTCCCCATATCTGCCTAGCTGGTTATGCTTTGACTGGTGGGGTTACCTGGTACTCTCTGCGCCAGATTAAGGGCGATCGCTATATCCAAGCAAATATACCCAAGGCTTCCTTACTAACGGCAGCTTTTTTTGTCGCCTCTTTAATTCACATTCCAATTCCTCCCACCAGTGTCCATCTAATTCTCAATGGTTTGATGGGGGCGGTACTGGGATATTATGCTTTCCCTGCTATTTTGATTGGATTATTTTTTCAAGCGGTGATGTTTCAGCATGGGGGAATGTCAACCCTGGGGGTGAATGCAATTATTTTGGGAACGCCCGCAATCGCTGCCTATCATTTATTTCGTCAACGGGAAAATCTATCAGGAAAAAGACAATTACTCACCAAAATCCTATCTTTTGCAGCTGGTGCAGGGGCGTTATTACTATCGGCAACTATGTTCGCCATTTTGTTAGTCACGCACATTTCTCCTGATATGGACGCTAATGCGGAAAGAACAGCTATTTTCTTTTCTTTAGGCAGTTATGTTATTCAGGCTGTAATTGAGGGAGTATTTTCTGTGATGCTCATTTCATTTTTAGAGCAAGTAAAACCAGAATTGTTGAAGAGTTAGGAGTTAGGAGTTGGTAGTTAGTAATTTGTAGTTATTTATGAAATTAGTTCTTGATCGATATGCTTATTTAAATTCTCCACTTCATCGCTGGCAACAGGGATATAAACTAGTGGGTTTATTGAGTTTGATTTTTGCTTTTGCTTTTATTCAAAATGTATGGTTGCTACCTGTAATGATTTTGATCACCTGCATTTTGTTTACTGTTTCACGAATTCCTCTAGCGTTTTTGATTAAACGATTACGTTACCCTAGCTGGTTTATTTTAGCAGTGGTTATTTTATTGCCTTTTATATCAGGAAATAATGTAATTTTGCAGTTAGGGAATTTGGCAATTAAGTCGGAAGGATGTTGGCAAGCACTGCTAATTTCCGTACGTTTTTTTTGTATTTTAACAGTGAGCCTAGTATTATTTGGAACGGCACCATTCTTAAGTAGTATTAAAGCAATGCGTTCTTTGGGTTTACCTGGAGTAATCGTAGATATGACTTTGCTTTCTTATCGCTACCTAGAAGAATTGGGGGGAACTCTTACCACCATGCAGCGCGCGATGAAACTAAGAGGATTTCAACCTAAAAGTTTTAAGCGTCGCAATCTACAAGTTTTTGCTCAATTAACTGGTAGCATATTAATCAGAAGTTACGAGCGTTCTTTGAGAATTTATCAAGCAATGATTTTGCGTGGTTATGGGAGCAAGAAAAACTCGCAGAAAAAACCTAACATATTTAACATAAAACAAAGCGATCGCACCAGTCTATTGGCAACATCAATAGCAGTGACAACTGGAATATTGTTAATATCCCTAGAGTTAATCTTACCTGGCTTTTAATTAAGCAAAATTATTATTCGACATCACACTCTTAAAACCAATGAATGATCTGGTACAGACGGCAAATCAACTATCTCTAAAAACTAAGGCGATCGCTCTGGAAAATATCTGCTTTAGTTATGGAGAAGCAAGAGCAATATTAACCGATATCAACTTAGATATTAGTGCCGGTGAAACTGTCGGTTTGATTGGAGCAAATGGTGCGGGGAAAACCAGCTTATTTCTGGCAATTTGTGGGATTCTCAAGCCGACTTATGGCGAGATTAGATTATTTAATCGTCCCATAGAAGCAGGGCAATTTAATTCGGAAATTGGCTTAGTATTTCAGAATCCCGACGATCAGCTATTTTGCCCTACGGTGCGAGATGATATTGCTTTTGGGTTAGAAAATATTGAACTATCTCCTGATGAAGTTGAAGTTAGGGTCAATGCTGCTTTATCTTTAACGGGTGTGACTCACTTGGCGGAGCGAATCTCCCATCAACTTTCAGGTGGAGAAAAATGCATGGTAGCGATCGCTGCTGTCTTAGCCATGTTACCCCAGATCGTCCTCTATGATGAACCCAGTGCCAACTTAGACTTGAGAGCCAGACGCAGATTAATTAACTTTCTCCAGTCTTGCCATGAAACGACCATGATTTCATCCCATGATTTAGAATTGATCATCGAAGTTTGCGATCGCGTAGTTATGCTTAATCAAGGAAGGATTGTTGCCGATGGTACTCCCAGAGAAATTATGAGCGATTCTAGTTTGATGGAGACTAACGGTTTGGAAGTTCCCCATTCTTTAACTCACTACCATGAGTAATGAGTAATGAGTAATCAGTAATGAGTAATGAGTAATGATGTCACAAGATGGTCAGGTTCAGATATCGGAAACAGAAGCCCAAGAATTGATGCGATCGCTATTACATAAAGAGGGTAGTTGGGTCGAGTGGGGACAGGTATGTCAGAAGTTACAAAAAGCAGGATACAGCACCCAAAGAATCTTTGAAGATACGGGGTTTCAGAATAGCCAACAGAATTTGGTAATTGTTGCGTCTCAGGTATTCGATAATTTAGTTCAGGCAAAGGTTGACCCTGAAGTATTGGCATACTTTAAAGGACCCCGCAGCGATGTCCTCTATGAGTTTCGTGTACTTAATCAAAAGCAACGAGTAGATGCTGGATTACTGGCATACGATAAGCGGATTGATATCGACGGGGCGCGTTTGGTGTCCAAGGCAATTAAGGATGTCTCCCGCATGTCTCAGTTACCAGTCGCCTTTACTAATCATCTTGGGGACTGGGTAGCCTACTTATCTTGGAAGCGAGCTAAAGCACAAAAAGATCTGCAACAGCGATCGCGTTTAATTGCTCAAGGACTGAAGTTTGCCCATTCAGACACTGCCAGAAAGGCGATCGAAGAGTTATTAAGTGACTTTAGCATTGTCAAGAGTGTTAAGGAACCTTTGCTACCCTTATATCGACTAGAACTAGAAGAGGAATTACCGCGTATTGTTCCCCTGGCTGGTTCTTATCCTCTGAACAGGGAAAAGATAGCAGCAGTCAAGCAAGTGCAAATTCAACAGCCCTTCAGCTATATCGAAGCAAATAGCGGTGCTTATATTCCAATTCCAGGCTGGCAAGCAGTTCTCAAGGCAACAGATCCAGTCGGCTATTTGTGTCCCAGTAATATTTTGCCTAAATACCTGGGTGGCAATGTAGAGGAAGTTCTCGTCATCTTAGATCGAGCCATCAAAGATTGGGATGCTAACAGTTACTTTGTAGTGGAGATCGAGGGAAAACTAGAATTGCGTTGGTTTGAAATCAAACCAGAAGAACCAATTGTTGGTCAGCTAGTGTTGATTTTACGTCCCAAGAAGATTTTGGATGAAGGTAACATTACTGAGCCTTGGCAAATGGACGATTAGCAAAGTTAGCAGCACTTTTAAGGGCAATATTAGGAGAAGGGAGCGAGTTTTTTACCTTGGCAAATAAGTTTTCAGAGGGAGCGTCAAAGCCAATAAAATAGAACGAAGATAATTCACATCAATTGTAAGTATGGATATCAAGAATGGTTTTGTCGCTACGGTGGGAAATACTCCTTTGATTCGTCTCAATAGCTTTAGCGAAGAAACAGGCTGTGAAATTTTAGGGAAAGCGGAGTTTCTCAACCCTGGAGGTTCAGTTAAAGATCGAGCAGCGCTATACATTATTGAAGATGCGGAAAAAAAAGGACTACTTAAACCAGGAGGCACCGTAGTCGAGGGGACAGCAGGTAATACGGGAATTGGTCTAGCTCATATTTGCAATGCCAAAGGTTATAAATGCCTGATTATTATTCCCGAAACTCAATCTCAAGAAAAAATCGACACTTTGAGAACCTTGGGGGCAGAAGTGCGACTTGTCCCCGCAGTACCCTATAAAAATCCTAATAATTACGTTAAAGTATCAGGACGAGTAGCAGAAGAGCTGGATAATGCTATCTGGGCAAACCAGTTTGAGAATTTAGCCAACCGCCAGGCGCACTATGAAACTACAGGGCCAGAAATTTGGTCACAAACCGATGGTAAGGTTGATACCTGGGTAGCTGCCACAGGCACAGGGGGAACTTATGCAGGGGTCGCAATGTATTTTAAGGAGCAAAATCCTAATATCCGTTGCGTAGTCGCCGATCCGATGGGAAGTGGTTTATATAGCTATGTCAAGACAGGAGAAATTAAACCGGTCGGCAGTTCGATCACCGAAGGTATTGGTAATAGTCGAATTACGGGCAATATGGCAGGGGCACCGATTGACGATGCAGTGCAAATTGATGATCATGAATGCATTCGCGTCCTCTATCAACTATTAAATAAAGAAGGTCTATTTATGGGTGGCTCTGTCGGTATTAATGTTGGTGCAGCAGTTGCTCTAGCCAAGGAAATGGGGCCAGGACATACTATAGTTACTGTATTATGTGATGGTGGCGCGAGATATCAATCTCGGATCTATAATTCAGAATGGTTGCAAACCAAGGGTTTATCCGCGAATTAAAGAAGTTGGGGGCTCAGCCCCAAGAAAAATTAACTGTTTACTGTTTACTGAATACAAGCGATCGCTCTTCGGACAGGCCAAATGCCTAAAATAGTCTGATTCAGGCATTTTGTAAAACGAAACAGATATTAATTAAAATATGAAAATACAAATTAATATCTTTTGAGAGATGTTAATGTCAGTAGACAAAAAGTAGCTTATTTTCTTTTAAGTTACAGAGAAAGTAGGATAATTGATTTAATCAAAAACATAGATAATCTGTTATTAGAGAACACGGCAGTATGCATTTAAGCGAAATAACCCATCCTAACCAGTTGCACGGTTTAACAATCCGCCAGCTAGAGGATGTTGCCCGCCAGATAAGAGAAAAACATCTACAAACTGTTGCTACCAGCGGAGGTCATCTAGGGCCAGGATTAGGTGTAGTGGAATTGACTATCGCCTTATATCAAACTCTGGATTTAGACTTTGATAAAGTTCTTTGGGATGTAGGACATCAAGCATATCCTCACAAGCTGCTTACTGGTAGATATAGTAAGTTTGATACCCTGCGTCAGAAAGGTGGTGTCGCTGGATATCTGAAAATTGGCGAAAATAAGTTCGATCATTTTGGGGCTGGACACGCTTCTACCAGTATTTCTGCTGCGTTGGGCATGGCATTGGCAAGAGATGCTAGGGGGGAGGATCATAAATGTGTGGCAATTATTGGTGATGGTGCTTTAACAGGAGGAATGGCACTAGAGGCAATCAACCATGCAGGACATCTACCCCATACTAACTTGATGGTAGTGTTGAATGATAATGAGATGTCGATTTCTCCTAACGTGGGGGCAATTTCTCGCTATCTCAATAAGGTTCGTTTGTCCGATCCTGTTCAGTTCATCTCCGATAATTTAGAAGAACAATTTAAACATTTACCCTTCGTTGGTGAATCTTTAACTCCAGAAATGGAACGAGTTAAGGAAGGTATGAAACGCCTAGCAATACCCAAGGTGGGTGCTGTAATCGAAGAGTTAGGCTTTAAATATTTTGGGCCAATTGATGGTCACAACCTCGAAGAATTAATTTCTACTTTTAGGCAAGCCCACAAAGTACCTGGCCCCGTATTTGTTCATGTAGCGACAGTTAAGGGTAAAGGTTATGCGATCGCCGAAAAGGATCAGGTAGGCTATCATGCTCAAAGTCCCTTTAATCTGGCTACAGGGAAAGGTATTCCCGCAACTAAACCAAAACCACCTAAGTATTGCAAAGTATTTGCCGATACTTTAACTACCTTAGCCGAAAATGATTCTAAGATTATTGGTATTACTGCGGCGATGGCCACAGGGACGGGTTTAGATAAGCTACAACGTAAATTACCTAAACAATATATCGATGTCGGTATTGCCGAACAACACGCGGTTACCCTGGCAGCAGGAATGGCTTGTGAAGGTCTGAAGCCTGTGGCAGCGATTTATTCCACCTTCCTCCAGCGAGCCTACGACCAAATAATTCATGATATTTGTATTCAAAAGCTGCCAGTCTTTTTCTGCTTAGATCGGGCGGGAATTGTCGGTGCAGATGGACCCACCCACCAGGGTATGTATGATATTGCCTATCTACGCTGTATTCCTAATATTGTTGTCATGGCTCCCAAAGACGAAGCCGAATTACAACGAATGGTAGTCACAGGGGTTAACTATCAAGATGGGGCGATCGCTGTACGCTACCCTCGGGGTAATGGTGTTGGGGCACCGCTGATGGAGGAAGGTTGGGAACCAATTGAAATCGGTAAAGGAGAAATCCTGCGTCATGGGGATGATTTATTGCTAGTTGGTTATGGGACTCAAGTATATCCAGCATTACAAATGGCAGAAATCCTCAGCGAACACGGCATCGAAGCAACAGTAGTTAACGCTCGCTTCGTTAAGCCTCTGGATACAGATTTGATTATTCCTCTAGCCAAGCGTATTGGTAAGGTTGTAACCTTAGAAGAAGGCTGTCTCATGGGTGGTTTTGGTTCAGCAGTCCTGGAGGCTTTACAAGAACATGATGTGCTAGTACCAGTAAAACGTTTTGGTGTGCCAGATGTTCTGGTGGATCATGCTACTCCTGATCAATCAAAAGCTAGTCTAGGTTTGAGCAGTCCTCAGATGGCAGAAAGCGTTCTCAAAACTTTCTTTGATAGTAAGGACAAGAAACCTTCTATAGTCAGTTAACTATGGGAATGACTAGTAGTTGAATTCAATGTTGTGACAATATATAAAGTGGCACTTTTACCTAGCGTAAATCTGATAGTCCCCATAAACTATTAATTGTGTGTGAGGAGTAAGTGTAAGAGAAGAAGGTTTTGGGGTCGAAACACGGCAAGACTCCCGAAACCTTTTTCTTTTGTAAATTATTTTCTAAATATTTGTAAATAACTGTAAAGCGATTAGGGTACCCCTCTCCAACTAACCACTAACCACTAACGGTCTTAACAAGTTAATTTTATTTATAGCGACCTACTTAGTAATGAATCTTGTAGCTTCTTAAGCTTTTTCTCAACTTAAATTCATCTAGGGGGTTTGTAATAGTATCTAAGTCTGTCAAGGTATCTATTTAACAGATTTATACTACTAACTTTTTAGGTTATTAATTTTGACGACAGAAAAGATGAAAAAGTCCTTGTTATTGACTATGGGTGTTGCCAGTCTAGTTGCGATCGCCAGTTGCTCTAATCAGGTTAATTCGACTCAGAATCCAGTTGAATCGACTTCGGAGCTTACAGAGACAACTAAGATGCTAGATACTAAAGTTGCAGTCAGTGAACCTTTTAACTATCAAGATTATGGCGATGTTCTGCAAACCTACGTCAACGATCAAGGATTGGTTAACTATACTGCTTTGCAAGCAAATAGAGCACAGCTTGATCGATTTAATCAATCTTTGGGGGAGGTTACTCCTGAAACCTATGCAGCTTGGAGTGAAGCAGAGCAAATTGCTTTTTTAATCAATGCCTATAATGCATTCACTTTACAATCAATTATCGATCAAGAACCCCTGAAGGATAGCATTCGCGACATTTCGGGAGTTTGGAATCGACGTAAGTTTGTCTTGGCAGGGTCAGAAAAAACCCTGGATAACATTGAACATGATATTCTCCGCAAAGACTTTAATGAACCGAGAATTCATGTGGCATTAGTCTGCGCCGCCATGAGTTGTCCTCCCTTACGCAATGAGCCTTATTTACCCGAACAATTAGATGCTCAATTAGATGATCAGACTGTTAAGTTTGCCTCTAGTCCTCATGGCTTTAGTTTAGATCAGCAAGATAAGAGAGTTTATCTGTCTTCTATTTTTAAATGGTATGGTCAAGATTTCGAGCAAACCTACGGGATTAAAACCAAATTTAATGGTAACGATAAACAAAGAGCGGTCTTAAATTATTTCGCTCCTGTTTTAAATTCAGAATCACAAAAGTTTTTAGAGCAAGAAGACTATAAAGTAAAATATCTAGATTATGATTGGTCTTTAAACAAACAATAAACTCAGACAAAATACTGGCTTGCTTGAACTATTAGGATGTTTTTGCAAGCCCTAATTAATTATTAATCTAGTCCCTATATTTACTAGATTATTTTGTTCTTTTTTATACCAACAATCGAATAACCTGCGGAATATTTAGTCAGACGCGATCGCTTGATATCATTCAGTCTATCAACTCTGGCTAGATAAATTTGTCTTGCCATAGAGCTAGTAGTTTAGCTAAAGTTTGTTCCCAAACTGTGCTTTTGTCAAGCAGCCCTATTAGTAAAATCTTGGCAAATAAATATTTTTGCAAAAGCTACCATAAAATCTCCATAAAAGAACCCTATGTTAACGAGAAATTTACATATCTTTTGTTAAGCTTGCCCTACTTAAGGATATAGGCGGAACAACTCTAACTAAACAATGCAAACTATTAAGCCAGCATCAAGAAACAGAGGAAGGGTCTACAATACTCGAAAAAGTATCCAGAAATCACGGCAGCAATCCGTCATCCATACTACCACTGTGCTGATACTGTCAGTTTTAGGTTTTTTGGGAGCGATCGCAATTTCTTGGTTGTTGGGGAATAGTCACGTCACAGAATTATTTGTTCAGTTACATTTAATCCAATCCAATCCTCCTCAATGGTTGATGCCGCCAAACTTAGGTAGTAAATATCATCTGTTAATCCCTACGGCAGTGTTATTTATCGTGGCACAGATCATCATGAAAGTGTCCCCTGAGCCTCAAGCTTGGTCTAGGAGTTTAATTGGCACTGTCTTATTTACCTTATTTGTACGCTATTTCTTATGGCGATCGCTTTCTACGCTTAATTTATCAAGTCCCGTGGAGGGTATCTTTAGTATTTCCTTGTTTGCCATGGAATTACTAGCCATGATTGGTACTGCATTTCAGATGCTGCTGTTGTTTCGGGTCAAAAACCGCAATCGTGAAGCCGATAAATATAGTGTGGCAGTGAGGGAGAATCGCTACCAGCCCACCGTAGACATTTTAATTCCTACCTACAATGAGCCTGACTTCATTGTTAAAAGAACAATTATGGGTTGTCAGGCAATTAATTATGAGCGAAAACAAGTTTATGTCTTGGACGATACCCGAAGACAAAGTATCAAACAGCTTGCTCAAGAATTAGGCTGTCACTATATTACTCGACCCGATAACTCTGGAGCAAAAGCAGGTAACTTAAACAACGCTCTGGTGCAAACTCATGGTGAATTGGTAGTGGTTTTTGATGCCGATTTTGTGCCGACAACCAATTTTTTGGAACGTACCGTTGGTTTTTTCCAGAATGAAAAAATAGCTCTGGTGCAAACTCCCCAAAGCTTTTATAATCCCGATCCCATTGCCCGTAATCTGGGCTTAGAAGATGTTGTAACTTCTGAGGAAGAATTTTTCTATCGTTATCTTCAGCCCATTAAAGATGGAGCAGGTAGTGTGGTCTGTGCAGGAACATCATTTGTTGCCAGACGCAATGCTCTCCAAGATATTGGTTACTTTACGACAGATTCTATTAGTGAAGATTATTTCACAGGTATTCGACTATCTGCCAGAGGTTACGAATTAGCCTACCTCGATGAGAAACTCAGCGCAGGTTTAGCCGCAGAAAGTATTGGCGCCCATATCGATCAAAGATTACGTTGGGTCAGAGGTACTCTCCAAGCCTTTTTTATCAAATCGAATCCCCTAACCATTCCAGGTTTAAGCCTTTGGCAGAGACTAGGACACTTAGAAGGTTTAGTACACTGGTTTACTTGTTTACCTCGTGTCTTCTTTCTCTTGGTGCCCATAATTTGCATTTTTGGGCAATTAAATCCTGTGGTCACCACTGCACCTGAGCTGATCTATATATTTTTGCCTTATTATGTCTTGGTGTTGACCATCTTTTCTTGGCTGAACAAAAAATCCCGCTCCATCTTACTTTCTGATGTTTATTCACTAATCCAGGCTATTCCTGTTTCGATTACAGTAATCAAAGTATTACTTAGTCCCTTTGGTAAAGGGTTTAAAGTTACTCCTAAAGGTCTTTCCAGAGATAAATTTAGCTACAATTGGTCTCTTGCTTTGCCGATGACAATTTTATGTGTTGCATCCCTAATTAGTTTCTCTATTGCTCTGCTGAATGTTTACCAGAGAGGTTTTGATCTAAGTTTGTATTGGAGTAGCTACAACCTATTGATAATTACCGTGGCGATGATGACCTTATTAGATATACCCAAACCTAGCTTTTATGAATGGTATGACCGTAAAAAAGAAATTAATCTTTATGGCGATTGCCAAGTACATCAGGGTATAACTCAAAAGGTTTCCGAAGAAGGTATTGAAGTCCTCTTAGATAGTCAGGTTAATTTAGCCACTAATGTCATGGTAGAGTTAATCCCCGAAGTATTAATCTTATCGGGCAAAGTTACCCGTAGCCATGTCAAAAATGGTGATTTAAGAGCAATCATCAAATTTCAAAACGTTAGCCTAGAACAACATCGTGAACTAGTTGAGATGTTGTATTGCAATCCTGGTCAATGGCAAACACGGGAAACTCCCAATGAATTACAATCAGTATTTATTCTATTTAAGCTCCTCCTCAGACCATTGATGTTTTTGAATCGTAAAAAACTCAAGCAGTTAAAGTTGCAATATTAAACTGCAATATTAAACATTGAGTGTGGCTACTTTGACATAGAATACATCTCAAAGGATAGGTTTGTTTGACCGCATACTGTGTTGATGTTTAAAAAAATTCCTGGGCAGGGCTATTTATTAATCGCGATCTTAATTTTTGCCGTTTCTAATTCAGTAACTCGTAAATTAACTGAATTGGGAGCAGCGAATTTAATTGATGGTAGAAACCCAATTTCCTTTTGTAACGTCTTATTTGTCGGTAATCTTTGCGCCCTCTTAGCTTTAATTGCTATTTATGGCAAAGAATGGAATCCTAGCTCTTTAAACCG
>CBDUCX010000118.1:0-14409 GCA_965365755.1 uncultured Pleurocapsa sp.
TTCCGAACTCCGTTCGCGCAGCGTGCCCGTAGGGCATACTCCGAACTCCGAACTCCAAACTCCGAACTCGTATAATGATATTTTCTAACGTTATTGCGATCGCACAACGAGAATTACAGGGATATTTTGCTTCTCCTTTGGCTTATATTGTGGCAACAGTTTTCTGGTTTATTTCTGGCTTATTTTTCGTCGAAATATTGATTGGTGAGCAGGGAATTATTCAGCAAATAGCTCTAAGTGAAAGAATGGGAGCTGAGATTGGTTCGATTGATGTAGCAACGGAATTTTTAAGCTCTTTCTTAGCAGTTTTGGGTTCTTCATCTTTGCTAATTGTACCGATATTATCGATGGGGCTTTATGCAGAAGAAAGAAAGCGGGGTACTCTGGAACTTTTGGCCACTTCTCCCATTACTAATTGGGTAGTAGCCCTAGGAAAGTTATTGGCAGTAGTTATCCTATTTAGCTTTATGATTCTACCTGCTTTAATCTATGAAGCGATCGCCTTTAGTGCTGCGGAACCTGCTATTGCTCCTGTGGTTCCTCTCATCGCTCATTTAGGCTTAATTTTGTTAGTTGCTAGTTTGCTATCCTGGGGAATGTTTATTTCTTCCTTAACTAACAGCACAATTTTAGCGGCTATCTTGACTTTTGGCTTAGTTTTATTACTGTGGATGTTGGAATTAATTGCTAATGGCTTTAGTGGTTCAATCAGAGAAATATTACTGCATTTTTCTTTAATAGAAAGTTATAACAATTTAGTCCAAGGAATTGTCAATATTAGTGACCTAATATTATTTCTTAGCTATATATTTTTAGGAATATTTCTAACAGCACAATCTATCCATTCCCTACGACTTAATCGTAAATAGAACTTCTCAAATTTTTTATTTGATCTTTGACTATGACCAGAATAATATTATTTTTTTTAGGGATTACTTTATGTGTTGCAGGAGCGGTAGCAGTAAGTATTACCGAAACTTGGTCGGTCGCACCAATAGTTTTGTTGATCTTAGGTGTGGTCTTATTATTATCAGGGTTCTGGCTGTGGGGAAATCAGTATAAATTTTGGGGACTCCGCTCAACTAAACAAGGAGCAAGTGCGATCGCCAAAACAATAATAGTTTTAATCATCATTGCTCTGCTTAATTGGCTGAGTATCAGTTATGGTAAGCGTTGGGACTTTACAGAAAATAAACTTTACACCCTTTCTCAACAGTCTCAGTTGATCGTTTCCAAGTTAGAGAAACCATTAGAAGTACTAGTATTTGACCGTAACAATAACTCGGAATTAGAAAATCTGCTGCGAAATTATCGTCGCTACAGCAATCAGTTTCAGTTCAAATTTATTGATCCAGAACAAGAAATAGGATTGGCGCAACAGTTTGGGGTACAGTCTCTGGGAGAAGTATATCTCAAGTATGGTGACAAAAGACAAAAACTAGATACGGTCAACCCTGAGGTAGGAGCAACTCTGACAGAAACTAGTTTAACCAATGGTATCGAGAAAATAAAACGTGATCGCCCGATAAATATCTATTTTCTGCAAGGACATGGAGAAGCACCGTTAGATTTAGTGGAAGGCGGTTTAGCACAGGCTGTAAAAAACTTAGAAGATAAAGGGAATAGGATTCAACCACTAAACCTGGCTAGCAGTGGAACCATGCCAGATGATGCTAATCTGATTATTATCGCCGGGGCTACCAGAAAACTGTTACTAGCGGAAGTCTCCACATTGCAGCAATATTTAACAGCAGGAGGCGGTTTACTATTATTGCTATCTCCTAATACCGACATCGGCATTACCCCCATCCTACAAAACTGGGGCATTGAACTAGATCAGCGTTTGATCGTTGATGGCTCAGGTGCTGGTAAAGTCATGGGTTTTGGCCCTGGGGTGGTAATCGTTAATCGCTATGGCGAACATCCGATTACAGCCAGTTTTCGTAACGGGATTTCCCTATTTCCCGAAGCAAGACCAATTAAAACAGTAGCCAAAGCAGGAATTGTCAGTACACCTTTAGCAATCACCAGTCAGCAAACTTGGGCAGAGAGTAATCTTCAAGGTGAACAAATCACCTTTGATCCCAACCAAGATACTTTAGGCCCTTTGAATATTGCGATCGCATTCTCCCGTGAGCAATCTCAAACCTCCCGTCTAGTGGTTTTTGGTAGCACTACCTTTGCCACCAATGGCTGGTTTGAACAACAGTTGAACGGAGATATTTTGCTTAATTCCATCAGTTGGCTAGTTGGTGAAGATCAAGACACTCTGTCGATTCGACCCAAAGAAGCTGCCAATCGTCGGATTGTTCTCAGTTCCTTGCAAACGGGAATTATTAGTTGGTTAGCTTTGCGAATTATGCCCTTTATGGCTTTAGTTACGGGGGTTTATCTCTGGTGGCAAAGAAGGTAGTAACGTGAGTTCGGAGTAGAGACAAGGCATGCCTTGTCTGTACGGAGTTCGGAGTTACGGTCACGCTATGGGAACGGAGTTATGTTTTTCTTAATGAAACAGTCCTACTCGAATGTAGAAAGTTCGGATCGCGAAGCTTGCCAAGTTAATCTAATCAAAGCGTTAAAAATTGCCGAAGCTACAGTTGCACCGCCTTTATCACTATTTACGCAAACATAAGGAATAGATGACCTTTGTAGTCTTTGTTTAGTATGGGATTGCAGGAATGTCGGCGGAGTTGCGATCGCCAAACTTGGTTCAATAATTTTATTTCTGAGTAAATCGATCATAGTAGACATGGCAGTCTGATCTTGACCAATAATAAAAATACTATGAGGATATTTGCTAGCTAATATTTTCAGTCCATTAGCAGCTCTGGTTTCTTGATCTGTAACTTTATTACTGCTTGTAGCGCAGCAATATACAGGATTGCTAAAAGTTTGTTGTAGTTTAGGAACAATGCTAACTTGAATCTCTGGTACATCCACTATGATCGGAGTAATCGCTGTCAGCGCTGCTGCTCCTTTTGCTAGGGCACCATCGGAAAACTTGAGCAGAGATTGATACTCCATATCCGCAGTGGAATAAATAACTTGGCGAATTATTTCGTATTGAGCAGGAGAAAAATTTGACTCAATTCCCTCCATTGTCTCAATTTGACGATCAATTATTGCTAGAGAAGAAGCCTCTGTAAAATTTAAATTCATCTATTCTATTGAATTATTGACCGATATTTTGAGGTTAAAGACTATTTATACAACAGGTTAGCTTAGTTAAACACCAATTGACATACTCCTGTTGACTAAAAATGAGAAGTAATGAAGTAATGTTGTGAAAAAAAACATCTGGGGTCAAAGCCTGGAAAATATTGTGCTTAGATCAAGCGATCGCCCAAATTAAAGAAATTTTTGCCCAATGGGATTAATAGAAAGCAAATCAAAGAAGACAGATTATTTTAAGTTTCCCAGTTGGAATTAACCAAAATGCTAACTAGTCGCACAGCATTGTAAGCGATTATTCTACGCCAAGTTGCTACTCCTTCCTGTTTCATGATCAGGTTAAAAAGCTTATCGACTTCCCTTCGTATAAATGTGCGCTCAGGAATTACAGTACCTTGAGGTGGTTTACCTCGATGTCTAAAGATAAAATCATGAATTAACGGCGCTGAAATAGAGAGGTCAAAGGGTGAAATTGCCCACCAAAAAATTCTCGGTACTGAGGCCAAATCAAATTTAAAATTTGCGGGAACTATTATTTGATAGCCATCACCTTGATAGGTATAGGATTCTGTTAAAATCCAGATTTCCTCTTGTTCATTGTATTTAATAATTGGATCGGGAAGAATTGAATTTTCAATCGATATTGGCGTACTTCTTCGACTAAAAGCAAGATCTTTCATAGCATATACCAACCTTGGACTTCCCTCTAGATATTCTACCAAGGAATTAGACATACTAATCCTTCGGTGTTTTAGGCCATTTCTTTGACCAGCTCTTTAAGATGTTTATTTAGTTGGATTTACCTAAGCTTTAAGTTCTAAGCTTTTTAGATAATTTTCCTGATGTTCTATAACTGCTTGTCTTGCCCACTGATCGGCGGCTAAAATATCATCCAAGCTAGGTTTAAAGGTATTTTGACTGCTAAAGCGATCGCACACAGCTTCAATTAAACGGGGAATATCTAAAAAGCCAATTTTTTCCTTCAAGAATAGGGCAACTGTCTGTTCGTTAGCAGCGTTGAGTACTGCTGGCATTAAACCCCCTGCCCTACCCGCAGCATAAGCTAATTGCATACAGGGATATTTTTGATGATCTGGTTCGCGGAAGGTGAGATCTCCTGCCTTAACTAAATCTAACTGCTGCCAATCGGTGTAAATTCGCTCTGGCCAGGACAAAGCATACAGTAGCGGTAACCGCATATCGGGCCAGCCTAATTGCGCCAACATAGAGGTATCCTGTACTTCAATTAGGGAATGAATAATACTCTGGGGATGAATCACAATGTCGATCTGATCGTAATCGAGATTAAACAGATAATGAGCCTCAATTACTTCTAAACCCTTGTTCATCAGGGTGGCAGAGTCGATGGTGATTT
This sequence comes from uncultured Pleurocapsa sp., assembly GCA_965365755.1. GTDB lineage: Bacteria > Cyanobacteriota > Cyanobacteriia > Cyanobacteriales > Xenococcaceae > Waterburya. Next base: position 4,547 of record CBDUCX010000118.1, read on the forward strand.
TTTGTCCCATTGACCAGTTAGGATGTTTAAGGGCATCTTTTACCGTCACTGAGTTTAATTTTTCTACAGGTAAATCACGAAAAGAACCTCCAGAGGCAGTTAAAATAATTCGTCGTAAGCCACCATTAGGAACACCTTGGAGACACTGAAAGATTGCTGAATGTTCTGAATCAGCGGGAAGCAATTTAACTTGATGTTTTTCAACTAAGGGCAAAACTACAGGGGCACCTGCAATCAAAGTCTCTTTATTCGCCAGGGCAATGTCTTTGCCAGCTTCAATAGCTGAAATGGTAGGTAATAAGCCTGCACAGCCGACAATTCCTGTGACAACGCTCTCTGCATCACCGTAACGGGCAACTTCGCAAATACCTGCCTGACCAACTAAGATCTGAGGTTGATGAGGACAATCGGCGATCGCTTCTTTTAATTCAACCAACTTAGCTTCATTACCCAAAGCAACTATTTCAGGTTTAAAGGTACGAATTTGTTCTGCCAAGAGGGTAACATTACTGCCTGCTGCCAAACCCACCACCCGAAACTTATCAGGGTTATGGGTCACGATATCCAGGGTTTGTGTCCCAATCGAACCAGTTGAACCCAAAATAGTAATTGCTTTCATGATATTTTTTAATCTTAGTGATCAATCTCTGCTCTTACTATAAATTCTTCGGTGAAATATCGTTAAGGTTTTTTTAAGTTTTGCAGCATCTTATCAAAAAGCAGGATTGAAGATGAGTTAATTCAAGCAAAACTAATTCACAAAAAAAACCCAGTCTAAACTGGGCTTTGCAGTTGGCTAATGGTCATTGCCAACCCAAAATAATATTGTTTCTCGTTGAGAGTTCAGTGATCTGAAAAGCAATCAACGAAAAGATGGGGAACGTGAGCAAACCGTTTGATTTTCCTAGTTGGGGAATTACTAGGAAATAACTATTGATTAGAGATCAAGCTGACAAGTTAAGGGGCATGAAGCATAAACAGGAGTATTTACCAAATCTTTTTCCTCATGTAGCCAGTTTAACCAACTCACTTCTTCTGGATTAATGCCTTTCCAGGAAAGAGCAGCAGCACCGAGCAAAACAATAGCAATATTCAGCGAAATTATGCTTGCTGTTACCAGCAAAACCGCACTAGCAGGAATAACTGTTTGTAAAACAATTGTCGCCAAAAGACCCACGGTCACCAGCAAAGCTCCAACAGGAAAACCAACCACCAGCAGACATACTGTCAAGGTAAAACTCCAAATCAAAAAGCTTTTTATTAAACCAACATAACTATTCTTTCTTACTAAATCCATTGTTTCAAAACTCATAAACAACAACTACAAAAAGCCAGAGCCAGACTTTAGCTCTTTCCTAATAATATAGTTAAGTATAAAAAACTCTCATTAATAAAAAACATCATTTAAATATTTTTTTACAATTGTCGATGCATAATATTCTGTGTAAACCGTCACTTTTTCTAGTTTAAAACCTTGTTTTTTGTTGATCCCCATTGATAAATTGGGAGTTTCAGGATTTTTTAAGAATACATCATTTAATAAAATCAGCTTTTTTCTGTTTGTTTAGAGTTTGTATTTTTGTAACTAAATACCTTAGTATTAGGCATAAATACTTATTGACATTAGTAATAAATATTGAATTGATAAAAATAAAAAATTTATTTTAGTATCTCGTATAACCAAAAGTAATTAAACAAAATTGTTGCGGCAAGATTATATTAGTTGAAAAACGAAGATCAGTTATAAAAAATAAATACAAAAATACTAAAACTACAACTACATAACAGACACAAATAGTTCCCCATAAAACCAATTATACCCAATACTATTAATTTGAGCTATTAAATTAGGTGAAAGCTGGTTAGAAAGTTAGTGCTAATGGGCATACTAATCATACAAAAGATTATAGTTTTCCAATCACAATAATAAAATGAACCAAAGAGTAGGCTCGCAACCACTTCCTCCTCCTCCTCCATCAACTATAGGGAGAACGAAGAGTAATTCTACTGCGGAAACAAAGCTCAATAGCCAGAATTCAAAAGGTCAAAAAGCTAATCAAGCAGCCAAGCAGGGCAGACCCAAGCGATCTTCTGGTCAACCCTCCTTAGAATACATAATTAAAAAAGCTTATGCCCAAGGATTTTCCGATATCCATTTGGGTGTGGAAGAAGTTCCGCGAATGCGCGATCGCGGGGAGATGGCGTTAACAGAATATCCGAAGACCGACCTCAACACCTTTATGAGTTGGCTAGATGAGATCTTAACCAATGAGGAAGTTGAACGATTTAAACAAGAATTAGAGTTTGACGGTGCAACCCAATACGAATTTGCCAGAGTGCGGATCAATATCTTTGATACTCTGCGGGGCCCAGCCATGGTAATGCGTTTAATTCCCTTGAAGATTTTAACCATGGAACAGTTAGGTTTGCCGCCAGTATTTCAAGACATTTCCGATGAACACAAAGGTCTAATCTTGGTTACAGGGCCTACTGGATCTGGTAAATCCACCACCATGGCAGCAATGGTGGACTATATTAATACAGAACACTCGAAGCATATTATTACCATCGAAGATCCGATTGAATTTGTGCATAAGAGTAAACGTTCTTTAATTAAACAAAGAGAAGTAGGTATTAATACTCTTAAATTTGATAATGCCTTAAAAGCGGCATTGAGGGAAGATCCGGACATTATTTTGGTCGGGGAGATGCGCGATCGCGAAACGGTTAATACGGCGCTGAAAGCTGCCCAAACTGGTCACCTAGTGATGGGGACGTTACATACCAACAGTGCGATTAAAACCATTGAAAGGATTTTGACTCTTTACACCGCAGAAGAACAAGATGCAATGCGGATTGCTATTTCTGAATCTTTAGTGGCAGTAATTTCTCAAGGATTATGTCGCACTACTGATGGTAAGAGGGCAGCCTACCATGACATTATGGTCAACACTGAAACTGTTAAGGATTACATTAAACAAGGTAAGTATGAAGATATCCATAACTTGATGCTAAATGGAGAGTATGACGGGATGCTCACCACTAATCAAGCGTTGTTTCGTCTTTATGAAGAAGGCAGAATTACGGAAGAAGTTGCTCTGGAGATGTCTCCCACAGCCAACGAAATGGCAATGATGCTTAGGGGAAGAGTTTAGGTACATTGAGCATTGAGCATTTAAGATTGAGATATCTAGGCTTTCTAATTTAGCTAGCATAAATAATCAATGACAAATGTTTTGCCCAAAGTCTTCAAAGGTATTGCTTTATTTACCCCTGGGGGGGATTTGATTTACGGCGTAGATCCTAATAAACAAGACCAATGGCATGTTCATTTATGCCATGGCTTACAAGAAGCTATGAGTTTAGCCGATTCCCCCCATTTTTTAGTACCTGGATATACGGCAACAGTAGAACGCTGGTTAGACCCCCAGACACAACATTTAAAAACTATTGCGGAAGTATATCCCGCAGTGCAGCGTTATATTCCTTTGCTGCAAGTATTATTTGAGCTAGAAACTACAACTGATTGGCACATTGCTCCTTGGCAAGAAGAATATTGCAACCGTGCAGTAATTGAAACTTATAGATCGCACTTCCCACAACTTTGGACAAGACAAGATTTGATTATTCGTCATGACCCCAAACATTTAACCAAGTCTGCCTCACAAAGCGATCATTCTATATCTAATGAAGTGTCGAAAGGCATGAAAGATATCGCTACAGAACAAGCAGAAGGATATATCTTACGCCTATTTATCTCCAGTAATAATCCCAGTGCCGAAAGAACCTTAAACAATATTCATCAGCTATTGGAACAAGGTTCAATCAGCCCTTACACTTTAAAAGTTATTGACGTAGCCAAGCATCCTGAGCAAGCAGTAATTCATCGGGTAGCAACTACTCCCACCTTAATTAGAGTTTCACCAAAGCCCATCAGACGAATAGTAGGACAACTTGATGATATTCAAAGAGTTTTAAATATTATTTCTGGTTTTTAAAATAGTTTTGCCTTATCCATATTTTTTATAGTAAGCTGGACAAATAACGCGATCGCCATCTCATTCAGGTATTTAAAGATTATTCTAATATTGTCTGACGATAAAGTATTTTCATTCATGCTATCAACTTAAATTAGACATAGCTCTTGTAAAAGCTTGTTGCTCTTCTTCAGACCATTCTTCTTGTGACCATTCTTCCATATCTGCTAAAAGAGAATCATAAATTTCAGACTCACTTTCCCAGTTACTTTTGTACTTCAGAATGTTTTTAACACTTTTATTATTTGATATATAGCGATATGTATGTTCTAAAATATACAACGAGGCATAGATTGATTTTAAAGAATTTTCATGAATTAACCAGATTGATTCTTCTTCAATTAATTTTTCATTAATTGTTTGGCTAATTGTTTTCCAGATATTGATAGATTCTTGAAGCTTTTTAATGAAATGAACAATTTTTGCTGTTTCTAATAAGTATGGTGTTTCACCTGAATACATTAAAACTAAATTGATGCAATTAGTTCCTATGGAAAAGTCTTCAACCTTTTGTTTTATTGGCAGTTCTTCTTGATTGACTAATAAATATTCAAATACTTTGAATGAGGTGTCAATTCTTAATTTATCTATTTCGGAAATAAGTTTTTCCCGAATATCAGGAAGTGATTCTGTTATGTCTAGATCGACTATTTTTTTGATTTTATCTATATTTTCTAGTCCTGATGTAATTTCTTCGTATAATTTATCTAGGAAACTATTATGTTTTTGGTTATATTCATTGCTTTTTAGATAAAATTCTTTAGTAAGCTCTTGCCATTTCTGATCATATTCTTTTTTTCTTATAGTTTGTATATTCAACATATTGTTATTTTATTAGTTGATATTATTCCTAATAGTGGTTGTCTGATTAAATTTACTATGTAACTACCATTTTATATAAATTATTCAAAAAGCAGCGGAATAAATTTTAGAAAGGGAATAAGTTATAGATAATATAGACAAGATTTTCTGGTAACCAGTTACTATATACGCAGCTAATTTATATTGGTCGTATTTCTCAATGTCTAATTTAACTCCTGAACAACAAGCAGCAGCCTATGCGCCCTGTAGTGTGGTAATTACAGCGGGGGCGGGAACAGGTAAGACGCACATGTTGGCAGAGCGATATCTTTATTATTTACGGGAGAGAAATTTATCCCCTTTAGAGATAGTTGCAGTCACCTTTACGGAAAAAGCTGCTACAGAATTGCGATCGCGCATTCGCTCTCTAGTTAGTCAAGAGTTACCCCAGCGTTTGGATTTAATTGCGGAGTTAGAGGCTGCTCAAATCAGTACTATTCATGCTCTTGCGGCACGAGTCTGTCAGGAACACTTTCAGGTATTAGATATACCTGCGGACTTTCAAGTATTGGCTGATTTAGAAGGGCAAATATGGTTAGGAGATGCTTTACAACAAGCACTAACACAACTATCCCCAGAAATTTTTCAAGTTATTCCCTATTCATGGTTACAAAATGTTTTAGCTCGATTATTAAACGATCCCTATACAGCGAATCAAGCACTCAATCAGGGTATTCAAGATTGGCATAAATTGATTGCCAATGCCCGAATCCAGGCAGTTAAAACTATTATTAACAATCCTGTCTGGCAATCCACCTGGGAAATATTATCACAGCATCAGGGAAAAGCAGGAGATAAGTTAGAAACTATTCGCACCTCTGTGTTAGATGCTATGGCGGATTTAGAAGATGGGGAAAATATCGATCAGGGAATCGCAACTATCGATCAGGTTAATCTGAGGGTAGGTAGTAGCAAGAATTGGCAGGATATCAAGGTAGTAAAAAATGCTTTAAAAGTTCTTCGAGAGTCCGTCAGAAGAGTTACTAGTCTGGGATTACTCGATTTAGAATTAGGGGATGCTGATGAACAGTTAAAATTAATGCTTCCTGCCCTAACTGAAGCCTATCGGGAAGTTACAGGCTATCTTAGTCGTCTTAAGTTACAAAGAAAAGTACTAACCTTTAGTGATCTAGAATTATATGCCCTGCAAGCTTTAACCAGTAGTCAGGTACAAGACTATTATCACCAGCGATGGCAAGTATTTTTAGTTGATGAATTTCAGGATACTAACCCGACTCAAGCTGAGTTGCTTAATACCTTGACGGCACAGGCAGAATTAACTATCGTTGGGGACAAAAAGCAGTCTATCTATGGCTTTCGACGGGCAGATGTGGAACTCTTTGATCAGTTTCGCGATCGCATTTTAAATAACAATGGTCAAGAAGTTATTCTCAGCACCAGTTTTCGCACCCATCAAACTTTAATTAATCAGTTTAATCAGATCTTTGCCCCTTTATTGGCAGAGGATCATCAAGATTTATCCGCCTTTCGTTCGGAAAAACCGATGACAACCGAGGAGAATAATAACTTTAATTATTTGCAAGTATTAGTTATTGGTGATCCACTTAAACAAGAAGGGTCAGAGAAACCACCTAAACCCAATAAAGCCAGCCGACAGCGGGTAGAGGCATTTAGTTTGGCAGAAAGAATTAAGCAAATGCTAGAGCGCAAAATTCCTGTATTTGACAAACAAACTCGAAAGACTCGCCCCATTGAACCCCAAGATATTGCCATCCTGACTCGCACTTGGCAACCTCTGGAAACCTATAGTCAAGCCCTGGTAGCAAGGGGAATTCCTGTCGCCCCTGCGGGGGGAGGCAATTTGTTGGCTACCAGAGAAGCAAAGGATGCTACGGCGTTGTTACGTTTTCTGGCTAATACCAGGGATGATATTGCTTTAGTAGCGGTGTTACGGAGTCCCTGGTTCGCTATTAACGATCGCCTATTATTTCAATTACGTGAATCGTTTGTTAAGCAATCACAAGACAAAGAGGATACTTGCTGGTGGTCAGTAGTACAACAATCTCAGTTTAGGGAATTATTACATCCAGTTAAAGTATTGCAGCAGCTATTGAAGTCTCGGCAATCGGAAATGCCATCTCGTGTCTTACAGCTTGCAGATCGTCTTACGGGATATACGGCGGTAATTGCCAATCTAGCTGGTGCGTCAAGAAGGCTGGCGGATTGGCAAGGTTTTAATCAGTTAGTCAAAGATCTTGAACAGGGGACATATGATTTATTTGGGGTAGTGCGTCGTCTCAAACGATTATACGAACAAGAAGTTGCCGTACCCCGCCCTGTCTTAAGGGTCACTAATGCTGTTTCCTTGATGACGATCTATGCTGCCAAAGGATTGGAGTGGGGTTTAGTTATCGTAGCAGACTTGAGTAAAGAACGCCCCAAGTCCCATCATGCGGTACGTTTCGATGCTCAATTAGGGGTGGCGGTAAAAAGTAAAAATCAGTTCGGAAAAATCCAAAAACCAGTACTCTATAGCTGGCTCGAATATTTGCAAGAACAGAAGGAACGACAAGAGGCTGTTAGAGTATTATACGTGGCATTAACTAGAGCTAGAGACTATTTAATCTTAAGTGCTGCCGAACCCTACAAGGGGGAATTAAACCGCCTCCAGCGTGGCTTATCTGCTGCTAAAGTACCAACTGTTACTATTCCCTACACTGATGTTAAAGCCTTACCCCCAGTACCTCAAACTCCAGGGATGGAGGCAAATTTACCAACTTTACTCTTAAATTCTGTCGGTTCAGGATTATCAGAACTTCCCGTCACCGCCCTAACTGACTATGCCCGTTGTCCCCAACGGTTCAAACTCCACTATCTTGATGGACATCCAGGTTTAGGAGAAGGTTTGGCTTATGGGATGCAGACTGGTACTTTAGTGCATAAAGCCTTAGAACATAATATTACTCGCCCTCAAGACTTGCTACCCTTTGCCGAAGGAGATTGGGAGCAATCTGTATTTAATGAAGCGATCGCTTTAGCTCTCAAATTCTTTAAATTGCCTGCATATCAACAACTACGTAATACTGCCGTAGCCAAAGAACAACAGATTAGCTTTCAACTCAATCAGATAACTTTCAATGGTGTAATTGACTTGGTGGGTAACGATTGGGTACTAGACTATAAAAGCGATCGCCTAATGCAACCTCAAGATCATCGTTTTCAACTCTGGGTATATGCAGCAGCTTTGAAATATACCAAGGCTCACATCGCTTATCTACGGCATGATCAGATCCATAGTTTTACCACCAAGGATTTTAGGGAAATTGCTATTGAAGCCGATATTTTATCACAACAAATTCATCAGGGTAACTATGCAGCTACCCCAACTATGGAAAAATGTGCTTACTGTCCCTACCTAGCCTTCTGCAACGATGCCATGATTTAGTAAGGGCGATTCGCCAATCGCCCCTACAATTTAATATCTGAATTAGGCTTCGTCGTAAGCTTCAATATCCAATAAATGAATATATGGTTCGGCTAACTCTTCTCGTTGAAAAGCGATCGCTCTAAGTAAGTGCCAGTCCTCTAACGCTTCAAAAGGAGTTTCGTACTCATCTTGTTCTAACCGTCCAGCAATGGTAGCTACTTCTTCTTCTGTAATTCCCACGATGTCTTGCTTGGTCAACTTTAAAGCAGTCATAAGCGTCTATCCCAAATTCCCAATTAAAGGTTATAAATCTTCCATATCCCTCATGTAGTATTCTAACTTAATTTGTATTAAATTCCGTATTTTGGAACACCCTTTAATTTCTCTTAATCACTTTGTTCCAAAAAACACGTACAAGAAAGTCAAGTTATTATTGCAGTATGCTCATCAGTTAGGACAAGTTTAGTTAATAGCTCGTAAGCGATGAGTAATGAGTGGACAAGGACACTTTTCCCAGTTGCATATGGAGATAACATATAAAGATCCTAAAAAAGATCGCGTATTACTTTTTTTGAGAGTTTTAATTTCAGTAAATATTATTAGATATAAGGTTTCTCAAATAGATAATATCCTAAATTTTATGTAGCCTACATTAATACGGACAAAGTACTCTTAACTGAATCTTAAATAACTTGTCTTTCATTAATACGGAAAATACTAAAAAACACATTTTGTACTTGAATTAAATCACGGTGTTAATACTGAACATATCACTAAAAATACTTAACATTCACCTTAAATACAGTGTTTTGTATTTTCTATTGTGTATCCCACAATTAATAGAAGTTAAATAGATTGCCAAGTATTTAAAAAAATGTTTACGTGTTTGCACTAATGCCATTCCAAGGTCTTTACGGTTTAAATGTTCCTAGTTAAATTAATTAAAGTTGTAATTAGGAGTTAGTAATAAATACTTAAACTTTTGGAATCATGGTAGCCGACATAAGCTCAATATTTAGTTTTTTATTTGGCAGACAAGCTTTAGTTTCTTGATAATGTAGATTGTTGTCTTTAATTTTATTTATAGACAATTAATATTATTAGGTACTGATAAGTACACCTATTACCTTTTCTTTAATCTTTTAAAGACCAATATCAAACTTGAAATTGTTTATCGCTTGTATTTGAACTTGTCATTAGTAATTTTTCGGATTATTAGCAATCCTACATTAACTTGATATTAAGTTTTGATGATTGAGTTATTTAAAAGTATTGGTATTTAGCAGTCTTTGTCTGTAATTAAAAGCTTTTGAGCTAAGAATTGATGTTGTTAAACCTACCGCACCATTCCTGACTATTTGTGGTTTTGTGGCGCGTGTTTAGTTCGTCAATTTAATTCCCTACTGTTATCAAATTTGCTCAACAACAATAGCTAGATATTTTATGAATCAGCATAGCTCTACCGCCAAAAAATACTATTCACCTCTGATTGGTGCAGCTTTAGTTGCAGCCAGTCTCTTTCATTTTTCCTTTCCTGTATTTGCTGCGGGAACAGAAGCAGGCACAGTATTGCGAAA